>JAHJAV010000102.1 GCA_018813685.1 Nanobdellota archaeon | reverse complement strand
AGCTTCTATCTTAGGCTCAGACCCATCATCTGTGCCTTCTTCTGCGCTGTACTCAGTTACTTCATCCAATCTTTTCTTTGGAGCAACAGATCCTTCTTCTTTCTTTGCCCTGTGTATCTTTGCGAATTGCGGCACAGCAGCAATCCAGTCATCCCCAAATCCAGCTATGTCGCCTTCAATCGCATCACAGGTCTTCTTTAGTTTGTTAATAGCTCTTTTAAGCTCAACAAGATCCTTATCCTTTAAAGGTTTTATATTGATAAGTGCAATTGTATGCCCATCTCTTAAGACATCAAGGATACCTTTGATTGACTCAAAATCCTGCAATAAAAAAGGCCTTACTATAATCTTAGAATCTCCCTTGCCTCCGTCAGCCCCCAATTCAACATAATCTTCTCTTTCTGCTTCTTCGAGAACTGCAGCAGTATCACCACCAGAAATAGCCTCCTTTAATTTTGAAAAAAAACCCATTTTAAGCATCCTCCGTCAATAGTTACTATGATAGAATGTTGATTACTCCACAAATATATAAATGTTTTGATTTTGTGTAAAATAAGGGCAGGAAACAAAAGCTTTTTATATGGGCACAAAATCCTTGAAGTATATGAAAAGAATAGGCGGAGCAAGAAGGAAGACTAGGCATCTCTTCACTAAGCATAAGAATGAGAAAGGAAAAGTTTCACTTAGAAACTACTTTCAGAGCTTTAAGCTAGGCGACAGGGTAAGGCTAAGCCTTGATTCATCTATCCATACAGGGATGTATCATGCAGGATTCTATGGAAAGAGCGGCACAATAGGCAGGATGCAGGGAAAGTGCTATGAAGTAATGATTAAAGATGGCGGAAAAGAAAAATGCCTTATAGTTCATCCAGTTCATCTTAAAAAGGGGTAAAAATGCCAGACACTAATATTATATCAGAAAAGCCAATTAACATAAATGAGCTAAGGAAAGAGCTTGAAAAGATAAGGGCAAGGGATAAAGACCTAAATTTCAGGGCTATGAGAACAGAAGAGTATCTTCAAAGCTTTGCCGATCTAAAAGACTCTGAAAAGCTGTTCAAAGAGATAGATGAATTGAAGGTTCCAAGATTGAGAGATCAGCATATTGTAAAGATAATAGATGTTCTTCCTACAACTTTGGATGATATCAAGACAGTGTTGAAGGCTTACCCGATAACAGTAACCAATGACAATCTAAAGAAAATTGTCGAAGTAGTTAATAAATACGTAGAATCCAAGTGATTTCTTTTTTTGAATGAATCAATAATAACAAAATATTTATATATCAGAAATCATAATGATTTCTGGGATGCTCAAGAAACGCAAAAGCGTTTCTTTACAAATACAAAAGTTTACTAAACACATAAGAGGGTGGAAAAAACTTAAAATGATAGACAATGAAAAAATCAGTTATTTTTCAAGCCTACCATTTTAACAGGTTAAAATGATAGAGGATAAGAAAGAAGACATTGTAATTGTATTGGACTTCCTGCCAAACGGCTATGCTTTGGACAACAGGCCAATGCATATGAAGACTCCGATAGTGCAAGCTATAGGCAAATTGAGATTTGTACTCCTGGAATTAGTCTCTAAAAAAGGCATACATCTTCAGCCTTATGAAGAGGCCTATATAGGGGAAGGCAAGAGAGATAAGATCCACCATATAATGGGAAGGCTTGCTCTTGATAAATTGTCACAGACAGCAAGGTCAGAGCTAGAGCCGATAATAAAAGGTATTATAGAAAAAGACCAGAAACGTTTTATTGATTTTTTCAACAATGCGCAGCCATTAGGCACAAGAATGCATCAGCTAGAGCTATTGCCTGGCCTAGGCAAGAAACACATGTGGGAGATAATAGAGGCAAGAAAAGAAAAGCCGTTTGAAAACTTTGATGATATAAAGAGCAGAGTTAAATTGATGCCAGACCCAGAAAAGACAATAATCAAGAGAATCCTTAAAGAGCTTTCAGGAACAGAAAAGCATAAGCTGTTTGTGGATGTGTAAATAACCAGATTTATCTATATCTTTTTATATTAGTTATCTTTAACCCGTTCTATGATACAAAAAATAAAGGATCTGATGCAGACAAAGGAACTTATAGATGGGATAACCCAAAAAGTAGGAGAGCATTCTACCAGCGTTGATTCTTTAAAGGAAGAATTAGCAAACTTAAACAAATCCCTAATAGAGATAAAAGGCAGTCAAACTGAATTTTTAACCAATTTTAAGTCAAACTTAGACATAATAAATGACTCAAAAGAAAGTTTAAAGAAAGAAGTCTATGATTTCAGGTTGTTAAAAGCCCAGATGCAGAAATCTTTGATGGAAAAGTTCGAAGAAGAGCTTGGAAAAGAGCTGAAGCTTAACTCAGAAAAGCTTAAAGGTGATATTGATGAATACACTAAACTAAAAGAGCAGATGTCATCTGTTGTTTCACAGGTTAAACTACTCTCTTCAGAGATAAACAAGTTCACAGAAGTAAGCAAAAACATAAAGAAAGAGGATTTTGAATTGGTAAAGCACGCAAATAAATTAGCTGAGTCAGACAAAGAAAAGCTCGAATTGATGAAAAAGATTGATACATTAGAAAGATTAGTGGGTAAGATAAGAAGGGGAGATAGATGAAGCTGATAAACCCAAAAGACCAGATCCAATTAGGAAGAATAACTACATCCAGAACAGAATTATTAGATTTAATTAAAGCATGGCTTGCTATATCTTTGGCATTTGCAATCATATTAGGCGGTTCTATATTCTCATTTGGTTTCATAAGCATATTCATGGTAGCTTCTTTGACAGTTGGTTTAGGGTTTATCGCTCACGAGATGGCCCATAAGGTTGTTGCTCAGCATTATGGCTGCCAGGCTGAATTTAGGTCTTGGGACAAGATGCTGCTCTTAGCTATATTCATGGCTATCTTGTTCAAAGCTATATTCGTCGCTCCAGGAGCAGTCTTTATAACAGGCCCTGTTGGAAAAAGAAGAAATGGAATCATATCAGCAGCAGGAGCTATAGCTAATTTGATAATCGCTGCCTTGTTCCTTTCAATCTTATTATCTCCTTCACTTAGCATGTTTTATTTTATTGCAGGCTATGGCTTTATGATAAATACCTGGTTAGCTTTGTTCAATCTGATCCCAGTCTGGATGTTTGACGGAAAAAAGATACTTAATTGGAGCAAGATTGTTTATTTCACGATGGTAGCTGTCTGCATAGCATTTATATTATTGCAGAGAATTGTGATGAGGTGAATATGAGGCCAGAAATAATCAAAGGAATCGGAATATTCTTTACTGTCTTGATAGTCCTAGACTTGATTCTTTTTGCAATGAGAAAAGTAAGTAACTATGTTTTCTGGGCAGTCATTATAATCTGCGCTGCAATGGCCTATTGGGTTTTGCCTAGGCTGAGAAATAAGTAATCTCTTGTTAGTTTCCAAAAACAAAAGGTTTATATAGTATCTTACAACATTGTACTATAAGGTGATGTAAAATGGTAATGATAACACTGGATATACCCCGGGAAATTAACAAGGAGATAGAGCATTTCAAAGTAGAGCACGAGCTAAAAGACAAGCGAGAGGCTATAAATTTATTGCTTAAGCGATGTGTGGCAAATCTGGAAGACCAGCCTAGATTAGATCTAGAGAGAGTAAACCCTTTTAAAAAGCTGTTCGAGGAAGCTGACAAGACTAAAAGGCATAACCTTAAGCCAGAACAGATAAAATCAATGGACAGTGGTATCTATGAATAAGCTGATAGACAGCGACGTCATTGTTTTTGCTTTCAGCAATAATCCAAAAAAAGAGGTGTGCAGGGAATTAATTGAAAATGAGAAAATAACAGTCAATACCTTAATATTATTGGAGAGTTTTAGTAAAGTGGCAACAATCACAAAAGATAAGGAATTGGCAATAGGCATGGTTAAGTTATTCTATCAGGCTGATAATATAGAGATAGTTAATTTTGATATTAATCTATTTTTTGAGGCATTAAAGAGAAGTGGAAAATCTAATCTAAAGATTTCTGATCTAGTCCATTATACAACTGCCCTTTTAAAAGGCTGTTCCGCTATTGTTAGTTATGATCATGATTTTGATGATTTAGGGATAAAAAGAATTGAACCATGAAATAATGTAAAGAAGCAGTTTTGTATTATGGCCAATCAACAATATTATGGCAGGTTTATCTTCCCAGTATACAAAGCCATACCTAAGACAGAATTCACGCCCAATCTTTCTAGCCTGTTTATCTCATCCATTGAAGAGATTCCACCAGCTGCAGTTATCTCATTTGAAGTAGCATACTTCAGTTTCCTTAAAGTTGAAAAATCAGTTCCCTGCATCATGCCTTCTTTATCAACATAAGTATAGAGGAATTCAGAGCAGTATTTCTCAAGCTCTTTGACAACCTTTACAGGATCAGCCCCTGTAGACTCTTTCCATCCTTTTACAACTACTTTTCCATCTTTTGAATCAATAGCGATTATTATCTTTTCTTTCCCCATAACCTTATTCAGCTGTTTTAGGAATAACACATCTATAGTACCATCGCTCTTGAAAGCAGCTGAACCGATTATTATCTTCTTAGCGCCTGCTTTTATGAGCTCCTTTGCTCGCTCTACTGTTCTTATCCCGCCACCAACTCTGCAGGGAAACTTAGAGCATAACACCTTTACTGTGCTTAGATTACTTCCAGAGCCCATAGCAGCATCTAGATCAATAACCTGTATCTGATACTTAGAAAACTTCCTAGCAACACCTAGAACATCATCTATCTCTAATTTCTTGTTTTCTTTTTTGCCCTGAACTAGCTGTACAACCTTGCCGTTCATCAAATCAATGCTCGGGAATATCATATTAATAGACCAAAAGAAAGGTTTATTTAAATATTTTGCTAAGAGATAAGTTTTTAATGGTAATTCTATTCTCCAAGATTATGGCGGCATTAATCTGTATGCACATAGATGACTGGGCCTTAGGTTTAATGGGGGAGGATTACAGGGCAGATTTGCAGCAGATAGTTGACCAAGCAGTTGAACAAGGAAATCCCATATACAATCTCCATAGCAATAAGTGGCCAGCACATATGTTGTGTGATAGGCCCGACATTATGCAGATAGCTTATAAAGATTATATCAGCTATGATGAACAGCTGGTAGCAGCAAAAAGAAGACTAGTGGATGATGGAGTTACAGCTGCAGAAGCCTGCGGTTGGAGTATAGATTTTTGCATTAAGCATATGATTGCTTTGATGGAAAACCACTCTGAAAATCCTGCTGTGATTTTCACTGATGCTGCAAGCCTTGGATGGAGTGAAGAGCTATACAGGAGAGTTTTAGAAACAATTATCCCAACTAAACCAATACCCGGACTTTGCAGATAGGCTTATTTTTTCTTCTCTCCACTCATAGTAAAAGAAGCAGCTTTAACCTGTCCTTCTTCTCCGTTCATCTTGAATTCCTTTGGAGGAATAAACCAATTAGTATGGAACCACATTTTAATAGGCATAGTTGCTTTTGTGTTTAAAAAGCTTTTTTAATCATATAGCTCTCTTTGCAGTTCAAGCCACTGCAATGCAAGGATCTCCTGAAGTTTTTTTACTGCCAGCATTCTCGTACTTAAATCAACTTTTTTAGGTACAGAAATATTCGGACTACTCCCCCATTTACAGTGATTATTTGCGTATTCGGCATCTCTCTGTCCCTGATCCAAATCAGTCTGCACTCCAGCATAATCTTCTTTAGTAATCTCCAGCGATTCAAACTGATCTTGAATATGCTTAAGAAAGGCTTCTCCCCTTTCAACATACTCTCTATCTGTTAGTGTCTTCCTCCTATCAACATAATGTGTGCCGGGTTTGACTAAATCAGGAACCAGTGTGTGCAAGTCAATTTTCTCGCCTATTGTGCCTTCAATACCTAAATTACCATCAACCTTTATGTGATTCAGCTCATAAGCTGGAGACGGTTTAACTTTGTCTTTTGGGACATCAAAAAAAGAAAGCATTGCACTTTCGACATCTTCGTCTATCTCTCTAATATCCTCACTGAATGACCTGTAATTATCTGGCTTTTTTTTAAGCTCGGTCTGAACAAATTCTATGTTTTCTCTTACAAAATTTTCATAATGAAACTGCTTGCTTCCCTGGATTTTTTGTCTAACCTGTTCGACAATTTCCATAAAAATTAGAGTATAATCAGTACAACTGGGTGGAGTAGTTGAATCGCAATTGATAGATACCCCTGTGATAGGCAGGTTTTGAGCAGAAAAAGGAGCCGGATTATTCCTATCATGCCTGGGTCCATGAATTAAACCCATATGACCCAACATTCTTTCTAAACTGCTACCAATTAAATTAACCAAGTTTGCCATATAAATCACTTAACGAAACGTAGTGCTGGGCATATATTTAAATCTTTCGATTTTATACCTACTTCTAAGTAATTAAAAAAAGGGAAACAGGGAGCGCCTTTTGAATTCCTAGAGTCATTCATAGAATGGCTGGTTGTATTGAACCAGTGGATAAGCAATCGCGGACTAATAAATTATAGCAGAAACGGCACTTTTATAGGTGACGAAAGCCTGGCTGACGCAACTGTTACTTTATCATGGCTTATTGAAGAAGCGAAAAAAGCATGAAAAAAGGCGCATTGCCAAACTTATGGGAAGATGAATCCAAACGGCCTGAAGAATTAGGAGATATTGATTATATTCTAGCATTTGTTCGTGATGCCCCAGAAAGTCTTGAAGATGCTCCAGTTGTTCTTAATGATGGCGATGTAATAAGATTTGGCCCAAAAAAGATGGACTTTACCTACAGAGAATAGATTCATTCCCTAACAACAACCTTTTCCTTCCTGCAATAGTCCTTGATATCCTTGACAGTATACTCTTTATAGTGGAATATAGAAGCAGCCAAAGCAGCGTCTGCTTTTCCTTTTGTAAAAGCTTCTACAAAATGTTCTAGATTACCTACGCCGCCAGACGCAATGACTGGAATATTAACAGAGCCAGAAATCTTTTTGGTCAGTTCCAGATCAAACCCTTTCTTTGTCCCGTCTCTATCCATAGAAGTCAATAAGATTTCGCCAGCGCCTAACTTCTCTCCTTTCTTAGCCCATGAAATAGCATCAATCCCAGTTGGCTTCCTGCCGCCATAAGTATAAACCTCAAAACCATTTTTCATTTTAGGATTCTTTTTAGCATCAATAGCAAGAACAATGCATTGCGAGCCAAACTTTAAAGCACCTTCATTGATTAAAGAAGGATTTTCAACAGCAGCAGTATTTACTGAGATCTTGTCAGCGCCAGCATTCAATATTTTCCTCATATCCTCAACGCTCCTTATACCTCCGCCAACAGTAAAAGGGATAAACACTTTTTTTGCAACTTCACTTACAACATTTACCATAGTGTCTCTTTTGTCAGAAGAAGCAGTGATATCTAAAAAAACTAATTCATCAGCTCCCTGCTTATTATACTCCTCAGCCAATTCAACAGGGTCGCCAGCATCTTTTATATTAACAAAGTTTATTCCTTTGACTACCCTTCCATCCCTTACATCCATGCATGGAATTATTCGTTTTGCTAGCATATTACAATATGAGAATGGGCACTCTTATATTTAAATATAGCCTTTATAGTGCGGCTACAATCCACTAATCTTAAAAATATCCCTCAAATCATCAACCCTAAAATCACCATCTGTCTTATAGCCTATAAACTTGACCTTAGCAGCCTCTGCAGCTTGTTTATCATATATTGTATCTCCTATAAATAGAATTTCATCAGGCTTCATCTTCATCTTGCTCAGCCCGAGCAATATTATCTCTGGATCTGGCTTTCCTTTCTTCACCATCTCTCCACCTATTATATGGTCAAAATACTTAATCAGATTATGTCGTTTCAACACTTCTTTGACTATATTGCTTTGAGTGTTTGAAGCTACACCTAACTTAAGGCTTTTCTGCTTAATAATCTTAAGCGCTTCCTCTGCATGAGGCATCTTCTTCACAAGATCTACAAACTTCTCAAAGTTATCAAAATAAAATTTCCTGACTTCATCAATCGTCTTGCCTGGAAAATACCTGCTGACTGTCTCTGCAAAGTTTATTGCCCATATATGCATATCAAACTCCTCCATATTTATTTTCTTAAATCCAAAATGCTCAAGCGCAGCATTAAACCTGGTGAACCATGCATTATGTGAGTCTATCAATACCCCATCCATGTCAAATAAAACTGCCTTCATTTTAACCCAACAAAATTCTTCAATATCCTTAACCCTATTTCTCCGCTTCTCTCTGGGTGGAACTGAACTCCAAACACATTCCCATCAGCGATTCCAGAGCAATAGTCAATCCCATAAGAAGTCTTAGTCAGGACTATCTTCTCATCATCAGGGTCAGCATAATAAGAATGCACTAGATAAAGATAAGAGCCATCTGCAACACCTTTAAGCAATTCACTTTTTTTCATTACATTTATTGAATTCCACCCTATCTGAGGTATTTTTAAGGTCTTGCTCTGAAACTTCCTGACCTTGCCTTTAAACAATCCCAACCCTTCAATCCCAGAACTTTCCTCGCTGGATTCAAACAATACCTGCATACCTAAACATATTCCAAGAAAAGGTTTTTTAACAATCTCTTTCTTCAATACATCAAATATCTTTTTTTTCTTGAGAGAACTTACGCAGTCACCAAAAGCCCCTACACCAGGAAATATTATTTTGTCTGCTTTCTTAATGTCTTCTGCAGAAGATGTCACTTTATACCTAGCTTTAATAAAATCCAATGCATTAGTGACAGACTTTAAATTACCTGCTCCGTAATCAATTACAGCAATCATCTTAAATCAATCCCTTAGTGCTTGGTATATAATCCTTCAGCTTCTTATCTTTACTGCAAGCCATCTTCAAAGCCCTTCCAAATGCCTTAAAAATCGCTTCTGCATTGTGGTGGTCTGTCCTTGCATCAAAGCTTCTTAGCTGAATATTGCACTTAAGGTTGTTTGAAAACCCTTCAAAGAAGTCATAGATCAACTCAGTATCTAAGTCACCTACTTTATCTTTCTTAAATTTAACATCAAACTTCAAAGACGGCCTTCCGCCTATATCAACAGCAAATATAGCCAATGCTTCATCCATAGGCATAGCAAAAAAACCAGCTCTGTTTATCCCTTTTCTATCTCCAAGAGCAGAATCAAAAGCCTGCCCGATTACAATTCCTATATCTTCAACTAAATGGTGCTGGTCTACTTCTAAGTCGCCAGCTGCTTTTAATTCAAGGTCAAATGTTCCATGTTTTGCAAATAATTCAAGCATATGGTTTAAGAAATTTATTTTAGTATCTATCTTTGACTTGCCAGTTCCTTCTACATTCAGTTTTACCTCAATAGAGGTTTCTTTTGTTTTTCTTTTTTGAGTTATCATTATCAGAGTGAATAAGGTACACCTATATTTAAATTTAACCGCTATAGTTGGGTTATGAAGAATTCTTCAATTCAAGCAGGTATTATCTTTATTCCTTCCTTTTCAGGAATCATAGTAACTTCCTCGTTATTCTTAAAGTTGTATTTCTGGACTAATTCCTTAGGTATTCTCAATCCTAAGCTCATGCCCCACTTTGAAACCTTAGCATGAAACCTTTTCATCTCCCTGTATTTCTCAGCAACATTGTGCAACTGATCCATGTTAAGTATCTCCTCTCCACACTTTCCACATTTGAAATAGGTGTACTCAATTCCTTCTGGAGTTTTAGCTGTTAATTCTTTCATTTCCACTTTACAATCAGAGCATTTTCTCATTTTATCCTCCCTTTGTTTCTATTGTAAAAATTTTTATCTTAGTGCCAACCATCTGGCCCACACAAATGACTGTGAATCTTTTATATTCTTTAATCAGCTTTATGCCGTGCTTTCCAAACCTCTCTACCTTACCGCCTTTTATTGTAGCTTCAATCATATCTGGGCTTACATTCCTTTCCATGGCCCTTATGAATGCATGCCTCTTTATCTCAATATCGTATTGTGTAAGGTCCATAATAGCTCTTAATATCAATTGATATCCTAGGATATATTTAAAACTTTCGTTAAATTACTGAATAAAATAACAGAACTTCACTTAACCACTTTAACAACATCATCCACACTGTTCAGCACAGCTCCAGCACCTTCTGACTTTAAGATATTTTTGGTATAAACCTTGTCTGCATTTGGAGCAACTACTCCGATGAACTTAACATTAGCACTCTTAGCAGCCCCTGCATCAGCAAGATTATCTCCGATATAAACTGCATCCTCTGCCTTAATATTCATCTTCTTCAAAATATTTAATATCCCTTCTGGATCAGGCTTTCCTTTGATAACATCTTCCATACACACAATCTCTTTAAAATGTTTTCTGATCTTAAACTTATCAAGAGCAAACTCTGCTTCTAATCTTGGCCTTCCTGTAAACACAGCTAACTTATATTTTTTCAGTTTCTTCAAAACCTTTTCATCAATAAGGCACTTCTCATTTTTTATAAATCCGTCCATCTTCCTTCCAAGATAATACTCCTGAAACTTCTTGATTATTACCTGCTCTCTAAAATCACCGCCATTCTCTCTTATCAATATTTCAGTAGCTTCATGGTCATTATTTATCCCTCTATTTTTAATATTCTCAACATCTGACATATCTAAAATCTTCCCTAAAAAAAACTCAGCTGTTTTCTTGATAGCTAATCTATAAGAGTTGCTTACATCAACTAATACTCCATCAATATCAAATATTAATAGCTTCATTTTGCTTTATCCTTTTTTTCTATAACTTCTTCTTTTTCCTGCCTTATCATCTTATTCCATTTCCACTGGCCAAAAAGAACCCAGTAAAGCGCCAATAATCCAACTAATGATAAGATAAAGGTTAACCAATTATTCATTATATAATCTCCTTAATGGCCGAAATAAGCTGCTCTGTCTGTTTTACAGTTCCTACCCCTATTCTTAAGCAATCCTTAAGCAGGGGGTAACTGCTCCTGTCCCTTACCAATATCCCTTTCTCTTTTAGCTTATCTTCAATCTCTTTTGATCTTTTAGGGAATTTAGCAATCAGAAAATTAGCAGTGCTTGGATAAGCCTTGATTTTCATCTTAGCCAATGCATTATAGAGCAGCTTCTTTGCCTGCTTTACCTCTTCAACATACCACCTAACATAATTATCGTCATCAATTCCAACAGACGCAGCATACATTGCCATTGTATTTACTGAATATGGCGAACCTGCCTTTAGCATATTCTTTATTATCTCTGGATTAGACACAGCATACCCTAATCTTAAGCCGCCCATTCCATATACCTTTGAAAAAGTCCTTATAACAATCAGATTGTCATACCTATCTACTAGATCAAGGCACTCAAGGCCAGAATACTGATAATAAGCTTCATCTAGCAAAACCAAACAATCACATTTCTGCGCTTTCTCAATGACCTTGATAACATCCTTTCTTTCAATCAAACTTCCAGTAGGGTTATTCGGATTGCACAATATAATCAGTTTTGTCTTTTTATTTATAGAATCAATAACCTTTTTTGTAGGAAAAGACAGATTAGAACTATAAGGAACCTCTTTTATCTTTGCCCCTGCTAACTGGGCATAAAACTTGAACATTGCAAAAGTCGGAACAGGAATAATCACTTCCTCACCAGCTTCAACATATGTTTGGATTATTACCATTATAGCTTCATCAGTTGCATTAGTTACCATAAGCTTATCAGCAGAAACATTCAGATTTTCAGCTAGCTTTGACTTAAACTTGCTATACTCCGGATAAGCAGCAATCTCTTCTTCCTTAATATTCTTAAGAGCCTCAAGTACCTTTGGAGAGCAACCTACTGTGTTTTCATTAAAGTCTAATCTAAGCATACCTCTCCTGCCTTCAAGAGGCGGACTATAAGATTCCATCTCCATTACAGCTTTTCTTGGTTTAATTGTTGTCATTTTATTCTAAAATGTATCCTTATTTATATAACTACCTTAGCATTAAAGAGGAGAAACAGCTTTTATAAGGTATTTTACCCGCAATAGTGAGGGTTATACCCTTCATATCATTTGAAATGGCAAGGTTTAAAACTATAATTATATTCACAACTTTTTAATGAGAAAAATATTCTTATATGAAGTTGTATTGAGGGAAGGAGATGAAGCTCCCGGTTTCGCTTTAAGTCCAAGGCAGAAAGTTGAGATAGCACATCACCTAGTTGATATGGGGGTGAATACTATTGAAGTAGGTTTTCCAGCTAATAGAGATCACGATTATAGCTCAGTTAAGGAAATATCTATTTCTTTAAGGGGTGTTGAAGTTTCAGCATTAGCACGAATCAAAAATAAAGACATAGAATCGGCCGTAGATGCTTTAGATAAAGCAGAGACACCAGTGATTTTTACTTTTTGCCCAGGAATTGATTCCAGGCTTGAAGTTTGTAATTTATCTGAATCTCAAGCTATAGATCAAACAGGCGATGCAGTAAGATTAGCTAGACAACATATAGACCATGTTGCTTATGGAGTTGAGTTCACACCAGAATCCTACCAAAATAAGCGTGAATTTATGAGAATTTTGTATACAACTGCATTAGCCGCAGGTGCAACAAGACTGGTGATCTGCGATAGTAGTGGTTGTATGCTGCCTAGACAATCTTTTGAATTAGCTAATTGGATTAAGACAAACATAAAGGGAGACTATAGGTTGGTTATGCATTCACATAATGACCTGTCTAATGCAGTACAAAATTCAGTTGAAGGAATTTTTGCAGGTGTTGATGAGATTCACGTAGCCGCACTTGGTTTAGGAGAGAGGGCCGGAAATACAGACTTAGCTGCACTTTCAGCTGCTTTATCTGTGCATCAAGATTTACTTGAAGTAATAACTGACTTGAATTATACTCAAGTTATTCCTTCAATACATCGTATAGCAGAAATTTTTGGTTATATTATTCCCCCTAATACACCAGTAGTTGGAAGAAATGCTTTTGCGACGCAAGCCGGAATACACATTGCCAGCAGAGGTGCTAATGGAGGAGACCCTTTTCTTAGGGTACTTCCTGGATTGTATGGTGTTGATCCATCTTATTATTCTGGACCCCATTCTGGAAAATATAACAAAGGACCAAGATTGCCTAATCCTAAAGATAGGGATGCTACAACCTTCCCTTAAAATCACTATACCTAAACTTCTTAACTAATTTCAACTTTCCAGAATTATCTAAAAGAAATATAGAAGGAAGATTAACTCCATTGAATGTATTTGTCTTTACAATTGTATAATATGCCATATCTAAGAAAACCAGTTTATCTCCAACCTTAAGCTGCTTAGGAAAAGAATACTCTCCAATTACATCACCTGCTGCGCAGCTTACTCCACCAAGAACATAGTTAAACTTAAACTTTCCAGCAACTCCTGCCCCCATTATCTCAGGAACATAAGCACCAGGCTCATTGCGCGTTATCAAAACATCAAGTATATGCGACTCTACAGACGTATCCAATATAGCAATATCCTTCCCGCTATGGATAATATCCAAAACAGAAGCAGCCATATAACCAGAATTCAAAACAACAGCTTCCCCTGGCTCAAGATAAACCTCTTGGATGTTAGGATATCTTTTCTTAAAATCAACAATAATCTTAATCAACTTCCCAACATCATAATCAGCTTTAGTTATATGATGTCCTCCACCAAAATTAACCCAGCTCATCTTTTTAATATAAGGATCAAACTTATCCATAAACACTTTCAAAACCTCTTCTAAAGGCTCAACACCCTGCTCACACAAACAATGAAAGTGCAAACCAGAAACTCCTTCTAAACTTTTGCCAGAAAACTCCTGAGCCTTTATCCCTAATCTCGAGTTCTTTGTGCAGGGGTCATAAACACCAAACTTAACACCTGCAACAGACTTCTCTGGATTGACCCTTAATCCAATCTTCCTGCCTTTAACACTAGATTTAAACTTCTCCAGCTGGGAAAATGAATTAAAAACAATATGAGTAGAATTCTTAACGACCTCATCAAACTCCGAATCTGAAAAACCAGGGGCAAAAGTATGAACCTCCTTTCCAAACTCTTCCTTGCCTAACTTAGCTTCATTCAACCCAGAAGCACAAACTCCACAAAGATATTTACTTATCAAAGGAAATGTGCAATAAGCAGCATAAGCTTTCAAAGCAAGCAAAATCTTACAGCCAGCTTCCTTCTGGACAGAATCCAAAATCTTAAGATTTTTCTCAATAGCTCCTTCATCTATGATAAAACAAGGAGTGTCTACTCTGGCAATATCCCGTTGAAATCCTTTACTATCCATGGTAATCCGTATTTTCCAAGAAGATCCATCATTGGGTCAGGATCCATCTGCTCCATATTAAAGACACCAGCGCCTTTCCATATCCCCTTCAGCATAAGCATAGCCCCTATCATAGTAGGAACTCCAGTTGTATAAGAGATTGCCTGAGCCCTTATCTCTTTATAGCATTCTGCATGATCACATATATTATAGATATACTTCCTTACTCTCTGCCCACCTTTCTCACCATCAAAAACACACCCTATAACAGTCTTTCCAGAATAACCCTCACCAAGCGAAGCAGGCTCTGGTAAAACAGATTTTAAAAACTTTATAGGTACAACCTTTTTGCCTTCATACTCAACTTCATCTATCCTAGTCATTCCAACATTTTGTAATACCTTAAGATGTGTTAGATACTGCTGGCCGAAAGTCATCCAGAATCTAATTCTTTGAAGGCCTTTAATATTCTTAACAAGAGACTCTTCTTCTTCGTGATAAAGCAGATAACTATCTTTAAGTCCAACCTCTGGATAATCAAACATAAAATGAACACTCCCTTCTTCAATTATTGCAGGTGTTTCAATCCATTTTCCTTTTTCCCAGTGCCGAACTACCTGAGTAATCTCTCTGATATTTATCTCAGGATTAAAATTAGTTGCAAAAGCCTTTCCGTGGCTGCCTGCATTGCAATCTAATACATCAATTGTTTTAATGCTATCATAATAATGCTTCTGCGCATAGGCGCAATAAACATTTGAAACACCAGGATCAAAACCACATCCCAATAAAGCCATAATTCCTTTTTGCTTGAACTTATCCTGATAGGCCCATTGCCAACTGTATTCAAAATGCGCAACATCCGGCGGCTCATAATTTGCAGTATCTAAATAATTAACTCCTGTCTCTAAGCAGGCATCCATTATAGTAAGGTCTTGGTAAGGCAGTGCAACATTAATTACAAGATTTGGCTTATGCTTTTTTATCAGTGCAACCATTTCAGGAACTTTGTCAGCATCAACTGTTTCAATTTTAATATCAACACCTTCAATCTCTTTGACTGCTTTCTTAATCTTCTCGCATTTGGATAAAGTCCTGCTCGCAAGAATTATCTCAGAAAAAACATCAGGAACCTGTGCGCATTTATGCACTACTACTGCTCCAACACCGCCTGCACCTATGATCAGAACCTTTGCCATATTTCACCACCCTCATATTTTTTATTATACAGATATTTTAATGCTCTAGTTTTTAAACATTTTGTTATTTTCACTTAGAGTTAAAAAATTTATAGCTAAGAATCTTATATATCAGTTTAGCAGCCATAAAATCAGGCGCCTTATTTTCAGAAGGGCAAAGCTCAACAACATCTACTCCCACAATATTCTTTTTCTTAAAAGCTTCTTTCAAAAGCGAAATTGCCTGATGCCAATTTAATCCGCCTGGCTCTGGAGTTCCTGTTGAAGGCATTATAGAAGGATCAAAAACATCAACATCTATTGTAACATAAACATTTTCAGAAAGTTCATCAACAGCTTTCGCAATCCAGCCATCAGAATCATAAATCTTCTCTGCAAAGAACATCTTTTTCTTGTCAACCTTTGCAGCTTCAGAAGAATCCATACTTCTAACTCCAACAGAAACGACATTCTTAACATATTCCCTGGCACGGGCAATCACGCAGGCATGGCTTAATTTATTGCCTTCATAAGAATCCCTGCTGTCAGCGTGTGCATCAAGGTGAAGTACACTTAGATTTTTAGAAGCAGAAGCATGGGCTTTAATCGCTCCAACAGAGACAGAATGATCTCCACCTAACATCAAAACAAACTTTCCATCTTTTATTAATTTTGCAACCTTCTCTTCAACGTTCTGGACCATATCAGAAGAATTTGCAGATATTATCTCTTTTTCTGTAAATATTCCTTTCTTATAAACTTCAGAATCTGTTTCAATATCATAGAACTCAAGATTAGGTGAAGCCTCGATTATTGCCTTTGGCCCTTTATCTGCTCCTTTGATCCAAGTGCTTGTAATATCAAAAGGAACTGGTAAAATAATTATCTTAGAATCTTCGTAACTAAAAGATTCAACAGAAGAATCACCTGTCTCAAAAGAACCGCCAAAATTAAGCAGTTTTCTCATTGGTTTTTCCATTTGTCGCTTCCTTAGGACCCTTTACTTCATTATTTTCTATAATAAAGACAGCGGCAGCAACCACGCTTGTCCATAGCCCGTCTTTATTGCCTTCAGCAGACTGGCATATGTGTGTTGTCTTGAATATATGTCCAGAAGCTTTATAGATCTGCTCCCGTTCTTCCCATGCAGTATTTGGGTCAAACTCAACACCTAATGTTGTAGCTAACATTGTAGCTGCTAGGTCTTCAGCATACTCTCCTGCTTTTTCTGCTTTTTCTCCAAAAGCATGATGCTCTGAAAGATAACCATAATTTTCTTCATCTTTAGGGACAGCTAATCCGATAGCAGCAGAAACTAATCTATTAGGTTCGTTTGTTTCGTTTCTTGCCATTACACAGAAAGTTATCTGGCCTGGCCTTAGCAGCTTAAGTCCTTCATCCTTTGATAATATCTTACACTTAGGCGGACAGATGCTTGAAACATTAACTAAGTTACAGCTCTGGATTCCTGCATCTCTCAATGCCAGCTCAAAAGAGCCTAACTTATCTTTGTGAACTCCAACTCCCTTAACATAAAACAATTTATTTGGTACAAATATCATTTTATTTTCCTCGTTGACAAATCAATTAATTCAATTTATCCTCTGGAACTCTTTTTTCAACTTAATTTTTAAACCTTTCGAAAATGCAAAGCATTTTCGAAGCTAAAAAAAGAATTTGCTTTTTTAATGTTTTGGTTTTTGCAAAACAAATTTCTGGTTATTTCTATTATTGCAGTTGATACTTCAATCCATCGCCCACTATCTAGAATTCAAAACCTTCTCTCAACACTCTTTTTGTGAGCCTCTAAACCTTCAACAGATGCAATTTTTTCAATAGCTCCTTTTAAGCTCTTCAGTCCATCTTTGCTTAGTTCCTGCACAGTCGGCATCTTGACAAAATCTAAAACACTTAATCCAGCTCTAAACTTTGCAACTCCACCTGTAGGCAAGACATGATTTGGGCCAGCAACATAATCACCTGCAGCTTCTGGACTATACTCTCCGATAAACAAAGCTCCAAAATTATTCAACTTCTCAATCACTTTACTTTTATCCTTAACGATTATTTCAAGGTGCTCAGGTGCAAATCCATTTGCCATATCTATAGCTGAATCTATATCATCAGCAATAACAATAGCCCCATACTTACGCAAGGATTCAGCTGCAAAACTCTTAACATTCAACTCATTCAACTGTTTATTCAATTCTCTTTCAACACCCTCGGCAAGCTTTTCATCTGTTGTAATCAAAACAGCAGATGCCATCAGATCGTGCTCTGCCTGTGCTAACATGTCAGCTGCTATAAACTTAGGATTTCCATACTCTGCAATTATCATAACCTCAGAAGGCCCTGCCAAAAAATCAATTCCAACATCACCATAGACTAATTTCTTAGCAGCTGTAACAAATATATTTCCAGGCCCGACTATCTTATCCACCTTGCAAACACTTTCAGTTCCATAAGCCATTGCAGCAATTGCCTGTGCTCCCCCTATCCTGTATATCTTATCAGCTCCTGCAATATCAGCAGCAGCATACATCACATAATTATCTTCTTTTGCAGGAGAACACACAATAACTTCCTTAACACCTGCAGCCTTTGCAGGAACAACTGTCATAATCACAGTAGAAACTAAAGGGAAATTCCCTCCAGGAACATAACAACCTACAGAATCCAATGGTTTTACAAGCTGCCCTACTCTAATCCCTTTTTTAACCTCTTTGCTCCATTCCTTGGGCAATTGTAATCTAGAATACTCTTCAATATTCTTCTTTGCTTCTTTTATAGCTTTTATAGTTTCAGCACTAACCTTTGAATAAGCTCTTTTTATCTCTTCCTTGCTCACTAAAATATTATTCTTTGTAGCTTTAAAGCAATCATACTTCTCAATATACTCAAACAAAGCCTTATCTCCAAACTTCTTAACTCCATTTACAATAGGAAGAACTCTTACAGAAGCAGCTTCAAGATTCTTTTTAGAGCGCTCTTTAATCTTGTTCAATAGTTCCTTTTGTTTTATATTTATTCTTTGTATCATCTTTATTCGATCACCTTATTCAACGGATACTCAACAATCCCTTGCGCTCCAGCTTTCTTCAGCTTTGGAATTATCTCTCTAACAACCTTTTCATTGACTATCGTATTTATATCAACCCAGTTCTTATTTGATAACTCTGCCATTGTTGGCTTGTTCAAAGCAGGCAATATGCCTAAAACCTTATCAATATCTGCTTTCTTTACATTCATCATCAATCCAACTTTTCCCTCTGCAGATATAGCTCCTTTAAGCAATAATGCCATCTCTTCTATCTTAATCCTCTTGCTTTTATCCTCAAAAGCTTTCTTGTTTGCAATCAAAACAGTATTAGATTCCATCACAACATCCAATATTTTTAGATTATTCGCTCTCAAAGAAGAGCCTGTTTCTGTTATCTCAATTATTGCATCAGCAAGTTTAGGTGGCTTTACTTCTGTAGCCCCCCATGAAAACTCAACTTCAGCATTTACCTTATTCTTCTTAAGATACTGCTTGGTAATATTGACAGCTTCTGTTGCAATCTTCTTTCCTTCTAGATCCTTTACTGATTTTATCTTTCCGTCAACAGGCGCTGCCAATACCCATTTCACCTTGCCAAATCCTGTTTTAGAATATATTAAATCTGCTACTTTTACAACATCAGCATTATTCTCCTTAACCCAATCTGCTCCGGTTAATCCACAATCAAGCACACCATCTTCCACATAACGCGCCATCTCTTGTGCTCTTATCAGCATGCATTCGATATCTTTATCATCTATATCTGGAAAATAGTTTCTTTCACTTATGTTTATTGTAAATCCAGCTTTCTTAAATAGCTGCACAGTTGATTTCTCCAAGCTCCCTTTTGGAATACCTAATTTTAATTTTGAATCATTCATTTTTTCCTCCATAAACCTTTTTCGGGTCAAACACCTTTTTATCTTTAATCTTTCCTTTTACATCCCTGAAAAAACAGCTTTCATAACCTTCATGGCATGCTGCATTTCCAGCCTGCTCTATCTTGATAAGCACAGTATCATCATCACAATCAACAAATATTTCCTTAACCTTCTGGACATTTCCAGAACTCTCTCCTTTCATCCATAATTTATTTCTAGTCCTGCTATAGTACCATACTTTTCCAGTCTCTAGAGTCTTTTCCCATGCTTCTTTATTCATAAAGCCGAGCATAAGTACTTTTCCAGTCTTATAGTCCTGTGTTATTGCAGGCACTAGTCCATTTAGTTTTTCAAAGTTTAGTTTCATTTTACTACCTCTATCAGATAGAACTAGCTGCTCCTATATTTAAATTTTGCCGCTATAGTGCTGCTTTGGAGTAATTTTCAAGGTTTTTAGCATTGTAATAATTAATAAAATTAGGCATATTCAAATTTAATCAATGCAGAATGGGCAGATTTCCAGATTGTAAAGAAGAAAAAATATTTACCTTTTTCCCCTATATCTCTGGTATGGAAGATGCCCTTTTGGTTTTTGCAAAGTTAGTTCTTTTCTTAAGGTTTGCATCATTTTATGGGTTCCAGCTCTGGTATCGGTTTGTGGATTATCTGCCCCGAGGTGCGTTTTATCAGATGCAGGGTGGTTTATGCTGTACCATTTGTTGTATGCTTCAACAACATAATCATTATCTATTCCCGGCAGGACAGCAGTATCCTGGCTTTCAGCAGGCAGAATGTGCTCCCTGATGGTCAGGCCTGCTCTTCTTAGGTCTGCCTCTCTCTCTTTTTGATTATTGCACCATGCTGCACCACTATATTTATTTGCAGCTATATCCCCTAACTGCCTGGCTGACAAGCCATGGTATATATCATTGAAGGAAAAAAAGACAGTGTCGTGCTCAAAAAAAGAATACGGCGTGACTGCAACTGAAGGCTCAAGCTTAATCCCCATATCAGCCAATTCCTTTTTTTCTCTTGCATGGGTTGAATAATCTCCAGCGCTAGGAATAAACCAGTATTGTTTCTTTCTTACATATCCTAACAGCCCGCCTCTGCTTAATTTTATCCCTTTAACACACTGGTCAATCTCATCGAAAACATTATGCAATAGATGAGGGTGATAAAGCCTGACTGATTTTACATCATTTGCCCTTAGAAAGCTGTACATAAGCTTATTGTTCTCTTTAAATGCCCTATGGCCCTCTCCAAAACCATAGTTCAGCCAGTATGGCTTTTCATCCATCCAAAAGAAAGCCCAGCCATCTTCTAAATCCTCTGTTAATGCCCAATGCATCAACCAGTTCCTTCCTTTTTCTTCAGATGCCTGTACAAGCATATAACGCTTATTTTGCTCGTCATTTATACATCTTTCCAGCTTATTGGCAGGAACTACCTGGCTGCCATAACCATCTTCAAATAATACCTTGCTGTCAATAGATTGGCCTAGAGCTGTGTTTAATGCTAATAGTTCATATCTAAGATTACGAGCCAGATTCATAATGCATAGTTAGGAAGAACTTATATATAAATGTTTCTACTATTTAGTGACTAAAATTGATGAGATTAGATAAATTGAACAGCAGGTTAATAATACCTATGGGATGAAATTAAATGGGTGATTTCACCATTGTTTAGAAAAATCAATGCGAACACCCAAGCCTTCTAATGAAGCTCTCACCTCCCAACCATCACCTAAATCCACAGAAGTAAAATCATCAAACGTACGACCCACCTTAGGAGGGGCAGAGAAAGTAAGGCTAAGTTTCAGCCCATTTGGATTTTGTGCTCTCCCCGAAGAATAACCAAAGTCTCCTGCTCTCTGTTCAGCCAACTTATTCAATGCATCTTTATTGATTTGGCATATTAGTTTTTGGGTACTTTGACCCCAACCCCGATCCAAAACACATTTTCCCTGCATACCATTTACTTCACAAGGAGCTCCTTCCCACATACCAAGGCAGAAATTTGGATCAGACTGAGGTTCTTCTCTTTGCTCAAATAAATCATTCATTGCGTTTGTTTCTAAATCATCCATTGTAAATAACTCCCTAAGCTTATCTACTGTTTCTTGTTCTCCGCAATCCTTGGGGCATGTGCGGCAGTTCTCATCATAATCACAAACTCCATTTCCACAGCAGTTTCCACAATCTTGCGGACACCAATCACATTCCTCTCCTTCTTCAGGCTTGCATGTGCCATCTCCACAATAGCCTGGTGGACTGCCTGGTTCATGAGGTGGTTGATGGCAATCTTGTGGGCATGAATTATAATCTTCATCATTATCACAGATTCCATTTCCACAGAAAGGATACAAGTGTTCATCCACATATGGTGGTTCTTGTGTGGGCTTTCCAGTAACATTAACACCTACCTGAAAAACCATCAAGCATATAGCAGCAACTGCAACAATGGCTACAATCAATAGATAAGTTCGATTACCAACTTTCTTCTTTTTCATCTTCCTCTTTTTCAGATTTTTTACTATCTTAATAAATTTATGAAATTTTCTTGTTATTCTCCCAAATACTCAAGCAATGTAAATATTGCAATAGCATCAACCTTGACTCCATTTAATTCTTCTCCCCAGTGTGAAATGGAATTTAACATGTCCATTGTATCGATGCCATCACTGTTCAAGTCAAATATTGGCCTATCATCAACACCATCATTATTAAGGTCTATCATAGAAAGTTCTGGTACTCCTTCTGGTGGCTCTCCAGGCGGTTCTCCTTCTGGTGGCTCTCCAGCAGGAGGCATTTCTTCTTCATAATAAATCTCATCTTCATAAGGCATTTCTTCTTCATAAAACATTCCTTCGGGTGGCTCTCCAGCAGGAGGCATTTCTTCTTCATAATAAATCTCATCTTCATAAGGCATTTCTTCTTCAGGGCATAATGAAGCATATTCATCTAAAGGAAGGACTGACAACCTAACTTCCTCTACCACTGGTATCTCACCTAACAAAGGCCATGATTTAGAAGATACAATTATAAACAAAACACCTAATTTTTTACCAACCAAATATTGATCAAATCCTAAGCTTAGATGCTCTTCTGTTATTATATTTGTTTCGCTGCAATATACCTCCTCTAACACATCCTTTTCCCCTGTTTTGTTCCCATATTCATCATATAAATCCATAGTTGCATTATAAGCAAGGGCAAGCTCAAAATCACCAGAGAACCCAAGATTATCTGCAATCCATGCAAGCAATAAAAATAAATTACCCATAGAATTGCCTCTGGCTGACATTTTGCTAGTCTGGCCAGGATATAATGTATAAATTGTTAAATCAATAAATTGTTTGCTCTCTTCTGTTCCATTTGTTATATTAACAGGAAGAATGTAAAAAGGCAGTTCTCCATAAGGCTCTTCTTCATTTTCTTCTGGCGCTTCAATTGACTTGCCAACAGTTCTTAACCTTAAAGAAGGAAGCTGAAAGAAAAGAATAGTTATAATAACAATTGCAGCAATGCTTGCTACAGCCATATAGAGTTGTTTTTTATCTGATTTCCTCATCAAATTCACCAGCAGCTTTAATTACTATAATATACTGTTTTTCCTATTGCTAGTATTTAAAACTTTTTAAAATCTTCGATTTTAAAACGGTTTAGAAATTATGTTTTCTAAAACTTTTGGAAAAAAGTTTAAGAATTTAAGAGAAAAAATAGTTATGTTTGATTATTTAGCCTTATGGGGGCAATTGCTGTTCTTTCCAAGCAAGGTATAAATCAAAAATCAACTTATCTGCAGGCGCATCTCTGCTGTATATTGTTTGGAATGGCGCATTTGGATTTGGCCTTCCGAACAGAGTGCCTATAATGTCTCTCAGCCTAATATTCTGATCTATAATTAATTCTGTTTCTGTTTCTGAGATTTCTACATTCCTAGTGTCATACTCAAGAACAGAATAAGGTGTGCAGATTCTTGATGGAAATAACATAAGCCCTTTATCTGCAGATTCTTTCTCAACTGATTTATGGTGCCTGTAATCAGAAGGGCTTGGCTTAAGAATAAATGAATAGGTTTTTCTTACTCGTTTAAGAAGCTCTTTTTCTCCTAATGCCCTTTTCTTAACATCCTTGTTTATTTCACTAAAGACAGCTGAAAGCGGATGGATATGGTAGCGGGTAAATGAGCTTATTCCTTTTGACCTAAAAAAGGAGTATAATAAAGATGCATTAGAATCGCTTCTGTTTACCTTTTGTTTATAGCCGCAGTCAAGAAAGTACGGTTTTCCATCCATCTCAAAGAATGCCCAGGAATCCTCATAATGGGCAGTTAATGCCAGATCCATCAGCCTTTTCTCACCATCAGCTTGGGATACCTGAACAATATAATAATCTTTATTGTTTTTATTATTTCTGCGCACATCTAAATTATCTCCTTCAATCACCCTGTATCCTGCATGTTTGTCTTCCCATATAACTTTTTCTTCTGGTTTACCATTACTAAATTCAATGTCTGCCCTTTCATCCAATGCAGGTGTTGGTTTCCTATAGCTTTGCAGAGCGCCATCTTTCCTTTTATTCCACTCTGCTTTTTGCGTATTAGGATCAGAGCCTATAACTGGTGCAGTGCCAGGAGAAGGAGAATCCTCCATACAGCCAGCTAAAGCAAGACATGCTGCAAATATGCAATACCTTAAATTACTGCCTGGTGCCATATTACATAGATAAGAAGTGGTTATATATAAAGTTTACTACTTTTTGGTGGTGTATATTACTCTTCAGGATTAAATTCTATGCTTCCACTAACTGGAACAAAAAAGCCTAGCGGACGACTAATACCATAGGGAAGACCAAACAACTCTGCAACCTTTCCAGGAAATCCTTCATTGGTAAGTTTAACCTTAACTTTAACCCCTAAAACCTCAGCCCCCACACCTAAAGAATATTCTGTTTTTACCTCAACATTTGTTGCTGTTGTTTCTGTATCTCCATTGCCAGGTGTAACAGCAGTAGTAGTTTTACTAGCCGTAATCTCTGCACCAGTAAGATTTTGAGCAACTTCAATCAATGCACCTGTTAAGGCTGCAATTGTTGCAGGTACACCAGTAATTACCACTGGTAAATCTGATTTAAGCATAGCCTTTGCCACATCTTCAAGGGCTTTTGCAGATTCTCCTATCAGACCCGTTTCAACATTAGCTGGATCTACATGAATATGAATGGCATCAGGAGTTTTTTCTATATTCCAGCCTTCAGGTACTTGCAAATTAGGTTCTGGTTCTCCTCCTGTTCCTGGAAGACAATAATCCCTATCACAGCAAGGTCCTCCTGGCTGTGGTTGGCATTTCTCATCTAAAGATGGAAGTGATTCTCCCTTACACTCTAAGCCCAATCCACAACAATGAGGGCATGTTCCATCCTCTTCTCCCCCAGGCAATCCTTCACATTTCCAAAACCCCCTATAGAATAACATACCACTTTGATAATCTTGATCCTCGCGCTCTTCATTAATTTTGTCGCATAGTTGCCCACTTAGGTCGAAACTAGAGTCGAAACCCCCCTCTCCATGCCATACCCAAACGTGTTTAGGTTCAGGTTTAGGTTCAGCATTAACATTACCAGTAACCCTAATACCTGTCTGGAATACCATTAAGAATATAGCAACAACAGCCACAATAACTACAATAGCAATGT
>JAHJAV010000101.1 GCA_018813685.1 Nanobdellota archaeon | reverse complement strand
GCAAGGTAGCTTGCACTGTGTTTTTGCCTAATTGTAATTTTAGGTGCGGGTTCTGCCATAATAAAGATCTAGTTCTGAATTCTGAGGTTTTGCCTGCTTTTTCTGAGCAGGATGTTTTAGAGTATCTTAAAGAGAAGAGACGATGGCTGGATGGTATCTGCATTACAGGGGGGGAACCATTACTGCACAAAGAATTAATCAACTTCCTGCCAAAAGTTAAAGAGATTGGCTATTTGGTCAAGATAGATACAAACGGCACTAATCCAACCTTTTTAAAAGAGTTGATTGATAGAAACCTAATTGATTTTATAGCAATGGATATCAAGAATTCCATTGAAAAATACGAGGAAACAGCTGGTGCAAAGGTAGATACTGAAGATATCAAAAAAAGCATAGATCTAATCAAAAATTCAGGAATAGACTATGAATTCAGAACTACAGTAGTTCCTTGCCTCCACACAAAAGAGGATATGATGAAGATAGGGGAATTACTCAAAGAAAGCAAAAAATTTGCAATACAGAACTTCAAGCCTGCTAACGAGGTTATCGATCCAAAATACAAGGAGATGAAAGGATTCACTAAAGAAGAATTGGAGGGGTTTAGGGGGATATTAAAAAACTATCTCGATAAAGTTGAAATAAGAACATAAAATTTAAAAACATCCCTTTTTAACTTATTTATGGGGGCGTATTATGGAATGCCAAAAAGAAGATAATATAAAAAAGTGCCCATGCACTTATCCTGGCTGTGATAAAAAAGGATTATGCTGTGAATGCATAGCTTATCATTTGAAGAGGGATGAACTTCCTGCCTGCTGTTTTCCAGCGGATGTTGAAAAGACGTATGACAGAAGTTTTAAAAAATTCGTGGAGATCCATAGTTAAGATGACAGAAACAAAAAGACCATCATGGGATGAATACTTTCTTAAGATAGCTATGCTTGTGGCTGAACGTTCGACATGCAGAAGGCATCATGTTGGAGCAGTTATTGTAAGGGATAAAAGGATTCTTACTACAGGGTATAATGGAGCTGCTTCTGGGCTTAAAGATTGCTTAGAATTAGGCTGCTTAAGAGAAGAGAAGAATATTCCATCCGGAGAGAGGCATGAGATATGCAGGGCAATACATGCTGAGCAGAATGCTATAATACAAGCTGGGCTTCATGGAGTAAGTACAGAAGGGGCTACTATTTATTGTACGCATCCTCCCTGTATATTATGCGCTAAGATGCTGGCAAATGCAAGGATAAAAAGATATGTCACTTATGGGAATTATCCAGACCAAACTGCAAAAGAGCTACTTCAAGAAATAGGGATAGCCTTTGTTAAGATGGATAAGCCAGAAGATAAGATAAACACGCTAGAGTAAAGTGCCAAAGAAGTAAAACATTCTAATTTCAAATTACTTTTTTTTCTCTGCTTTAAAGAAATAAAGCTCAAAGACTGCTCATTTTCCTGGCTTGTTTATTATGTTAACAGCAGACAAAAGCCCTTCCTGCGCATTAATCAAGCTGTGAAGACCCAAGCCAGTAGATCCTGTGCCTGATGCTCCTTTTTCAAGATGCTTTTCAACATCACCTTCAAAACCACCAGAATTATCTCCTATTGTAAGTTTTACATATACTGCTTCTTCAGTTGTTTGAGGCCAAGTATAACTTAGGGGAAGCCCATAATAATTATCAAGATTATAGGATTTAAACCTGGTTTGCACATCTGCTGGAAGATCTTCAAAAGAATGTTCAGATAGAGTTAATCCTATTCTTGGCCTGATATCTCTTTGCTCTGCAACTTTTGTTGCATTATATACTAGTTCAGCTAACAAGAACTGTACAGAGGTCTTATTTGAAATTACAGAGTAAGATTGTATATCATCTGGAAAATCAACATATTGTGATGAATATCCAAACATTCTAGGAAGGGTAAACAAAGTAGTATCATACACCTGATATTTTATAGAAGTTACCCTATTCTTTATAATTACGAGGTCAGATGCTAATCCCATGACTCCATGTCTAAACTTTTCTATTTTGTCAATAGCCTGTTGTATTTCCGGGTGTTCTTTTAGGTATTGATCAAAGGATTTATCTTTGTCAGCATCAGAACTGTCTTTTTTATGCTCAACTAACCTTAAATAATAGTTTATTATACAAAAAGATTCAGCACCATGTACTGCACGATAAGCACGGCTGAACTCATGACCCCACCCTGGAAGTTGTCCTTGGTCAAACCCACTTATCTGGTCAGGAGTGTATTTTATACCTTCAGAAAATTGGCATTTTT
>JAHJAV010000100.1 GCA_018813685.1 Nanobdellota archaeon | reverse complement strand
TCTTAACTTCATTACTCCTGCTGAGGCTGCCGGAATCTTCTTAGACTTAGGTAGGAATCGATTCTTATCCCTAATAGAGATTTTGCTTAACAGCAAAATCTTATCTTATTGATGATAAGTAAACACTGTCGACAATAATAAGATTTATAAACTTTGTTTTTTAGATTTTAATCGAGGTGGGAATATGGCAGATGATAAAGATATTTATTCTGAAGAAGGGAGAGAGGAACTAGTTGATAATGATGAAATTAGCCCTGGAGAGGAAGGATTTATGGAAGGGGCTGAAGGAGATGGACAAGGCGCTAAATGCAGAAAATGCGGCAAGATATTAGGAGATGATCTTGTTGAAAAAAGAGTTGGAAAAGAATTGTGCAGGTTCTGCAGTGATGAATGTGCTGAGGAGTATGACAAGAAGGAGGAGAAAGATTAAGAGTTTTCAAGTATAAATGAGTAAATTCCTTCAAAAACCATTATTCTTTCATTTTTTATTTCTTCAGTATCTTCTGAAGATTTTATTATTGGAACGTGTGTGCTGCTATTGAGCCACATTATCTCCTTTTTTTCTGAGCCTAGACTAGAATAGATGTAATATGCACTTCTATAGTTTATCCTTGGATCATCTTTAGACTGAATTATTAAGACAGGGGAAGTAACATCTGGAAGGATTTTTTTTATGTAATTGATGTATGAAACCATATTAGCAAGTGATTTAACAGGGAAGTTTTCATAATAAAATAGCTGATGCTCTTTTGCTATATTTCTATGAGAGAATCTTTTGAAATACTGCAATAAAGGTGCATATTTTATAAGGGGATCATTAAATTCTATAGGTGTAGATATTATTATTAATCCATCGAGCTGTTTTTTCTCAGTAAGTTCTATAGCGGCAAGGGAGCCTACAGATAAACCTATTATAAACTTTTTTGGCTTATCTATTGAGTTGTAATTGGCTTCAAGGGCAGTGTACCATTCAGAAAAAGATGCCTGCTCAAGCCCATATATACTTTTATCATGGCCTGCCAATAAAACCTGATAAGTAGTTATGTTTTTAGAGTTAAGGTATTGCGCAAGAGATTTTGTTTCCCAAGATGTTGCTGCAAGGCCATGGACTAAGAGAACTTCAATATCTGATGTTCCTTCCATTATTAAGTGTTGAGTGTCTTTGTTTCTGTCTTTTAAGCCTGGATTATCCAAAGAACCCTGGCTGAATATCGGCTTTTCAAGCCTTGCCCCTAGGATGAAAATGAAGATTAATAGGGTTATGCAGAAAATGACAAGGATGAACTTATTTGTCTTTTTTGGTTTTTTAGGCATCTTATATGGCCCTGTACGATGGATTATTTAAATATTTAGGTTTTTTGTGAGCTGTCAACTTAACGTCACCCATTCTATTCTTTAATACAGAAATCCTTATATACTATTTCTGATAAACTATACAAAAAGAGGTTCTGATAGATTTTAATGTTGATGAATATGGATAATAATTTAGCTAAACAAGAAAAGGTAAAGATAACTTTGTTAGGACACTTATTTAGATTGATTTCAAAAAATTGGAATGAATTAAGGTTATTTTCATTTCATACTCGTACATTATTTGAGATATTTTTTGTTTTAGTATATACTATTGAACAAGGAATTTTAATTTATTGGGGTGCTACAAATAAATTAAATTTAACAAGGGTAAGTTGTTTTGCTTTATTAGTTCTATTTACTTTTGCATTACATAAAATAATTATGGAATCTAGAATGAAAATTTTAGAACATGAGATTATTGAATTAAAAAACGAAAATGATTTTATTCATATTAAATCAGAACAAATGGCAACTGATTATAATGAAATTATTGGAGCATATGAGGAAGTAGTTAAAGACAAAATTAAGAAGTAATAGAAAGGTTTATATAACTGTTAGGACAATATGTAATAAGGTGTTATGATGAGTAATGAAGATTTTAAGAAATTATTAATCAAAAATGGAAAAAAGGTAAATAAGTCTATGGAGCAAATTAAAAATTCATCTGAAAAATTTAATAAAAAATTTAAAGAGATAATCTTAGCTATTTAATTCTGATTAGCCATCTTTATCAATCTCAACCATCTATTCTGCCCTAAATCATTCTTAATCCCAGCCAACTCACAAGGCACTACTCCTGTTGTGGTGTGTGCTTCTATGTAGTTATGCTGTAAAACAATCCCAGCCATAAGAATAGGTGCTGACCATAAAGCCTTTAATCCTCTAAAATCATCTACTCTATCCTTGATTTTCATAAAGACAGTTTATATCCTTACATTATGTTTACCTGTCTTTTGAACATTGTTTAGATTTGGATATAGAACCGATACAGATACCTAAGTTTAGGATTAACCCAGACTTGCTGGATATTATAGCTGATAGGGGAAGGAATAAAAAGAGAAGGTAATATACTTTATTCTTTTGAATAATCTTTAAAATCAACCTTCCTGCATTTTTTCCCTATTATCTTAAACTCATTATCACCATCGCTAACATATCGGTGCCATTTTGTTTGATTAATAACTAAGTCCATTAAATAGAATCCCATACTAAACTATGAACTCCAATAGAGACTCTTTCTTGATTAACTAATTCAAATATTCTATTTTCAATTTTTACTTCGTCTCTATGTAATGTAATAAGAGTATAAGCTACAATAAAAAAGATTAGGACATACATCCACTCTTTTGTAGTATTGCCCATAGATGGATGTTAAAGAATTAAGATATATAAAGTTTCTCTTTAGGTGACGTTTACTTGACAGCTCAGTTTTTTGTATAAGGTAATCACCATAAGGTCAAAATTCCATAAATCAAATATTATCGACGAGCGTCGCGAGGGGTTGCTCCTCTCGAAAATGCTATGCATTTTGGAGATCTCAAAAATCTCTAATTTCCGAGACTACGGGAACGCAGCTCCTTCCACAACCCCGTCGAGAATTTTGAAGGTGCTTACCTTATACGGTTTTTTAGGGACGTATAAACCGATAAGAATATAAATAACCTAGTTTAGATTAATGTAAAATAAAATATATAGAGGTGGTGGGAATAGATTTTCCAACACTTCAAAAAAGTTTGAGGTACTTAGAAATTATGAATAAATTTCTTGTACCTCATAAATAAAATATGAGGTGAATCAAATGGGAGAAACAGTATGCAAGTGCGGAATAAAGAGAGAGACCGGCTGGCTTTACTATGTTGACAAGAAAGGCAACTGCACAAGAGTCAACATGAAGAGAGCTGGAAAGCCATACAAGAAGAAGATAGAAACATTGCATAAGTGCGGAATAAAGAGAGATAAAGGATATCTTTATTACGTGGACAAGAAAGGGAATGTCTGCAAAGCAAAGATGAAAAGAGGAAGGTAAATTCCTTTTTTTCTTTTTTAATTTTTTATTTATTGATTATTATCGTGATTTCTCCTTTAATTGCCTTATCTTTTAGTTGAGCGTATAGCTCTTTAGAAGTTCCCCTAATAAATTCCTCGAATTTCTTTGTCAGTTCTCTTGCAATGCAGAGCTTTTTTTCAGGCATTATCTCTGAGATTAATTTTAGGGTTTTAATTAGCCTATATGGGCTTTCGTAGATGATTGCTGTTTTTTTTGATCTGTTTATTTCATTCAGCAAATCTGCCTTTGCTTTTTCTTTTTTTGAGATAAATCCATAAAATATGAAGGAATCTGTTGGAAAACCTGACGAGATTAGGGCTGTGATTGAGGCTGTTGGCCCCGGAATCGGGATTGTCTTAATGTTGTTCTTTACTGCTTCCCTTACTAAGTAGAAGCCGGGATCACTTATTCCTGGAGTGCCTGAGTCTGAAACAATAGAGATATTTTTTCCATTGAGAAGCTCTTGGATTATTTGAGGGGATTTATAGGCCTTATTGTTGTCATTAAATGATGTCATTTGTTTGCCCTTAATGGTGTAATGATTTAATAAGATAGAAGTTCTTCTTGTATCTTCGGCTAAGATTATATCAGAATTGTGAAGTGTTTCTATTGCCCTAAAAGTAATGTCTTTTAAGTTGCCTATAGGTGTTGAGATGATGTAGAGAGGCATTTTATTCAAGAACTGCCTTAATCCTTCTTATGCCTGCTGCGCTGGATTCTTCTTTCTTTATCTTGAAATGACCAAGCTCTTTTGTGTTAGTGATATGGGGACCGCCACAGATTTCTTTTGATTTATTACCAATACTGTATACGAATACTTTTTCACCATATTTTGATTCAAAAACGCCCTGAGCTCCTGCTTTCTTTGCTTCTTCTAATGTGAGCTCTTCTCTTTTTACAGGAAGAGCTTCTTTTATCCTTTCATTGACCCAATCCTCTACTTTTTTCAGCTCTTCTTTTTCCAGCTTCCTGTCAAAGTTAAAGTCAAATCTTAATCTTTCCTGAGTTATGTTAGAGCCTTTCTGAAAGATGTCTGGCTTTTTTAGGACTTCTCTTAAAGCTTGGTTTAATAGATGGGTTGCTGTATGCAGCTTAGTTGTTTCTTGACCTGAATCTGCTAATCCACCTTTAAAGCGATTTTCTGCGCCTACTCTGCTCAATTCCTGATGTTTTTTGAATTCTTCTTCAAAGCATTTTAGGTCAACATCTAATCCTTTTTCTTTTGCTAATTCGACTGTCATCTCTATAGGGAAACCATAAGACTGAAACAATAAAAATGCGCCTGTTCCTGAGAGCTCTTGACCTGAAACCATCTTTTCAAATTTGTTTAAGCCTGTTTCTAAGGTTTTTTTGAATTTTTCTTCTTCTTTGTTTAATTCTTCAAAGATGAATTCCTTATTTTTTTCCAGTATTGGCCATTGTTCTTTGTTTACCTCTATTATTTTTTTAGCTATGTCTTCACAGAAGTTGTTATCTATGCCTAACTGTTTAGCATACCTTATGGATCTTCTGATGAATCTTCTTAAAATATAACCTTGATCTAAGTTAGAGGGTGGAACTTTGTGTTCGTCTCCTAAAATAAAGACAGATGCTCTTAAGTGATCTGAGATAACCCTTAAGGCCTTGTTTTCCTCTTCACCATAATTATCAACTTTTGCTACTTTCTTTATTGATTCAATTATCGGCAGGAATATTTCTGTTTCATAGACTGTTTTTTTCTTATTGAGCATTGCTATGGTCCTTTCAACGCCCATACCTGTATCTACGTTCTTCTGGCTTAGTTTTTCAAACTTGCCTTCTGCTATTTTATTATATTCAAGGAATACATCATTCCAGACTTCGAAGTATTTTCCACAACCACATCCTGGCTTACATTCATTTGAACATGGCCCTAGGCCTGTATCGATGAACATCTCTGTGCAAGGACCGCATGGGCCTGTTTTTCCTGCCGGCCCCCACCAGTTGTCTTCCTTAGGTAGAAAGTAAATTCTTTTTTCTGGAACTCCTAATGATCTCCATATGCCTGCAGATTCTTTGTCTTTTGGAGCATCGTTATCCCCTTCAAAGACTGTCACTGAAATTTTATCAGGATTGAAGTTTAGATTTTTTGTAAGGAACTCATAAGACCATTCAATTGCCTCTTTTTTGAAATAGTCGCCTAATGACCAATTACCCAACATCTGGAAAAAGGTTAAATGAGATGGATCGCCAACATTATCAATATCCACTGTCCTTATGCATTTCTGGACATCTGCTAAGCGTTTACCTCCTGGATGAGGCTGACCCACCAGATAAGGCACTAAAGGATGCATTCCTGCTGTTGTAAAGAGGACAGTAGGGTCATGCTCTGGAATTAGAGAAGCAGAGCTAATTATAGAGTGCTTTTTTTCTTTGAAAAAGTCCAGGTATTTCTTAATAAGGTCGTTTGGTTTCATAATTGATATGTTATTGGGGTTTTATTTAAATAGTTTTTTCTTTTAAAAATGCAGTTAAAAACAGCAATATTTAAATATAGGTATACTTAAGTATTCTTAGGTATACTTATAATGAAAAAAGACATCACCACTATTAAGATTTCTAAAAAGGTAGTTGAAGAGCTGGTTAAATTAAAGATTCATCCTAGGCAAGCTTATGAAGAGGTTATTTTGAAGCTGTTGAATGATTATAAGAAAAATGGAAGATAAAGTAAGAGAGGAAGGGAAAACTGAGAGTGAAAATATAGGGAAGACTATGAATTGGATATTTGATAAAGTAGAACCAAGGGCAGGTGAAGGAATAAAGGAATTAGAAGAGGCTACTAGAAACGCTGAAGATGGGGCTAGGAGGAAAGAAGAAGAGTTGATTATAGTTGAAAATCAGAGAAAGATTGAGAGCGAGGCTAGAATAAGGGCAGAGGAAGAAGCCAAAAGGAAAGAAGAGGATATAATCAGAGCAGAAGAGGAAATAAAGAGATTGCAAGAAAAAGTTGAAGAAGATGTTAAGAGAAAGACTGAGGAAGAAGCTAGGAAGAAATCTGGGGGAGGGGTTGATTGGAAGGATGGAGAGTGGGTTAGGTTAGAGGAGGTTAAGAAGAAAATAGTGGATGATGCTTTAAGGAAAGCTGAAGAAGCTAATAAAAAGGCAGAAGATGCTCAGAGGAGGATAGAGGAGGTTATAAAGAACCAAGAATTAAATATAGACACCCAAAAGAAAGCTGAGAAAGAAAGGGAAGAAAAGGAAAGGCTAAGTGAGCTAAGAAGGAATAGAAGAATAGAGTTTTTTGATAATCTTAAGAAAGCTAAAGAACTGCGAAGAAGGAGAAAATTAAGTAATCAAAGAAAGAAACATGAGCTGATGCTGGAATTAAGGAAGGCAGAAGAGAGTAGGTTAAAAGAGGTAAGACAGAGAAAAAGTGAAAGATTAGAAAATAAATTTGACTTAATTGAGTTTGTAGACGGCTTTAAGTACGGGCCTAATTCTGCCAGGAATAAGAAGCTTCTATATGGCGGGTTATTAGCCATAGTATTATTGTTTGGATTTATATCTGTATTAAACAGGTCTGCCACTACTGGTTATACTACTGTTACTAAGGAATTTAGTTATACTGATAATACTGGCTTGATTGTAAATAGGGGTATGGATTATAATTGGGTTATGGATAAGAATGGGATTTTGAAATCTTTAAAGATTAATGGGAGGATCAGTGAAGATGGGGCTGCTAAAGTTTATTTGGTTGGTGAGGATGAATCTTATGTTGTGTTTGACAGCTCAAGATTGAGTGAAAGTATAGGTGCTGTTGGATTAGTGGTCAGTGATAATGCCAATGATACATTGATTGACGAGATAACAGAAGAGGGCATGGAAAGCGAGCCAATAGGTGAAAATTTAGCTGATAAAAAGATAATGATAAGCATTTTTGGAGGGGGTTCTGCATCTACTAGGGAGATATTAGAATTTAATGCTGCTGCTGAATTTAATTGGAATGTTTCTTATGATAAGCTGTGTGTGAAATGGGAGGTTAATTCTTTATTGGCTGAGTGTTATGGCTCAGTTTCTTGCTGCGCTTTTATGGATGCTGAAAGCTCAGGCAGCTGGAATGACAGCTTTTATCTAAGTTATTCCAGGTATGGCGCTGTTGAAGAAAATATTATATCTTCGCAGATTGTTTATTATGATGTTAATTTAAGTGTTCCTTATTCAGATATTGCTTACAGTTCAGAAGAGCATGCTGGCGCTGAGTTCTATGAGCCGATAATTGCGTTTAGTGATGAGTGTATTGAATCGTGCCTGCTTAATCTGAATTCCAGCTTTTATAGGCTGGTTATTAATGTTACAGGGGGTTTTATTGAGATTGATTCTATCAGCTATAATGTTGAAGAAGAGGTTGTTGTTTCTGATAATTCAAGCATCCTGAATGAAGCCCCTATTTTGGTTAAGGATATCCCTGATATTGTTATTGAGAAGAATGGAAGGCATACAATAGACCTTAGTGAGTATTTTGAGGATGATGATAAAATAGTATATTACCTACCTAGATTAGAGGATATATTCTTTGCGAATTCATATACAGATACAGTATTTATTGTGCCTAATCTAGATTATACTGGAAATCAAGAAACCTTCTTCATAGCAAGTGATAATGAGCATACAGTCAAGAGCAACAAATTTGCAATTACTGTCAAAGATGGATTGGATAGGATTGAGAATAATACAGTTGAGAATATCACTATTGAGAATGCTACAGTTGAGAGGATTAACATGGCCCCCTACCTGGTTAAGGAATTTTCTGATATCTCAATTGGCGGCGAGTATAGGGTTGATTTAGACGAGTATTTTAATGATCCAGATAATGATAGTTTAACATACAGCAATTATGATGTTGACGATCTGATCGTGGTTATCGACGGAAGCACTGCTTTTGTTAAAGGTGTTTCTGGGTTTACAGGCAGCAAACATATGTTCTTCAGGGCTAATGATTCAAAGCTTAGTATAACTTCCAATGTGTTTAAGGTTAGTGTTAATGCCAGTTTAGTGAATATGGGCAGTATTAATGCCAGTGCTGTTAATGTTAGTGATGGAAATGGAAGTATTGTTAATGAAAGCTTAGTGCAAATGATGGCTGTTATCAACAAGCCAGTTAAATGGGTTAAAACAATTGATTTGGATGGTTCAGCTGGGAGTTTGACTGTTAATATAACTTCTTCTGCTATGGATGTTTCTGTTAAGAAAGTTGTTTCTGGTGTTAATGTTTCAGTTAACAATGTAAAGGTTGATGATAATGGTGTTGTTAAGAATTTAAGTTCTTTTGTAGCTGAGCAGAAGATTGATTATATTGACTCGAGGATTGATAAGTTAACTGATAAGAAAAGCGGGCTTACCAGCCTTGAAACAAAGGAGATAAATGGAGAGATAGTTGAGCTGAGGAATGAGAGGAATACCTTAACAGGATATGTGGTTTATGATTATAATGAGAAAGGGATTTTTATAAGGTTTTTTGAGTGGCTGTTTAGTGTTGAGATTGATCCAACAGGTTATGCTGTTGCTGATGTTTCCTTGAATGAAAGCAATAGCACATCTATCCTCATTGAAGAGAATATTTCGTCTGTTCTTGTGGAGTATGAAACACCCGGGCCTGAGGCTGTTGAGAAAGAGATAAGCTCTAATAAGAAAGAGATTGTTGTAAGTTCTGATGTGCATTATACTGATATACTGGCTTATACTGCATTGTCTACTGAAGTTCCATTAAATGCTGTTAAGATATATAATATTAAAGATGGAAATAGAGTGCCTGTTTCTGTTTATAGCTCTGATGATGCTGATAATGATGGGTTAGTGGAAACTGTGTATTGGATAGTGCCTCATCTTTCTAATGAGACTTATGAGGTTGAGATTACTGTGCTGAATGTGCAAAGCTATCCAACTGTCGGAGGAAACTGGACAGTTGAATTTAATACAACTGGTGAAGGGAATCTGATCATAAGCGCTATTAATAATACTAGTTATGGCAGTGGTTTACCTGATGATCTAACCCCATTAGAATTGAGATGCGAGAATTCCAGCTTAAATTATACATGGTTGAATAATTCTGCTTATTACGGCAATTATTCCTGCGATAATCTAACAGGATACTGGACAGTGAATGTGCTGACTTCTGGGGCGCACAACCAGATGTTTAATTTTTCAGGGCAGATGGCTTATGCTAATAATTTTGCTTCCAGCAACTGCAGCGGAGGCGGAGATTTAACAACTACCTGCTATATTAATGAGACATACTATGTTTTTGATGAAGAGGCCATTAGCGCAAATAACCT
>JAHJAV010000099.1 GCA_018813685.1 Nanobdellota archaeon | reverse complement strand
CAAAGATACAGAAAACAAAATAATAGGGAATTTATTAAGAGAGCCATTAAAAAGCAAAAGCCTTCATCAGATTGCATTAGATACTAAGCTAATGTATGTAACTGTGCATAAAATAGTACCAATTTTATTAAAGAGAAAAATAGTAAAACAAGAAAGAAAAGGCAAAGCAAATCTTATCAGCATAGATTTTGAAAATGCAAAAATAGACGATTTAAGTTCAGCTATACTACATGAGAAATCTAAATTAATGAAAAAACATCCTCAAATTGCTATCTTAATAAAAGATATAGAAGAAGCATTATCCGGAAAGCTGTATATTTTGCTCTTATTTGGATCGTATGCAAAAGAAAAAGAAAAGAAAGGCTCTGATGTTGATCTTCTTTTTATCATCTCTGATAGAAAAGATACTGAAGCTTACAAAGAAAAAATTAATAAAGCTTTGAAGTTATCCACATTAAAAAAGGATTTTAATATAGTTACAACTGATGACTTTATAAATATGTTAAACCAAAAATATACAGTTGGTAGAGAGGCTTTTGAGCAAGGAATGGTACTTTTTGGAATAGAGCCTTATTATGCTATGGTGAAAGAACATGCTAAAAAAAGAGGATATTGAAGAAGCTAAGAAGCTCTTTAAAGAGTGGGACAATAAGGGTATTTGGGATACCCCAAACCCTGCTTTTTTGAATCATACAAAGAAAAAAGCACAAGACTCTTTGAATTTAGCATTATATCTTTTAGATAAAGTTGAGCAAACTGAGGAATTAGAAGGCAACGACACAGTTACTATCTGGATCATTGCTGCAAGTTATTATTCAATGTTCTTTGAAGTTGAATATTTGTTGGGGTTAGACAACAAAAAGCTTCCTAAAGGCAAGAAAGATACCCACAAAACTATCTATCTTGCTTTTATCTATTACTACATAATAAAAGGATCTGAACTAGAACAGAAAAAGCCTAAAGAGCTAACAACCAGTAGAATGTCAAAAGCTTTGGCAATGTTTAAAGAATTACAGGATGAAACTCTTGAACTGCATAGGATAGAAAAGAGCATAAAAGATTTAAAGAAACAAAGAGACCAAAGAAACGAGTTTACTTATCAAATGAACAGAACAGCAAAAGTTTCTGAAGCTCAGAATAGCACTATAAAAGCAACTGAATTTAGAGAATTAATTGAAGAGTATATACTGACAAAACAAGGATAAAACCAAAACAAATATTAACAAGTTATACTTTGTTAAAATAAAATAAACGTGGGGTGGTATAAATGAGTTCGACACCCGAGTTCGAATCTGGGAAAGAAGTTGAACCACAAACTACCTACCACCGACTACAAACCAGAATTGACGGCAGTTCGAATCTGCCCGGGGCTATTTATTTTCATCTATTGCAATTACAACTGCGTAAGCTTTAGGAGGTGTCGGAACCAAAGGTTCTGACGTGGGAATCTGCCTGGGTTTTCCATCTAAATAGCTTATCATAATCGGCCTTTTGTTTTCGTCTTCAGCTAAGTAACAATACAAAGTTTGGCATTTTTCTAAAGAACATCCTGTAGCGACTAGCTTATTAATAGATATGCTTAAGGTAACTCTTTTTTGCATTACCTTACTTTTCCAGCCTATGTTTTGGAATTTGATTTTCATCTTTACCTAGATCTAATCTTCTCTTTTTCTTCAATAAGCTCTTTCTTAAGCTCTCCTTCACTTGGGAGATATAATCTATACTTCGAAGCAAAAATCCCTTTTTTGTCCTCTAACATTGTGTACTTGACCATTGTTTCATTCTTGTCACTGCATAATATTATTCCTATTGCGGGGTTGTCTCCTGTTTTCTTTTTTTTCGAAATACCTTACATAAAAGTCCATCTGCCCAATGTTTTTATGGGTAAGCTTGCCAATTTTCAGATCGACAAGAACAAAACATTTCAATAAGTAGTTATAAAAAACAAGATCCACATAGAAATGGTCTCCATCTACGGTGATTCTTTTTTGCCTAGCAACAAAAGAGAATCCTTTTCCCAGTTCTAAAAGGAAATCTTTTAGCTTATCTAACAGCAATTTTTCCAAATCCTTCTCAAGATATTCATTATTTTCGATGACATCTAAAAATTCCAGAACATATGGGTCTTTTATGACATCTTTAGGGGTTTTTACTATTTGGCCTTTCTTAGATAGTTCTTTGACTTTCTTTTGATTCCTGCTGAGAGCAAGCCTTTCATATAATAATGAATTGATCTGCCTTTCTAATTCCCTAGTGCTCCAATTGTTTTCAAGGCATTCAATTATATAGAATTCCTCTTTCCACCAGTCTATAGCGAAGCGGTGACTGGTGGGGCCTAACACTAACCTTTTATGCTTGTAATATATATTTCTATCAAAGCTTAAGAAAAAAAGCTAAGAAGCAGACCAAAATCATTTGACACCTTTT
>JAHJAV010000098.1 GCA_018813685.1 Nanobdellota archaeon | reverse complement strand
TCCGTCATGACATCCCCCTGTAGATTCATCATACACTACCTGGTTCAGAGAATTCTTGCCTAAGAACCAGTGGAATGCAGTGATAGCATCATTAAGATAATTTTTTTCTCCTGTAACTTTATATGCAATAGTGAGTGTCTGGACCATTGAAGCAGTATCAACTGGCTGTTGGTCAAAATATGCCTTTTTGCCATTTTTGAAATACCACCCCTTATGGCCGATTGGTGCAAAAACCCCTCCTTCAAAAGTGATTGAGCTTAAAAAATTGACAGATTCCTTTGCAATATCTAGGTATTTTTCATCTTTTGTTGCAAGATAAGAATAGAACATAGCCTCTGGCAGTTTGCTGTTTGAGTAGGTCAGGTATTCTTCAAACCACTTCCACTCATCTGAAGAGCAATCCTTATACAATGAAACTAAATGATCTGTAAGTTCTCTTATCTTTTTTATGTTATCATCCGAATATGATTGCTTATTGTAGAAGAATAATCCCATGATTATGTATGCTACTGCCCTTGGAGATTTTATACAATCAATTATCTTCAATGATTCCTTAAAAGAGTTTTCTGCATCTTTTTTTATCTCACCAGGTATATCTTCTGTGCCTATTAACAACCCCAATGCCCACATAGCTCTCCCATGAGGGTCTTCACTCCAGTTCTCCATATTGACTTTTCTGTTGTAATCTACAAAATTATGGAATCTTCCAGTATCATCTTGGACATGCTGTATACAATTCAGATATTTTCTTATCAAATTTATCTTTGTTCTGTCTTTGAAACTATTATAATGCATACAGCAGACTATCATCGCCCTTGCATTATCATCAAGAGTATAGCCTGAAGATAAGTTTGGCTCTATATTATCAGCAAACTGTATCACTCCAAAATCATCTGTAAGCCTGGCAAGGTGCGTTAATTTTATTTTTGGGATATTCGCACCATACTTATCAGACAATGCCCCGTATTTATTGAATATCTTATTGTAAGCCAAAGCAACATTATTCCAAGTCATATTCCTTGTGTTTGCATATGCATTCTTCTCCATGCTTCCCTTTAATTTTGGGTCAGATAATATCTTTATTATTGCATTTGCAAATGATTCTGTATTATTAAACTCGACTAATATCCCTCTGTCCTGAGTTATAAGCTCTTTTGCATGAAGGAATGGCGTCGATATAATAGCCCTGCCTGCGCCTGCAGCATACGCCAATGTGCCGCTGGTTACTTGATTAGGATTTTTGTTTGAGCATATGAATATATCAGTAGCCTGCAGATACTGAACAATCTCCTTTAGTGTAACATACTTATTGTAGAACTTAACATTTTTCTGAAGTCCAAGGTCTTTTACCTTTTTTTCGATAAAATTTCTGTATTGCTCGCCTTCATTCTTCCTTACTACAGGGTGAGTTTCACCAACGATCAGATACATCAGGTTTGGAAATTTCTCAACAACTCTTGGAAGTGCATCAATAACATATTCATAACCTTTACCTGAATTCACCATTCCGAATGAAGAAAGCATAATTTTTCCGCTATACCCCAATTTGGCTTTTTCTTTCTTGCTATTTACAAAAGAGACCTTGGGTATTCCATGAGGTATCACCTTGATGTCTGTCTTAATCCCATAATCATTCCTCAGTATATCCTCTCCAATCTTAGCCATTACAATTATGCATTTTGATTTGTCTGCCAATGCCTGGACAACTCTTTTTAGCTTATCATCAGGTGAAGGGAGTACAGAATGAAAAGTTATTACCACTGGCTTTTCAATCACTTCAAGAAAAGCGATTAGATAGCTGCCATACTCTCCGCCAAATATTCCAAATTCATGCTGGATATTTATAAGCTTGATCCTATTGATCCTATTGATATTTTTTGCAGTATCGATATATTCCTGTATATCAGAATCATTTATCTGGAATAATACATCTTCAGGATAATTATAGATATTTGTGGAATCTTTATTCATTGCGACTATCTTTGACTTTATCAATGGAGAAAACCTTATATCTGCAGCTGTAGTCAGATCTTTTGTAAATGTTGCAATTCCGCATTCCCTTGGTGGAAATGTGCCTAGGTACAATATCCATGACGATTTATCTGCTTCACCCATAAGAGATACGGGATTGCTATTGTTTTATAAAGATTTAGATTTTAAAAGCTCATCTAGAAGATCATTTATGTTCAAAGATACTGCAGCAATATGCTTATCTGCTGCTCCGTAATAGATATAAAGTTTCTCATCGAAGATAGCATAACCAGAAGGAAAAACAACATTGTTCACATTTCCCTTCTTCTCCCAATCTTCCTCTGGATAAAACAAAGGCTCTTTAAGATGCCCTATCACTTTTGTAGGGTCTTTCTTATCCAGCAGAGCAGCTCCTGCCCGATATATCTTCCCCCTGTCCATGTCATCTACTGCATGATATATTATAAGCCATCCTTTATCTGTTTCAATCGGAGGGCATCCTCCGCCTATATTTCTGCTTTCAAACCAGAATTCAGATTCAAGTATCACATGATCACTGAGTTTTTTAAAATACTTCTTCCAGTAGTCAAGAGTCAGGTCACTGAACTTATCAAAGTAAATTATCTGGATGTCAGGTAATATCCTATGTATCAATGCATATTTTCCATTGATCTTCTTTGGAAATAAAAATGCGTCCTTGTCCCATAATAATACATCCTTTCCGACTATATCCTTAAAATAAGACTCAAACAGGAAATATCTTTCTTTTAGTTTTGAGCTGCATTCTCTGAAAATATCTTCTGCCTCATCATATGTTATTTCAGGCGAAATCACTCCTTTTTTTTCAAACTTCTTCAGGTCTTTGCTGGTTGCATAAGCGATCCTTACATTTCTGCCGTCATAAGCCACATAAGTTAAGTAATATGTATCCCCTATAAGTGTAATCCTCGGGTCTTCGAGGTTGTATTCATATTCATGCTCAGGTAACAAAATCGGTTTTTTTGCCCTTTCAGCAACCTTTAAAGGCCCATCTAATTTACAATAGCCTATCACAGACCTGTTCTCTTTGCTCATCGCCCTGTAAAACATATGCACTTCATTTCCTACCTTAACACAGGCAGGATTAAATACTGCAAGATTCTCAAACTCTTCATCACTAGGGCTTAAGATTATTCCTTCTTTTTTTATTGCTACCATCGTAAACCTAAATTTAATTTTATAATATATAAATTTTGCCCTTACTTCACCTTATTCGCTTTAAGAAACTCACTTGCAGATATTGCCTTCCTGCATTTGCTGCATTGAAATGCAACTTCCCCAGTAGGTGATGGATAATCTGATTTAGTTATCTGCTCAGAATCGCATTTAGGGCATTTCATCTTCACTTCGCTGAACTTGAAGAACCTTGAGCATTCTTTGCAGAAAAATACATCTCCTTTGCAGTATAATATCTTATGCTGCGGCGCATCACAAAACGGGCAAAAGTTTATTTCTGACATCTTCCTGCATCCCCTAAAGCGCATTTCTCTTCATCAGAATATGTTTTATTCCTGTTCATCAACTCACTCCAGTCAATCTGGTGGCCATTGAATTCAGGCCCGTCGCAGCAGGCAAACTTTACTTTTCCATCTACAACAACCCTGCAGCCGCCGCACATACCCATCCCGTCTACCATTATTGGGTTTAAAGAAACAATTGTCTTTATCCTGTCTCTTGTAACATCAGATACAGCCTTCATCATTATCGGCGGCCCTATCGCAATAACAAGATCAATCTTCTCTTTCTGCATCAGTTCCTTTAAAACATCAGAAACAAACCCTTTTTTTCCTTTGCTTCCGTCATCTGTTGCAATCAAAACCCTGTCAGATATTTCCTTAAACCTATCTTCCCAAAAAAGATGGTCTTTGCTTTTTGCACCTATTATTGCAGTAACCTTGTTCTTTGCCTGCTTAAGCGCCTTTGTTATAGGATATATGGGGGCAATACCAAGCCCACCACCTATTATCACTACATTCCCATATTCCTGTATCTTTGAAGGATTCCCTAAAGGCCCGACTACATCCAGTAATGAATCTCCTTTTTTTAGCAAAGAAAGTTCTGTAGTTGTCTTTCCAACAACCAAAAACACTATAGTTATCACCTTTTTATCAGAATCAGCTATTGTCAAAGGTATCCTTTCGCCTTTTTCGTCTATCCTTAAAACTAAAAACTGCCCTGCCTTTGCTTTTTTTGCAATTTCAGGAGCCTCTATCTCCATAAGGTATGTATTTTCAGATAATTTTCTTTTCTGTAGTACAGGAAACATTTTACCTCATCATATACATTTTAGGATTGCTATCCAGATCAGTAAATGAGTCTGCAGCTTCTCTTAATTTTCCGCTGCTTGACTTGCCGAATGCAATAACTTCTACCCTTACACCCATTGCATACTGCAGGTGATTAACTAGATGAACAAAATCGCCATCACCGCTTACCAATATGACTGTATCCAGCTTTGGAGCAAGCTCTATCATATCCATAGCTATCCCTATGTCCCAGTCGCCTTTTTTGGCCCCACCATAGAATATCTGGAGGTCTTTTGCTTTTACTTCAAAACCAATATTTTCCAAAGCATCAAAGAAATTCTTTTCTTCTTTTACAACATCTGTCTTTATCACATAACAGATTGCTCTTATCAAGGCCCTTCCACTTACAGCAGTCTTCAATATCTGCGCAAAATTAACCTTTGCCCCATACATGCTTTTTGCAGAGTAATACATATTCTGCACATCAACAAAAACCCCTACACGCTGTGCTTTATTAATTTTCATTTTAACCCTCCTTTTTGAGTAAAAATACTTGGTTTATAAACTTATTGCTTGCCTATCCTATAGTTTATTTAACTTGCCAAACCCATAAATATTATCTGCAACAACAAAACATTCAAATTTTCCAAGATCCTGCTTAAGGAAAGGGCTCAGCAGCCTTTCTTTCAAAACATCTGTTCCTTCTGTTACAAGATTGAATGAAGGCTGTACAATTAATGCCCTGCCTTTCCATTTTCCTTTAAGGAAGCACTTAAATAACTCTGCTCGTGAACCTTCTTTGACACTCACAGCAGGATGCTCATGCCCTATGATTATTGTCTTAATCCCCTTCAATCTTTTTTCATCAGGTATCTTATCACCATGTATTATCAATATACTTCCAACTTTATACTCTTCAACTACTTTTACTTTTCTCTTTTCTGCAATAGGTCCTAATACCTTGTCATGATTCCCTTTGATTAATACCAGTTCATTGCAGTGCCTGCCTAAGAAATCAAGCAGCCTTAAAGTATGCCTCCATTCCTGCTCAGAAATTGTTCCAAATTCATGCTTTATATCCCCATTGATTATTATTTTATCAACCTTACCTGTTTTCTTAAATATATTCTCAAGCCTTTTAATTATCTCTTTGAATTGGAATCTGGGTATTAGGACGCCCTGCTTGTTTAATGATTCTTCATAACCTATATGGGTGTCTGAAATTACAAGTGTATTTTCTTTCTTAAGATAAAGCGAAAGGCCAATCACTCCTATTCCTTTAGTAATTTCCATTAAAACAGGAATAATTCGCTATTTTAAATAATTATTGTTAGGTGATTAGTTATTATTATAGAACAAGTTAAAAAATAAAAAAAAGAAAATCTTGGTTTAGTCGTTCTGTCCTATTCTCCAGATGTCCTTCAAAGCAACAACAACTGTTGCAGGGACAACAAAAGCCAAGACCTGGGTAAATATGCCGCTTAGGTATTGTCCGATGTACTGGACTGAGCCTATAGTGGTGCTAGCCCCTCCCATGCTTGCAGCAATTACCAATACAGCTGCTACCAAGAGGAACTCCTGTGTTTCCTTGCCTGTCACATTTAGAAGCCCAACAATCAATCCCAACAGAACCAGCAATGAAGCCAGCCAGGGGTTTGCAGCTCCCAATGAAACAATGCCCAGGACAATTGCTATGATCACTCCAATTATAAAGGAGTAACTTCCTATTCTTTTGTCCATTTTCGTTTCACCTCGTTATTCTGCACATCCTATGTCTCCATAGGCAGCACATCTAAATCTCATATATTAAATATATAAATCTTTCGATTTTCATTACTAATTGATAATCATTATACCTGTGATAATAAAAGAGATAGAAACCTACTTCTTGAAGCTCTTCATTAATTTATTATCAATATAAATGGTGTTAAAGAAAAATGAAGAAAAAGGGAAAGCAAACGGGTATGTTAGTGTTTAAGCTGCTTTTTTAGCAACATATATATCTGCTGTTGCACTGTATTTGAGCATATCACCTACATCCTGACAACGTCCTCTTCCTGTTTCTGTTATTCTTATTGATGAAGGATCAACGATTAAACTTATATCCGTTTCACCCCTGCTTTTTGATTGATGATCTATAATCTCCTGTGCCTCCCTTAATAAACCACAATTAAACCTATTTCTCATTGTATAATTAGTATATTGTGCAACATTTGACCCAACATCTGTTACAGGTCGGTTTGCTCTATCATTACCTTTACTAAACGGGTGATTAGGCCTGTCTAAACCTTCACCATCTTGTTCGTAATCAAACCTTTCTAATATCTCCAAATGCTTATATAACCTTTTTCTTCTTTGCAAAGAACCATCACTTGCGGTTTCAGGATAGCCATCATCTGGAACATTTTCAAAATGTCTTCGTTTTATTTCAAATACTGTTTTTACCGTTTTACCAACTTCCAATTTAGCCCCTTCTCTAGGTAAGTATACATCTTTTGCAATACCTTCTTTAGCCATGATAACCACCCACTTGATGAGAATGCACTTTAATTTATAAACCTTTGTAGTCTTTATACTTGTTAACCTAAAGTGTATCCTGTAACATATAGAATATGTTTTTTCCCTGCTTCTGCCATGTGGAGATTAAACTCATCATAACTTCATAATTTCTCATTCCAATCCGACTTCTTAGGCAGCCAATTATTTTTC
>JAHJAV010000097.1 GCA_018813685.1 Nanobdellota archaeon | reverse complement strand
TCAACAACTTCATTATCCTTTAAGTCAAGAGCAAAAACATCAAGTATCTTTACATCATATTTATGCTGCTCCAACACAGCAGCAAGCATAGCAACACCTAGATTAGGACACCTTGAGCTTGCATCATCAAGTTCCTTATAGCTGAAAGGAGGAACTATAAAAAGTACATCTGTCATTGAAACACCCCGATATAAAAAAAATAGGTATATTTATAAATATTGTTGTTTTTCAAATCATAGAAAGGGGGTATTAAAATGACTGAATTTTGGCAATCCAAAAATGTATTTGTCACAGGCGCAGACGGTTTTATAGGCTCATGGCTGGCTAAAACCCTGATTGATAAAGGAGCAAACGTATTTGTTATAATCAGGGATATAAAAAGAGTATGCAGCCTTGATCTTCTTAAGATAAAAGATAAGGTAAACATCATCCAGGGAGATATAATTGACCTTCCATGTGTTGAAAGGATAATAAATGAAAAAGAGATTGATTCTGTTTTTCACTTGGCAGCCCAGGCATTGGTCGGTGTAGCAAACAAAAGCCCTATCTCAACATTTGAATCAAACATCAAAGGAACATGGAATGTTCTTGAAGCATGCAGATTAAACAATAATGTAAAAAGGGTCGTTGTTGCTTCAAGCGATAAGGCATATGGGGTGCAAAAAGAGCTCCCTTACAAAGAAGATTCTCCTCTGTTGGGAAATTATCCATATGATGCATCAAAAGCATGCGCAGACATACTTACAAAGAGTTATGCTATAACTTATAATCTTCCCGTAGCAATCACCAGAAACGCAAACACATATGGCGGAGCAGACCTCAATTTCTCAAGGATAATACCTGATGCGATATGCTCAATTCTTAAGAACAGCCAGTTTGTGATAAGGAGTGATGGAACCTTAGAAAGAGACTATATGTATGTAAAAGACGCTGTCAGCGGTTACCTCATTCTCGCAGAGAACATAGATAAAAAAGGTCTGAAAGGCCAGGCATTCAATTTCGGAACAGGCAAGCCAATAAGCGTATTAGATCTGTTCAAAACAATATCCTCAGTAATGGGCAAAAAAGACATTAAGCCAAAAATACTAGGTACTGCAAAAAACGAAATTGACAGGCAGTTCTTAAGCATTGAAAAAGTAAAAAAAACATTCGATTGGCAGCCAAAATATTCACTAGAAGAAGGATTGAAAGAAACTGTTGAATGGTACAATAATAATCTGGATTTGATAAAATAATTATATGTAGTTCTTACAATGAAACCAGTCATCTGTCTTCCGACAAGAAACGAAAAAGAAAACGTACAGGTCATGATAGATGAGATTAAATCATTAGGTTATGACTTTTTTATATCTGACGCAAACTCAACAGATGGCACTATAGGGATAGCCAAAAAGAACAAAGTTCCGATATATCAAAGAGACGGCAAAGGCAAGGGCTTTGGAATCAGAAAAGCCCTTCAGATAGCAAAAGAAAAGGATTATGATATCTTAGTCCTTATAGATTGCGACCAAACTTACCCTGTTAAGTACATACCAAAACTACTAAACCTTATTGAAAAAGAAGGATTCGATATGGTCGTGGGAGCAAGAAGCCTAAAAGAGATAAAGCCATTTCACCGCCTGCCAAACAAGATACACACTCTTGCAATAAACCTCCTATATGGCGGCAGGTTAAAAGATATCAACTCAGGCCTTAGAGCTTTCAAAGTAAATAGATTCAAGAAATTCAGCTCAAAAGGTTTTGACATTGAAGCAGAAATAACAGTAAAAGCCCTAAAGAATAGATTAAAGATAAAAGAGATCCCCATAGATTATAAAAAGAGAGTTGGCCACTCAAAAATAAAAATTAAAGATGGTTTCCTCATATTTTGGAGAATAATAAAAGAGAGGTTCTCAATTTGAAACTAAAGCTCGATTTTGAAAAAATCTACCTCATTATAATATTCTTCTTCATTTTATGGGCAGGTGTAGCCAATCTTTGGGACTATAAAATAAATCATGATTTTCCATTCTCTTACATGGCCTCTGATACATTTCAGCATCAGGTAAGGATAGATAGTATAAAGCAGATGGGAAATTACAGGTACGAAGCGCCCTATATTGCAGGCGGATTTAAAGATGCTATTGGATTTTACCCCCCATTGATGTATCATCTTGATGTGATTATGTCTTATGCATCTGGGCTTGAGAACTATGACATAGCCTACTTATTGACATTTATAATCCTCTGTTTCTCATCATTAGCGTTTTACCTCATAATTAGAAGATGGAACAAACACATTGCGATGATAGCTCTACCATTATCTTTTCTTTTATTTACAAGAGGCCCAGGCATAGGCCCATATGCATTGATAACATGGGGCAGCTGGCCTTTGATATTCGGGCAGTTCTTCCTTATCTGCTTCTTCTGGTACATGACAAACTTCGACCTTAAATATTCCTGGATATTTCTTGCAGTCTTCTTAAGCGCAATTGCGCTTCAGCACCAGACAGAGCTATTATTTGCAGCAGGCTTTATGATAATCATGGGAATCTGGTGGCTTGCAAAAAAAGAGTTTAGCAAGGAAAAGATAAAACACTTTACATCAGGGATATTGCTGTTTCTTGTAATTTCTGCGTATTACCTGATAATATTCAGATTTACACTAGTCAAAACACAAGTTCCATCTGGATTTAACATTGTCGCAACAACATCAACAGACCAAACATTATATCTCTCCAACTTTGGGTTGATATTGCCTTTGTTGATAATAGGCATGATAATTGCATTGTTCATGCTAAAAAAGAAGTTTTCAACACCCATATTAATCTCATTTTTTATGCTTCTCGTAGGTTTTGGAAATTACATAGGCCTTGAAAGGCATGCTTTCAAAACAAGATGCTTATGGCCCATATATCTTTCATTATTTTTAGGCATTTCAATATATTATCTGTTAAAATTAGTCATAAAAAAATGGAAAACTGCTTATTCGTTTGCAATTGGCATAATATTAGCCATAATCCTCAGTGGAGTTGTAGCAATTCCGTATATTCCTCACTCAGAAAGATTCACTTCTGCAGGAATAATGAATCAATACCACTGGCAGACATTTAACTGGATAAAAGGCAATACAGATGAAGATTCAAAAGTACTCTTCCTCTACGGAGATGTATACAATCAGAATGCAATGCTTAGGAACACATTCAGAGTTCCCTATATGGTCAACACAGAAGAGTATGTTTCAGCATTGGCAAATAGAACAATAAACAGGCATATAGGAATTTACCTGTTGGGAGATCATCATGGTGTCCATTATGCATATAGAAAATCTTTATTGGATTATGGGTATCATGCAGATGAAATAGGGAAGGATTACTTTTATAACACCCAAAGAGACATCTGTGATTTTGATTTCATCATAGTTGATAAGGTCTCAAGCCAGGCAGCGCTTGCGCAATATAACATACTGATAGCAAATGAGCTTATAAAGAACGATTTTATCAAACCAGTATTTGATAACGGAATTGTAGTTATACTGGAAAACAGCAACAGAGGTGAAGATTGCATTGCAGAACAAACAACTTTTTAAGAAAGTAATTGAAGAATCAAAATACATTTTAATTTTAGCAGTTATAAGTATAATCGCCCTTAAGATATTGTTTTTCAAAGAAAGCTTTGCAGTAATCCTAAGGCTAACTCTTTCATTCTTCTGGGTTTTCATAATTCCGGGAATTTCAGTTATGTTCTATTGGGAAGACAAACTAAGCTTCACAGAAAGGCTGATTATAGGGGTTGGATTAAGCTCAGCAATGATAGGAATATCCTCATATTACATCGGGTTGATTGGGCTGAACATAAGATACCACGTATTTATACTGCCTTCAGTCATTATCATCGCTGGTATTTTTATTAGCTCTAGAAAAAAACCATCTGATCATCAACCCACCTAAAACAAACACCACAAAACTCACAATTATAGAAATTCTTATCCCAAAAATTCCCCCTAAAAGATAAACCAAAGAGGGAAACATTACAACCCCTATAAATAATGAAAAGATAATCTTCTCACCCTCTTCTAAATCAAAATTATCCAGAATAAGATAAAATGGCAAAAAGAAAAGCGCAATAAAGCCAATGACTACCTTAAACCCTGTAAACCCAAAAAATATTAGGGAAAATATTCCTATCAAAATCAAGGCTAAAATTCCAAGTTCCTTTTTCCCCAGATTAACCACGTTGGTACACCCTTATGTTATTCTTATTGTATAACAAAGTTGAATTTGCTAGATTTTCTTTCTCCCAGCTCTGCATCCCATCAACTGTATTCTTATCACCTATGGCCGCCCTGTCAGAATAATCCATCAAGATATGAGTAGCATTAACTAAATCTCTCTCATCAAAAATATCTCTATATATGATATAAGTATCAGAAAGCATCCACATCCATCTAGACTTAGCCATTGTTAATGTTCCAAATTGATAAACCTCAGAATCTCTCGGAAGATTATCCTTCATCCACTCAGCAGCATCATATTGGTAAGGTGTAACCCTGATTATCCCGCCATAAGCGCCCTTAAGCTGAGAATAGGCCATCTTTCCGCTTGAAAACATTATCAATATCACAAAAATAGCTATTACCCCATATTTAAGATAAGTCTTGTATTTTCCAAGATATTTTGAATAAGAAAGTAAGTATAGCAAACCCAAAACAATCAAAGGATAAAATATTTGTGCGCTGGCGCTCAATGACCTATGCACCCTTCCAGGCTGCCCAATTACATCCAGATGTACCATAAAGTAAAGTCCAATAAGCCACGAAATCAGTACAATATCCTTTTCATTCCTCCTAAAGAATATAATAAAAACACCCAAAAACAGAAGAATCATCGTCCAATAAGGACCAATCATCTGGTTATAAGAAAAGTATGAATCTGGAACAGATCCCTCTGCGCTTAATCCACCTGCCCACATAAAAAGCCTGCTTATGCTTACCCTGTTTGTCTCGGTGGGAGTATCTTTCCCTCCTGGCAAAAGCCTAACTACAACATTCATTGTCTGCAAAGGAAAAATACTTATGATAACCAAGAAAATTACAATAGCAAGGGACACATGCTTAAGATTAAAAAATAGTTTTCTCTCCTTTGCAAATAACAATATGACCAATATGAAGATAGATGCAGCAGTATGCAAAAATGTCATTGGGTGCACAAAAAAATTAACAGCCAAAAGAATCCCCGTAAGATATATATAAATTGGTTTTTCTTCCTTGTCTAGATAAGACCTAGCATATTTATAAAAACAATAAAGAACAAGTGGCAGATAAGCAAATCCCATCCTTTCAGGCCACTGCCCCCATAAATACGCCATGATATCCCTCATGGAAAACATAAGCAAAAACCCAGATAATAACGCAGGTAAAAATCCGAACATTTTCCTTATTACGAAATAAACAGAAAGCAACACTATAGAAGAAAATATTGCATTTGCTAAAAACACAGGAAGTACTCTTTCTCCCCCCATTATTTGGGCTATAGAAAACGCAGTATGGTAAGGTGGATGATACCACAAAACATGATTTTTATAGTCATTATCCCCCCCATATCTTTTGTCGATATAATAAGGCAATAATCCTATCGGCTTGTCTGTCTGGGTCATATAATCTGCAACAGCAAAATGCGAAGAGGCATCCACTTCCCCATAAGGCAAGCTGTTCTTCTGAAAAGGCAGGCTCCAAAGCCACAAGCAGCTAAGATAAAGCAACACTACAAATACAAATTCTATTTTCCTGTCCACCCTCATATACTTAAAGAAAAATTGAGTATATTTAAACTTTATCATGAAATCAAATAACAGTTTATACAACAATAAAGTTTATTAAAGATTAGAAGATAAATACATAAATCTTAAAAACAGGCGCATACACCTCATGTATATGAAAATACTTATAATCAAGCTGGCAGCCACAGGCGATGTATTGAGGACTACCTCTATTCTCCCTGGCTTAAAAGAAAAATATCCTGATTCAAAGATATTCTGGCTTACAGAAGAGTACTCTTCAGAACTTTTGAAAAGCAACCCCCTCATAGGCAGTATATTAATTGCAAACAATAAAGAAGACATCCAAGAATTAAATAAAGAATCCTACAATCTGGTAATAAATCTTGAAGACAATGAAGAAAGCTGCAGGATAGTAGAAAGCCTAAATAAAGAAACGTTGGTAGGAGCGTTTCTTAAAAACAACAAGATAGTTTACACAAAGGATTCTTCACCATGGTTCGATATGGGCCTGACTTCAGTTTTTGGGAAAGAAAAGGCAGATCAACTGAAAAAAGAAAACAAAAAAACCTATCAGGATATCATCTGTAATATCCTAAATATAAAAAACAGCAGACCCATTTTAAAACTAACAAAGGAAGGCACTGAATTCTCAGAAACTTTTGCAGATAAACACAATATAAAAGAAGACAGTTTAGTGATAGGATTGAACACATCAGCAGGAAAAAGATGGCAGTTGAAGAAGCTCTCAGAAAAAAAGACAATTGAACTTGCAGAAAACCTTTCAAAAATACCCAATGTAAAACTCCTGCTTTTTGGTGGCCCCGAAGAAAAAGAAAGGAATAAGAGGATAAAAGATTTATTAAAACAAAAAATAATTGATACTGGATGCGATAACTCTCTGAAGGAGTTTGCAGCCCTAATTAACCTATGCAGCATATTAATAACCTCAGACAGCCTCGCCCTTAACATAGGGATTGCGCTAAGCAAAAAAGTGATTGCGTTCTTCGGCCCGACTAGTGCTGCTGAAATAGATTTATATGGAAATGGGATTAAGATAACCCCTAAGATGGATTGCATAACCTGCTATAAAAAAGAATGCAACTTAAATCTAAATTGTATGGAAAAAATAGCTATTGATGATTTCACAAATGCAGTAAGCAAACTGATGAAAAATGGATAAAAAGACAAAGATTGCCGCAATCATAATTTCATTATCTTTCCTCATAACTTTATCTATAAGCCTGACAAACCATATATCTGGAGACGGTTGTTGGCATATGTCTATCTCTAGGTTTATATCAGAAACCGGAAAACTGCCTACATTCGAATACTTAGGCAGAACAGATCCTTTCTGGCCGCCACCATTATTTCATATAATAAATGCAGCATTCTACAAATTTGATAGCTTATTCGGGTTAGACGGTTTTTTTATAAGGTTAATATTGCCTTTGGCCTCATTGTTTTGCCTGACATTAATTTTCCTAATAACCAAAAAAATATACGGCAAAAACATCGCAGTATATTCTGTCTTATTCTTAGCTTTCATTCCGATATTCATTGATTACAGCTCAAACTATCATATAGAGATATTTCTTACTTGCCTGATGTTAGGATCAATATACTTCATACTTAAAGGCAGATTAGCGCTCGCAGGCCTTTTCTTCGGATTATCAGTTTTATCCAAATTTAACGCCCCATTGATCTTGCCTGCGCTTATCTATCTTATCTACTCAAAACATAAAACCAATCTAAAAAAATATGCATTATTCTTTGCAGCATCATCTATAGGCATATTATCATACGTCAGAAGCTATCTGATATTCGGCAATCCAGTTTGGCCAAGCTTAAGATCTATATTTGGTGGCATAACTGTAGAAGGTTTTGGAGAATTGTCCACACCAGGCATGCAGATACCTAATTTCCTGAATATAAAAGTGATATCTGCAAATGTTCTAGGCCTTTTTGGCGTTCCAGGGGGAGATGCAAGAACAATTTCATTCTTAAATATACCATTTGTAAGTTTTCTATTTGCATCGTTAGTCATAGTTGGAATTATCTATTTAATCCCTGCAATTCTCTCGCTATATAGAATTCTTAAAAATCCTAAAAAAATAAGCAAAGTTGAAATCTTCCTCATTTTATGGATCCTCCCTTTTGCTATATTCAACATATTCTATAAATACTCAGAAACAAGGATGCTTATTCCAATAATGCCTGCAATCGCAATCTTATGGGCAATTGGATTCAACAGCATAATTAAGAAGGTAAATCTACAGAAAAAAATGATTATCACTTTTGTTTTATTATCTTTGATTGCAGTTTCATTTGCAGGAATCATCATATTTAAATCCAGGATTGCCTCAAATGAATGGAACAGATATGACAAAGATTATGTCTGGATAAAAGAAAATATGCCAAAAGATGCGCTTTTCTATTCAAACGGCCAGTGCCTAACCATAAACACAGAAAGAAACGCTAGATTCCTACCCCTAAACAAAGAAGATTACAAATATATAAAGGCAGGATATTTTTTCTTCAATGAAAAATTTAATATAGAGCCACAGGTAACATTGACAGAAGAGCAACAAAAATTCATACAAAAACAAACAAAATGCGCTATCATTTACTCTAATCCACAAACAGGAACAAGTATATGCAAAATATGAAAAAAACAATTGTAACAATCCCAACATATAATGAAAAGGAAAATATAAGAATATTGATAAATTCCATTCTAAAATTAAAAATAGGGGGGTTAGAGATATTAGTTATAGACGATAATTCCCCTGACAAAACATACAAAATAGTTGAAAACATCTCAAAAAAGAACAAAAAAGTCCACCTATTGTTAAGAACAGAAAAAAGAGGGAGAGGCTATGCTGGAAAAGCCGGATTTATATGGGCACTAAACCACAAAGCAGATTACATCATAGAGATGGATGCAGATTTAAGCCATAATCCCAAATATATACCTCAGTTCCTGGAAAAAATCAAACGTGCAGATGTTGTACTTGGCTCAAGATTAACTCAAGGAGGTCGCGATGCAAGAGAAAATATAGGGAGAAGAGCAATAACAAAGCTTGCAAACATGTATATAAGGTTAGTCTTAGGCCTTAACATCAGAGATTGTAACTCTGGTTATAGGTGCTTCACAAGGCAGGCTCTAACAAAAATCCAGCCAGAAAAGATAATATCACGGGGCCCCCAAATTGTCCAGGAAGTATTGTTCAAAGCCAGGTTAAAGAATCTAAAAATAATCGAAATTCCAATAACTTTCAAAGAAAGACAGATTGGAAACTCAAAACTTAACATTACACAGTTATGGAAGAGTTATATTGCTATCCTAAAACTCAGAGTTATGCACTTTTTAGGTAGGATATAATCAAATTTCTCAATATATCGGCATTTTTCTTGTAACAAATTTGTAAAGTAAATGATCAAAAGGATACTTGAAGAATTTCAACTTCCACCTTAGCTTGCACAATAATGCAGGAATTATCAATAAAGAAGAAAAACGAATTATTCTACTCCACTGGCTGACTGCCAATGTAGTATATCTCCCTAAATTAGCAACAATATCCCGATTCTCCTTTTCAACCCAGGGAAATCCATTTACAGAAAGATAAGCTGAAAAATCAGTGTCTTTTGCCCATTCCCTAAGTGTCTTAGGCTCATGCAACCCTGAACTTATACAGAACTCATAAACAGAAGCCCCGGGATAAGGTCTAAAAGGCACAGGCCCATTGATAATAGTATTTGGATTTACCTTAATCATTTTATTTATCATCGAAATCGTATCAAACATATCCTTCCTCGTTTCAGTAGGATATCCAATCATAAACCCCATCTTACATTCTACATCATATTTTCCACAAAGCTCAACAGACCTATAGATGTGCTCTGATGTAATCTCTTTTTTCATATATTCCCTTATTTTATCAGATCCTGATTCAACACCTATGTAAAATACAGATGCCCCGGATTTTTTCAATTTTTCCATAAAGGCATCGTCTATATATCCATCCCTAAAGCAATCTGCCCTTACATTAGTCACCCATTTTATATTCAATTTTTTTTCTATAAGGCCGTCTGCTATCTGCTCAACCCGCTTTTTGTCTATAAAGAAATTCTCCTCCCTGAATAAAACAACCTCAACATCATAATCCTGTTTCATACGTTCAAGTATTCTTAAAACCCTTTCTGCAGGCATAGCCCTCCATTTTCGCCTCCAACCTATAGTATCTATACAAAATCTACACTGATACGGACACCCCCTTGAAGTTTCAAGTTCAAGTGTCCTCGGCTTTGCTCTAAATTTCCTTTTTAAGTCTATAAGCCCATAATTAGGGTCAGGAATCTCTTCAACAGATAAAAGCTCACGAGCAGGATTGACTATAACCTTATCCCCCTTCTTATATGCTAACCCAGTTATGTTCTCAACACTTTTTCCTTTTTCTAATGATTCTATAAGCTCAAAAAAAGTTTTTTCTCCTTCTCCATAAACAACATAATCCACTGATTTATCGCCGCATGTTTGCTCTTTAAAAAGCTCAGCATGAATTCCTCCGAATATAATTGTTTTCCCCATCTCCTTCAGCTTATCACTTATCATAAGTGCATGGGGTATTTGCGCGGTCATCATAGTTAATCCAACATACTTTGCATCCTTAGCTTCCTGAATTATCTTGTTCATAGGCTCATCTTCAGTTATAGCATTTATCAGGGTGACAGAATACCCCCTATTAACTAAATAAGAGCCAATAGAAAGCAAGCCCAATGGGGCAGGATAACTTCTTGTTCCCTTTATCTTTCTCCCTAATTCAACCTGGGGATTTATCAATAAAATTTGAGCCATTATAAAGAAAAAGGATTAATTAATGATATATAAACCTTATTAATCAAAAAACCATTAATTTTTTCTCCAATACTCTAACAAATCTTTTAATGTCTGTTTTAAAGGTATTTTGGGTTTCCATCCTGTCGCATTACAGAATTTGGTATTGTCCCCTATTAATACAGGCAATTCATTTTTCCTGATTTTTGTCTTGTCTAAATTCACTTTTATCTCTGCATCTGACATTCCAGCTAGAATATCCAAAACCTCTTTCAGTGCAAATCCCTTGCCTGAACAGATATTATATACTTCTCCGCTCTCCCCTTTTTCAACAGCCATTAGATAAGCCATGACAATATCCCTAACATCGCTAAAGTCCCGTTTCACACTTAAGTCGCCTGCAGAAACATCTTGCCTTTTGCCCCTTTCTATATCCACAACCTGCTTTGCAAACTCAGAACAAACATAAAAAGGCAATTGCCCTGGCCCTGTATGTGTAAAACTCCTGGAAACGACAATATTAAAGCCGTTCTTGCAATAATCTAAAACTGTTTGTTCTTGCTTTAGTTTAGACTCCCCATAAGGGCTTATGGGATTTAAATCAGAATCCTCTTTAATAGGCACATTTTTAGAAATCCCATAAACATCAGCAGAACTGATTACTAAAATCTTAGCTTTATTGCCCGCAGCATCTAAAATATTCTTTGTTCCGTTAACATTAACATCAAAAGTCAACTTGGGATTTTCCCATCCCGTCTTTACAGAAGAGACTGCTGCCAGATGAAAGACAATATCGGGTTTTATTGATCCTAGAATATCAGAAATCCTTGCCTTATCTAATATATCTGCCTTAAAAAAAGAAACATCATCTATTTTTCTTTCATTAAAATCTACCCCATATACTTCATAATCATGTAAAAGAAGTTCCTTTGTAAGATAATTTCCAACAAAACCGCTAACTCCAGTAATTAAAGCCTTCATCGTTGCTCTTTCTTATGCCTCTTAAGGTCCTCATCAACCATCATCCCTACTAATTCCTTAAACTTGACCTTAGGTCCCCATCCCAGTTCTTTCTTTGCCCTTGAATAATCTCCTATAAGCAGATCAACCTCAGCAGGCCTTAAAAATTTAGGATCTGTCTTGACATAATCTTTATAATTTAATCCGACACGGGAAAAAGCTGCTTCGCAAAGTTCTCTAACGGAGTGTGTCTCTCCTGTTGCAATCACAAAATCGTCTGGTTTCTTATGTTGCAGCATTAACCACATTGCTTCTACAAAATCACCAGCAAAACCCCAGTCCCTTTTAGAATCTAGATTACCTAAGAAAAGCTCTTTTTGCAACCCTAACTTAATCTTAGCTACACTATCAGTTACTTTCCTTGTAACAAATTGCTTTCCTCGACGACAACTTTCATGATTAAATAATATTCCATTAGCGCAAAACATGCCATAACTCTCCCTGTAATTTTTAGTCATCCAAAAAGCATAAACCTTTGCAACACCATATGGGCTTCTTGGATAAAAAGGAGTCTTTTCTGTTTGAGGAACCTCTTGGACCTTTCCGAACATCTCAGAAGAAGACGCCTGATAAAATTTGATTTTAGGATTGATGTGCCTTATAGCCTCTAACAGCCTTGTAACTCCTAAAGCAGTAACATCTCCTGTTAAGATAGGTTGAGTCCATGAAGCAGGAACAAAACTCTGCGCAGCAAGATTATAAACCTCATCTGGATTGATAGTTCTTATCATCTCATTCAAAGAACTCTGGTCAGTTAAATCTGCGCATATAAGATGTATCTTATCTTTTATGTGATCTATTCTTTCAAAAGTTTCAACACTTGATCTCCTGTACATACCATAAACTTCATAACCTTTTTTTAGAAGAAATTCAGCTAAATAAGAGCCATCCTGACCAGTTATTCCGGTTATAAGTGCTTTCATTTAAATACCACCTAACTCTCAGAAGAACGATTTATTTTTAAATCTTATGAATTTCAAATAAAATAGTTCAATAAGCAAGCCTATTCGGAAAAGTTTAATACCCATAAAAAAACAGAAACAAAAACTTTATATATTGTGTTGAAGTAGCATAGATTAAACAAAATGGAGCTGAAAGGAAAAGAAGTATTGGTTACAGGAGCAGGAGGTTTCATAGGCAGTCATCTGGCTGAAAGGCTTGTTGCAGAGGGCGCAAATGTTCATGCTTTTGTTAGATACAACTCAAAAGGAAAAGCAGGATTCATCGATTCATTCCCTAACAAGACAAAATCAAAGATAGATATAATGTTTGGTGATGTATTAGAGCTCGAAACTATAAGAAAAGCACTAAAAAATATTGACTGCGTATTTCATCTTGCTGCTTCTATAAGTGTTGCATATTCATTCAAAAACCCCGAAGAGGTTATAGCAGTAAATAGCAAAGGAACTTTAAATGTTCTTACAGCAGCAAAAGATAGTAATGTAAAAAGGATTATTACAACGTCAAGCAGTGAAGTTTACGGCACTGCATTAACTGTCCCTATAAATGAAGACCATCCGCTGCAGGGCCAGTCTCCATACGCAGCAAGCAAGATTGCCGGAGACAAATATGCAGAAAGTTTCTATAAATCATATAAGCTGCCTATCACAGTTGTAAGGCCATTCAACACATACGGCCCAAGGCAGTCTGCAAGAGCAATAATCCCTACTATAATCATGCAGGCATTGACAAAAGATAAAATCAGATTAGGCTCACTAACTCCAAGAAGGGATTTCACATTTGTAACTGATACTGCAGACGGCTTTATCAAAACAGCAGAAAGCGATAAAGATTATGGCGGGGTAATAAATTTAAGCAATAAAGATGATATCTCTATAGGTGAACTTGCAGAAAAAATAATAAAAATAATCGGAAAAAAAATAGATATTGAATGCTCTGAAGAAAGAGTAAGGCCTGAAAAAGCAGAAGTCCAAAGATTATTGGGAGATAACTCAAAAGCCAAAAAGATTATCGGATGGTCTCCAAAAGTAAGCCTTGATGAAGGTCTTAAAGCAACAATAAAATGGATATCTGAAAACATCGGCGAATACAAGCCAGATGAATATTCAGTCTAAACAAAAAATGAAAGTTGCAATAATGGCAGGAGGAATCGGTTCAAGATTAAAGCCAATGACTCTAGTCATCCCTAAGCCATTGATTCCTATTGGTGGCAAGCCAATTCTTGAAATTATAATAAAATCTCTTAAAAAAAATGGTTTTGATGATATAATACTCTGTGTAGGCTATAAATCAGATCTTATAAAAACTTATTTTGGCTCTGGCTCAAATCTAAAAGTTAGATTAAGATATCTAAAAGAAAAAAAGCGGCTTGGAACAGCAGGCCCTTTAAGGCTGGTTAGGGATTTCTTCGGAATAAAAGAACCCATACTTATGCTAAACGGTGATATACTCACAAACATAAACTACAGGAAGATGTGCAAATTCCACAAAAAGAACAAAGGGGATATAACTATAGGTATAAAAGAAAAAGAAATCAAGACAAAATATGGGGTTATTCAAACAGATGGAAACATGATAAAAGGGGTAAAGGAAAAGCCTTCTTTCAAGTTTAAGATAAGTGCAGGAATAAATATAATTAATCCAGAAATCCTTAGATACATAAAACCAAACAGGTATTTTGATATGCCTGAACTAATCAATAGGTGCATCAAAGAAAAAAGAAATGTCCTTTGCTATAACATAAAAGAATATTGGCAGGCAATTGACCGTATGGAAGATTACAACCAGGCAAATAAAAAAGTCAGCTTAAGCAGGAATTTTCTAAGAGGGGTATTGGGTAGATAGATTAAATAAAATTATATCTTCCCTAAAACTTCTTTATAACAATCAATCATCCTTATCTTGATTTTGCTGTAATCCCATTTTTTTACAAAAACTTTCAAAATAGCCCCCATTGATTTTCTTTTTTCGGGATGTTTGTAATAAAACAGCAGATTTTCAGCCAATTTCTCAGAATCCCTCGGATTATGATACAAAACTCTATCCTTAAATACACTCTTAAATGAGCCTATATTAGACAAACATAAAGGCAATCCTGCTGCAGATGACTCATAAGCAGAAAGACACTGTGATTCAACACTCGAGCTGTTCACATAAACGTCAGCCAGATTTAAAATATCCCTTATCCCCTCAAAAGTTAATTTACCGGTAGCTGTCATATTCTTTTCAATAGAAAACTCTTTTATGGAATCGTTCAGGACAAAATGATGTTCTTTCTGGAATTCATCCCTATATCTGGCGCTGCCAAGAGAATTTGGGCCAATCAGTATAAACTTAATATTTTTTACCTTACCTTTCAGCAAAGAAACAGCCTTAAGCATGACATCGACATTCTTTACAGCCTTAAGATTACACACAGTAACAACTATAAAATCATCCTTGTCTATTTTCCACCTTTTTCTTACTTGCTCAATCTTTGTGATTTTTCTTGAATAAAAGCCGTAATCAATAGAGCAGGGCACCAGTCTTAATTTGCACTGATCAATTCCTGCTTTTTTATAAGTCTCCATTTCATAAGGAGTAAAGTTAAACAAAAGATCGAACCTCTTCATCAACATCAAAGACAAAAAAGCAATCAGCTTATTTGAGCCTATCTGATAAGTATTTGGAGACATAACTTTAGGCTTATTGATTAATGATGAAAGTAAGCTGGGCAAAAACGGCCTAAGAAAAGCATGCACAATGGCTATTTCTTTTGAAAATATCACATACTTAAGCAAAGCAAATGTACTCTTGAACCTTTTTATCTTAATCCCCCTTACAGATTCCTCCTTTTTCAGTCCAGGCCTTAACAGGGTCAAGACTTCAGTATCATATCCAAGTTCTTGCATTGCCTTGCAGGGCACTGCATTATAATCCTCTTTCTCTAAAAGCAGAAAAACCCCTGGATAATACGATGTTATAAAAACACCCTTCTTAGTTTTCATCTTGTTTTCATATAATGCTTAAAACTGCCTTAATACTGGAAAGGGATGATTCATTTTTAAACCTTATGGATTAATGGCCCAGTATTGATATTATGTTTCACAAACTATTTAAACAAAAAGGGATTTATAGGTATAATGAAGATAGCAATCTTGACTCCAACATTCTCCCACTTCTCAGGTATAGACCGGCTTGTAGAGCAAAAGACAAAAGAATTGGTTGAGCATGGCCATACAGTAGATATCTTTGCTCTAAGTGCATCAATAAAGCCAAAAAAAGCAGGCCTCCATATAATGGGCATGCCTAAAACTCCATTCTTTCAGAGGCTCTACAGGCTGTTAATGTTCCTAGACATAAAAAAGATAAAAAAATATTCAAGCATTCTAAAGAATTATGATTTAATCATCTCACACCTCTATCCAATGAACATCCTTGCCTGCAGTGCAAAAAGAAAAAATAAAAAACTAAAATATATTTACCATAACGCAGGCGTCGGAATAACAGATGAATATTCGCTCTTCGAAAAGCTCTATCTCAAAATCTTTAATTTCCTTACAAACAGCACAATAAGGAATGCAGATGAAGTAATCTCAATAAGCAATTTCTTAAGGCAAGAACTAAAAAAAGAAACAGGAATCGACAGCAAAGTAGAGTATGTTCATGTAGATAAAAAAAGGTTCCACAACAAAATAGACAGCAAGAAAATAAGAAAAAGGTATAATATAAAAAATGAGCCTGTCCTTTTATACGTCGGAAGAATAAGCCCCCATAAGGGAATCCATCTGCTGATAGAGTCCTTTAAAATAGTTCAAAAAGAATATCCCAAATCTAAACTGATTATAGCAGGAAAACACACATTCCCAAATTACACTAAAAAGCTAAAGAAGCTCTCAAACAAAAATGTGATATTCACAGGATTCATAGATGATAAAGAGCTCCCTTATTATTATGCAGCCTGTGACATCTACACAACAGCATCACTATGGGAAGGGTTTGACATTCCTGTTGTAGAGTCTAATCTAACAGGCAAGCCGGCAGTTGCTTTTGATGTCGGCTCACACAAAGAAGTCCTTAAGAAAGGGATTCTAGTAAAAGCAAATGACACAAAAGCATTTGCAGAAACGATTATAGAGTTATTAAGAAAAAAACCTTAACTGAATCGCTCTTTTCACATAAACATAAGCATATTTCAATAGATTCTCTGATTTAGAATGTCCCTCCAGTCTAAACTTGTATACAAAAGGAACTTCTTTTATCTTAAATCCTTTCTTTACCGCCCTGTAAAACAACTCAAGATCAAACTCTCCCCAGATAGTTGAGTATTTAAATTTCAGCTCTTCAAACTTGGATTTCCTTATCAAATGAAAACCGCCTGTAGCATCCTTCACTTTAATGCCCATTATAAAATTGCATACCTTATTAAGCAATGTAGTTCCATACTTCCTGAAAAAAGGAGCCTCTATTCCAGCTCCCTTAAGAAATCTTGAGCCAGACACAATATCATAATCGCCCTTATACTTCAAAAATTCCTTAATCAATTTAGGTGGATGTGAAAAATCTGCATCCATTATAACGATATATTCTCCATTTGAGATTTTTATGCCATCTAAAAAAGCAGAAAAAATTCCCCTTTTTCCAAACCTATGCAGCGCTATAACCCTTTCTCCAGCATTATCATCCATTAGTTGAGGGGTTTTGTCTTTGGAATCATCATCCACAACAATTATCTCAAAATTTTCGCCTTCTAACTCTGATTTTAGTGCTTGAATCAATCTTCCAACATTCCTCTCCTCATTATAAGTTGGAAAGATTATAGAAATATCTCTTTTTCTCTTTTCAAATCTGATTAGGCTATCTGAACTAAAATTTTTGGAACCAAGATACTTATAGCAAGCCATAAACTAAAGAAAAAGCTATTGGTTTAAATAGTTTATTATTGATTGGGCTTCACTTCAAAACTAGTTCCCATCAGAAAGATCCAATAATATCTGAAAACTTAATCTTTCTGTATAAATACCAAGCTTATTGACTAAAATCATTTCCACTAGCAGTCCCTTAATTCAATAATTGGAAGAAGGTTTATTTAAAGATTTTTGGTGTACCCTATAGTAAAAAAGATAATTTTTTAAATATATGGGATTTCTTATAAACCAAACAATTTGATAAAAACAGAAGTTAGATTCACAATCTATAAATATAGGCCAATTTTACTAAAAGTAATGCATTTAGAGTCAAAACAACTAGGGGTAGGTGAATTAAATGGAAAATAAAAGAAGGGTATCCACATCAGACTTTGTGTTTGGTGAAGAGGAAAAAAACGCAATTAATGATGTTATAAAAAGTAATAGGATTTCGGAATGGAAAAAAGTAACCCAATTTGAACATGAATGGGCAAAATATATAGGAACAAAATACTCCATTTCTGTAAACTCTGGAACATCAGCATTAGTTACAGGATTAATAGCATTGAAATATGCTAAGTACATTTCAGATAATGATCCAATATTAACAACTCCCTTAACATATATAGCTACAAGTAATGCTATAATGATGTCTAATATGCAACCTGCCTATGTCGATGTAGATATTAACACATTCGGAATTACTCCCGAAAATATAAAAATATATTTGGAAGAAAACCCAGATAAAATAAAGAGTATATTGCTAGTTCATCTAATGGGTTATCCGGTAGATATGGAAAAGATAAATAACCTAGCTAAAAAGTATGGAATCACAGTCATAGAGGATTGCGCTCAATGTCATGGAAGTAAATTTGATGATGGCACAAAAACTGGTTCCAAATCTCTAATCTCTTGTTTCTCATTCAATATGGCGCATGCCATCCAAGCTGGTGAACTTGGTACAGTTAATACAAATAATCAGGAAATTGCTGAATTGGCAATGAAAATAAAATCCAATGGGAGAGTATGTACCTGTGAAATATGTACCCGACCAAAAGGTTTTTGCCCTAAATTAACTAACAACCTTGACCCAAGATTTACACATGATGTTATAGGGCATAATTTTAAAGTTACTGAATTTCAACCGGCTTTAGGATTAGTACGACTAAGAAAGATAGACGAAACTATAAAAAAAAGGCAAGAAAATGTAAAATGTCTTAATGAGGGGTTACAAGAGTTTTCTGATATCTTACAACTACCTATTTATTCCAACAAGGTAAGCTACATTGCTTACCCATTAGTTATCAAAAAACAAATACAAAGGGAAAAACTAAGGAGGCTGCTTGAACAAGAAGGTATTGAAACAAGACCTTTATTTGGATGCGTACCCACTAGGCAGCCATCATATTCATTTCTGAAATCCCAATATAAGGATAAACTCCCAAATGCTGAATATTTAGATTCAAATGCATTCTATATTGGATGTCACGAATATCTAAGTAGAGAAGATATTGATTATACAATACACGCATTTAAAAAATGTCTAAATGAGTTAACAAAGTGAAGAAAAAAAAGTTTATATATGTATTTATCTTTATTTATTTTATATTATTCCTAACTTTATCGGTATTAAAGCATGAATCGTTCAATTCAACTGGCTTTGATTTGGGTGAATATGAACAACAGATTTGGGGGCTTAGTAAAGGAAAATTGATATTCGATACAGTACAAGGAACGTGGGTTTTTGGAGATCATTTCGATATAATCCTCTTATTGATTGTGCCTTTCTATTGGATTTATTCAAGTCCAATAACTTTGCTGGTAATTCAAACGATGGCAATATCTTTAGGTGCATTAGGAGTTTACCTAATATCAAAACTAAAGCTGAAAAATGAAGCTGCTTCTTTAATTCTAAGTATAGCTTATCTCTTAAATCCATCTGTTCACTACATAAATCTTTTTGACTTTCACCCAATAGCATTTGCAATTCCATTCATCTTGTTTGCTTTCTACTTTATGGAAAAAGGAGATTACAAAAAATCGGTTTTTTTCCTCATTTTGTTAGCGATGACAAAAGAACATTTACCATTATACCTCACAACATTTGGAGTATATCTATTTTTATCACATAAAAAAAGAAAACTAGGATTAACATTAGCTATAACGGGAATATTATGGTTTGTGACAGCAATTTGGATAATGCCATACGTTTTTTCGAAAGGCGCGCATGGGTTCTTGTATTTCCAAAGATATTTTGGCCAAATATTATTTAAGATAACCTTAGTTATCCTTCTGTTCGCTCCAGTTTTATTTTTATCGTTTTTATCCCCAACAATACTAGCAGTAGGTATAATAGAATTTGGAATACTTTTAACAACAAGCCCCAGACCTTACACTGAAATAGTCTACCACCACCAAGCATCAATACTACCCTTAATTTTTATAGCTACAATCTACTCAATCCCACTAGCATATAAACTATTAAAATCCACATTTAAAAAAATAAGATTGATCAAAAATTCAACCAAGGATCATATAATCATAGTCATATCTTCCCTAGTTTTAATTTCAACAATTATATGTTACATCGCATACGGCCCATTCACTATATTATACGACTTAAATGAATTCAAAACAAACACAGACTATGTAAAAACAGGCAATGAATTCGTAGATATGATTCCAAAAGATGCATCAGTATCAACAAATAACTGGGTAATTCCTCATTTGAGTCAGCGTTATGAAATCTATAAATTTCCAAAGCCTTTATATGAAATATATTTCAACCTAGAATACTCTAAACCAGAATATGTATTGTTGGATATGGGTGATGCCTTAACAGACCCTAAAAGAGTAGGCAACAAGATAAAAGACATAAACTTCAACCTTATGTTCAATGATAATGAATATGGAATAATTAAAGCAGAAGGCACATGGATACTTCTAAAAAAGGGTGCAGAACACAATGAAAACATCTGCAAAATAAAACCTTTTTTAAATAAAGAAGAATATCCTTATCTCAGTATAACTATAAATGAAACTGGTGGAAAATATTAGGGATATAGCTAAAATAAAAAAATTGAATATTGGTTGTGGAAACGATATTAAAAAAGATTATATTAATTTAGACATAGTAAATTTAGATGGGGTAGATGTGGTGCATGACTTAGATAAGATGCCCTATCCATTCAAAGATAACACATTTGAAGAAGTAAGGGCAATAGGAATTGCAGAACACTTAGCTGATTTAGTTAAATCGATGGAAGAGTTGCATAGGATCTGTAAAAATGGGGCAATAATCGATTTAGATCCCCCTTACTTTAACAGTATAACTGCATTGGCAGATCCAACCCACAAAAGATTTTTTACATTAGATACTTTTGATTATTTCACAGATAAACACGTTTATAATTTTTATACCAACGCAAGGTTCAAGATACTTAAAAAAGAACTTATACCAACCAAATTAGGAAAGATAATCCCTTTCAAAAAAAAGCTTTTAAATAAAGTTGGACTAATTTTAGGTGGATTTGTAAGAAAAATTAATTTTAGGTTAGAAGTGGTGAAATAAAGACCATATAAAAATAACAGAGGCATGCACATAATGACATCAAAACCCAGCAGAAGCTTATGGTTCAGATATTTTTGCGAGCCAATAGGCTGGAGATTAGCTCCCCTATTAGTCAAAACTCCGATAACGGGCAATCAAATAAGTGTTTTTGTCAGTATTTTAACTGTTATTACCTGCATCTTTATTTCATATGGGTATATATTTACAGGAGCCATAATTCTTCAGATAATATTGATATTGGATACAATGGACGGTACCCTTGCAAGATTAAAAAAACAAGCAAGCTTGAGGGGAAAATATCTGGAAGCAGTATGGCACGAAGCGGTTTTTCCGCTGTTTTATTTTGCTCTGGGGATTTACTCTTACAAAGCTCTTAATAACCCCATCTACATAATGTTAGGTGCGTTTACATCTGCGTCAATACCAATTATAAATCTCCTTTTCCACAGGTACACTCAGATATTTGAGATAAAAGAAACAGATGAAGAGATCCCTCATACAACCCTAGAATATATTGTAAGGTGGCTCACTTGCCCATCCCACACATTCACATACTGCCTTATACTTGCCTTCTTCAATTGGATACCTTACATGGTGATATTCTACTTTACATTCTATGCGCTATTATTGATCTATAAATTTATACAGTTCGTCGTAATCCCAAAAAAAGGCTGAAATGGTAACAATAAACTATATCGCAAAATATTATATATTCCCATTAGGAAAAGCTATAGCCAAGCTCCTGAAAAACACACCAGCAACCCCTAACTCAGTTACGTTGTTTAGGGCATTGATGGGGCTTTCTGCAGCTGTATTGCTGTACCAAAACGGTTTCATCTATCGCCTGATTTTTGCAGCAGCAGTTATCATGTTCTATGCTATAGATGTTACAGATGGCATCCTGGCCGGGCTAAAGAACATGCGAACCAAGTTCGGTGAATGGATAGATGGTGTTTGTGATAAGATTGTTATGGATATATGGGTGCTGAACATAGCAATTGCCAATTACCTGCAGACAAAAGAGATTATATTCATCATAGCTGCCTCAGTTTACTTCCTTGGAAAGCACCTCTATATATTTGCATCATTAAGATCAGACATATGCTTCCAGAACCATACTGAAGACAAATTAAAAAAGCAGTTGAAACAAAACCTTTTTTCAAGGCTCCTGCTATTCTTTGTTGAGTGGGATATACAGATTCATTTCCTTGTTATTGCCTCCTTGATAAATATGAATTATCTGTTCCTTTTTTTCTATGCTGCCTACTTTAATGTTATATGGGTTTCTTACATTGCATATTACTTCTTGAAATACCTTAAAGAGGAACATAATGAGATTTCCAGGAAATAAAAAAGCAGGATTAATAATAATGGTTGATGCTGAAGGTGAATTTGGCAGAATACCATTTAGCCCAAGGGACAAGTTCAGCAAGAGGGTAAAAATGCTTTTGTCTGCAATATTGGGCATGGATTATAGTATAAAAACATTAAATGAAATGGTAGTCCTATTAAAAAAATACAATATTCCTGCAACATTCTTCTTTGTAGGTTCGCTGTTCCTTAAAAAAGGAGATAAAAAGATATTAACAGGTTACCTTAATCAGGATATAAAAACAAGATACCTCTGGAATAAAAGAAGGCTGCCTAAAATTATCCCCTCTTTCGGAGGTTTCATACAGAATGAGATGAACAGCAGATTGTTTGAGGTATCTATCCACAATTTCTTGCATGAAAGCAATTTTTCAGAGCCAGACAGCATAATAAGTAATTCGATAAGATTCTCCAGGATAGCCGCAAAAAGAATTGGTTTTGATCCAAAGACTTATGCTGCCCCTTGGTTTGAGCTTGAAGAGCCAAAAAGGCCAGATAGGATATATAATATCTTAAAAAACAATGGAATTATCCTCACAAGATTTGACGGCACAAGGGAGAAGTATGGTACAGTCATAACTCAGAGAACTAAAAAAGGCTTTTTCAAAAGGCGCGGATTCAACTGTATTCATTCTTCTTATTTTATAAAAACAGGAATTCGAAACCGAAAAGAGCTAGAAATAATCGAGAATGGAATAAAAGATGCAATCAAAACAGGAACCATATATACCTTGTCTACTCATGAAACCACTTTTATGAGGCATGGCTTGAATCATTTTGAAGATATACTCAAGATAATAAAAAAATACCAAAAAGACCTCTACATGAACACTCTTTATGGTATGTTCCTCAAGGTTGGAAAATGAAAATAGGATTATTAAGCCCATTTCTCCCTGAAAAAGATGGAATTGCAATATATTCAAACAACATCCTGATTGGATTAGGGGGGAAAAGAAAAGACATTGTCACAATAGGAAGAAAAGGGAGTAAAGCAGACTATATCATTGATTTCAGGTCATTTTCCCTAAAGAAAGATTTGGAAAATATAATCAAAAAAGAAAATTTGGATGCAATACACATACAATATGTAGCACCATTCTTCAGTAAAATATTAAACCTTAACCTGTTAAGTGCATTGAGCCTTCCAATTCCAGTCATAGTAACGCTTCACGAAGTGCACTATTTAATAAGAAACTTAAAAGACAGTATTCTCGAATCTATTGAAAGGCAGATAATAAAGAAATCGAATTTAGTTATCATACACACCCCCAAACAAAAAGAATTCCTGGAAAAGAAATACAAGGCGCATAATATAAGATACATATATCATGGACTGAATCTTTTTAAAACGCACAAAAGAAAAGGTAATAATCTTCTCTGTTTCGGCATGATATCAAAAAACAAAGGTGTAGAATATCTCATAAAGGCAATGGATTATCTTCCTGATTGCAAACTAACAATAACTGGTAATTTTGTAGATAAAAAAATAGAAAAAGAGATTAAATCCCAACTAAAATTTTCAAAAGCAGAAATAAAAACAGAGTTTGGATGGATTGATGAGCATAAGAAATCTCAATATTATAACAACGCAGATTTAGTGGTCCTACCTCATGTGTGGGCGCCATATCAATCAGGAATACTACACAATGCAGTTGCATTCGGCCTTCCTGTAGTGGCAGCCAAAACAGGCGCATTATGGGAGATGGTAGACTTATTTAGGTTTGGAGAAGTAGTAAAGCCCAAAAGCCCAAAAGCACTTGCAGAAGGGATAAAGGAAGTGTTGAATAATTACAGCAGATATAAAAAAGGAATCGAAGAGTATAGAAAGGTTGCAAATTGGGAAAAAATAGCAAAAGATCATCTAAAAGTTTATAGGGAAGGTATAAAATGAAAATAACATTGATTTATCCGGGATTCAGTGAAGACCCATCCGGGCTCCAGGAACCATTAGGTATCTTGTATATAGCATCATCTCTAAAAAGCAAAGGCCATGAAGTAAATTTGATAGACTTAACATTCGATAAAAATGAAGATGAATTAAGAAAAGCAGCCAAAGAATCAGACCTTATAGGCATGAGTTCAACTTCACTAATCTTTGACCACTCAAAAAAAGCACTGCAAATAATAAAAGAAACAAATCCAAAAATCCCTTGCTTTCTTGGAGGCTCTCATGGAACATTATCACCAGAAGAAGCCCTTAACCAAGGATTTGATTATGTGATAATAGGGGAAGGCGAAGATACAACAGCAAAACTAGCAGATAACATAGAAAAAAAAATTCCAATAAGCGAAATAGATGGCATTGCATTTAAAGATAACAACAAAACAAGGATAAATCAAAAAAAATCATTTGTACATGATCTAGATGAGCTTCCATTCCCTTCAAGAGAGTTATGGGATTATGAAAAATATTTCAAGACAGGTACAACAGAAATAGGGATAATAGCAACAAGGGGCTGCCCATACAATTGCCTTTACTGTAAGCCAATGGTAGACAAGTTATTTGGAAATAGGGTAAGAAAAAGAAGCGCAAAAAACGTAGTGGAAGAAATCGAAGAAATAGTCAAAAGATATAGTCATTTGTTCAAAGGCATGGTAAAGTTATGGTTCAAAGATGACACTCTAACTCTTTGTGGATTGGAATGGTTCAAAGAGTTCAAGAATGAGCTTGAAAAAAGAAAGCTCAGCATAGACTGGGGCTGCCATACTAGAATCGATAATGTTGATTTTGACCTTCTGAAGACAATGAAAGAATCAGGATTAAGCCATATATCATTTGGAGTTGAATCTGGATCTCAGAAGATACTAAACTATTACAGAAAAGGCACAACACCCGAACAGGCAGTAAAAGCATTTAATCTCTGCAAAGACCTTAAGATAAAGACATTCGCATACTTCATGATTGGAGCTCCAATCGAAACAAAAGAAGATTTGGAAGATACTTATCAATTGATCAAAAAAATAAAGCCAGACGGCCTGGATGTGTTTACCGCAGTACCCTACCCAGGCAATGACCTATACGACCTATTAAAAAAGAATAATCAGCTCATTGAAGGAGATATTGATTACTATGCTAAGCATTCATTGATAAAATTGGAGCACATTACTGATAAAGATTTGAAACATTACAGGAAAAAGATCTACAGCTTAAACAACAGGCAGCTGATGTTAAGGTATTTCACTTCATTCGGCGAGTTTAAGAAACTGGTGAAATATATTTTAAAAAGGCCTGGTTTTGTAATTAATTATCTTAAGAGGTCTCTGTAAATATGTCATCGGCAAGGACTATAGCAAAAAACGCAGGATTCCTATTTTCAACAGAGATAATAAACAAAATAATTTCTTTGGTGCTGGTTATAATCATAACAAGGTATCTTGGAAGTATAGGATTCGGAAAATACTCTTTTGCCTTTGCTTTTATCGGTCTGGTGACTATGATTTCACATATGGGCCTTACAGTCTATATATTTAGGGAAATTGCAAAAGACAAGTCAAAAGCAGAAAGCCTTGTTAATAACACACTCACATTGAAATTTGCCATTACAATAGTGTCTTATTTAATCTCAGTCCTGATTGCATTGGCATGGCCTAAAACAAATGAGATTCTGCCGGTGATTCTCCTTGTTATGGTTCACGAACTTTTTAATGCGTTCAACACCCTGATGGGGATAGTATTCAAAGCATTTGAAAAAAATCAGTTTGTGTTTTACTATACTTCAATTGAAAGGATATTTTCTTTAGGTTTTAGCGCTTATGTACTTATGACTGGAAATGGAATATACACCCTACTATTGGCCCTTATTGCCTCAAAACTAATTACTTCAGTCTATTGTTATATAGTTTCTTACAGGAAATTTGTAAAATTATCCCTGTCATTTGACTATAAGATGTGGCATTCCCTCCTGACAAATTCCTGGCCGTTCTGGTTTACAATGATTTTCCAGAGGATATATTACCAGATAAGCACAGTAATGCTCACAGCGATGAAAAGCTATCAGGCTACAGGATGGTATAACGCATCATCAACCCTGATTACAGCCCTTACTTTTATTCCATCTGTAATAACCCATGCAACATTTCCTGCAATGTCAAGATTCCACCATACAGATTCCAAGGATTATCTAAAAAGGCTGTATAAACAATCATTCTATTATCTGCTTGTGATAGGCATACCTATAAGCATAGGAGTAAGTCTGCTGGCCAACCAGATAATCCTCTGGATGTACAAGGAACAGTTTATAGAATCAGGAAAGATCCTTGCAATATCATCTGTTGTAATAGTCCTTATATTCCTAAACGAAAACATGGGCTATCTGCTCAATTCGATAAACAAGCAGAAATTGTTTACTGCATCCACTGTTATCTGCACAACATCGGCAGTAATACTAAATATTGTATTGATTCCAAGATTCAGTTATATTGGGGCGGCAGTGGCAACAGTAATCACACAAATCATAAGCTTTGGTATTCTCTACTATTTCACAACAAAAAACAATTATCCCTTAAATCTAATCAAAATAAGCTATAAGCCGATTATTGCAGGCATCATTATGGGTGCTTTAGTCATATACATCAAGTTCATGCCGGTAATATACATAATTCCCTTGGCAGCAATGGGTTATTTTGCCGCATTATTTGTGATGGGCGGCTTTGGAAAAGAAGAGATAGATGTAGTAAAATCGTTTATTCCATGGTCAGGTCAAAAAAAATAACAGGGTGATTATTATGAAAGCTATGATTTTGGCTTCAGGAGTTGGAAGCAGGATGTATCCTTTAACAGACGAAATTCCAAAGTGCTTGATTAAATTAAATGGAAAAACAATCCTTGGGCATGAACTTGACCATCTCTGGTCAGTAGGCATCAAAAGAGCTATAATAACTACAGGCCCGTTTGAAGAAAAGATACTGGAATTTATGAAAAAAAATTATCCTAAATTTAATGTAGAATATGTAAAAAATCCAAAATACGAAGAAACAAACTATATCTACTCCATGTTTATGGCTAAAGATAAGATTGATGACGACATATTATTGATGCACAGCGACATGGTTTTTGACAGGGTTTTATTGAAAAGACTTTTAAAAAGTAAAGAAAAAAATGCCGTCCTACTGAATAATGAAAAAGAGCCACCGGAAAAGGATTTCAAAGGAAGGGTAGAAGATGGAATTTTAAAAGAAATAGGTGTTGATATTTCCGGTAAAAACTGCTTTTTCCTTGCACCGATATACATCTTCTCAAAAGATGCTTTCCTGAGGTGGATGCAGGAAATTGAAAGGTTTGTTAAGGAAGGCAAAACCGAGGTATACTCAGAAAATGCCTTCAATGAGATTTCAAAAGAGATCAGGCTGAAACCAGTCTATTTCGGAAATGAATTCTGCATGGAAATCGACACATTGGAAGATTTAGAGATAGCCAAGAAAAAATTGGCTTATTAGTCGATTTCTGATATAATTACCCTCAAAGCTTCTTCTGTTAACACCCTAGGATTATTCTTAACCCTCCCAGGATTAAATCCATTCTTGAGTATTATCTCTCTGTCAGATTCAGTTTTAATATCAAGCTCAGAAAGTCTTATTTTAAGTCCTATCCGGCTCATCAGCTCATTTATCTTTTTAGCTGCCTCATCAACTGTCTTAGCGCCAACTAAACTGGATATTTCCTCAATTGTCTTCTTAACATAAGAAATCCCCCTTTTATCAAGCAGCTCACCCTCATTAACTCTATAATTATGCACTAGCATAGAAGGTATAGTCAAACCAACAGCATGCCCATGAGGTATTCCAAAATAAGAAGTTATTGGATACGCAACAGCATGGCAGGCAGTTGTCCTCGATATGTTTATTGCCTTTCCGGCTAGGTTAGCAGATTTAGCCATTGCTTCTCTCGCCTTATATGATGGATTGTTGACAGCTTCTTCAAGAAATTCCATAGCAAGCTTTATTGCTTCAGCAGCATAATTCTTTGACTCTTCTGTAGAATCTACACACCAGTAAGATTCAATTGCCTGGCCCAAAGCATCCATTCCAGTGCATGCTGTCTGGTATTTTGGAAGGCTATCTGTCAAAACTGGGTCTACAATAGCATAATCAGGCAGTGTAAACTCCTCATGCCCAAGAGAGCACTTGGTCTTGCCCTTATAAAATACAATAAAATAAGTAGCTTCACTTCCAGAGCCAGAGGTAGTAGGTATAGCAACCAGTATCTTGCCTTTTTTCTCTATCTTTCTCTTTTTGTTTATATAATCGACAGCATCCCCTGGATTAGCATCCAATATGCTCACTGACTTCGCAACATCAATCGGGCTCCCTCCACCGACAGCGATTAAAAAATCGCATTTATTTTCCCTGAAAATATTTAACCCGTTCTCTATCTCCTCTAATTTTGGGTTGGGATTAAAATCAGTAAAATGAATCGCATTATATCCTTTGAGCATCTCACCTAATTTCCCACTAGCCCCGCTCTTTTCATAAGAACTTTTGCCAGTGACTAAAAAGATAGACTTAGGTTTATGTTCATCAAGAATCTCCTTCAGCTTGTAGATTGAATCCTTTCCAAAAAATTCTTTTTGTTTCATAATTTCTTCATAAATTCTTTTTTATTCTCAACAGGTGTAGTAGTAGGCCTCCCTAAATCTTTTCTTGCTCCCTTATTCACTTTAACAATAAGCATCTGCGGGCCGTCAGAAGCTCTCATCTCGTTTACAGCCTGGATAAGATCAGCCTTTTTCTCAACAGTCTTTGCAGCCTTATATCCGCAAGCTAAAGCTGCTTTCCCAAAATCAACAGAAACAGAAACAGTCGGCTGCCCCCCAGTTGAATCATAACTTCCATTATCAAAAACTATATGATAAAGATTCTTTGGCCTATAATGCCCTACAGTAGCCAAAGCCCCCATCTGCATAATCACAGCCCCATCACCGTCAAAAACAAATACCTTTTTTGAAGGTTTCTGCAAAGCTATTCCGTTTGCAATTGATACGCAACATCCCATGCTACCTACAGTGTAAAAATCACATGGTTTTTGTCCCTTAGCAACCCTATATTCAAATAGCTCCCTTGAAGTCTTGCCGGTTGTCGAAACAATAGGCTCGCTCCCATCTAGATTATCTACAATCGATTTAATTGCATCCTCCCTAGCCATTTCATAATTTGTTTTGACCTTTTTCTTTGATTCATATTCTTTCAATATTCCGCTTCTTACAATCAATGCAACTGGCTTGATTTCCTGCTCAGCAAGCTCCTTCATCTTTGCAATAGATTTTACAATATCTTCTTCATCAGTAGGCAATATTTCATAAGGTATCTCCAAAGTCTCGAGCAGATTAATGGTTATCCTCCCCATCTTTTTATGCTGCGGCTCATCTTTCTTGCCAGGCTCCCCTCTCCACCCTATCATCAGCAGAACAGGAATAGAATAAACCTCTTTATCACACAAAGAAGTAAGTGGATTTACAGTTTTACCCTCGCCAGAATTCTGCATATAAACTACCCCTATCTTTCCAGTAGCTAGATTATAGCCCGCAGCAGTCGCAACAGCCTCGCATTCATTGCAAGCAATAATATTTGTAACCCTCCCACCATGCTCATCTGCCAGAAACTTCATCCAATCCTTAAAAATTGAATCTGGAACTCCTGTAAAAAAAGTTAGCTCATTTTTTTTGAATATTTCATATAACTTTTCGCATGAGATCATAGATATCACCACTATTTATTTACCACCCGTACAAACAGCAGGTATCAAACTCAATATTTCCTTTATCGGCATGCACTGCTCTTCTGATTCAAGAGCCCTGTGGTTCTTAAGTATTGTCTCTGCTGTATTCACCATTGCAGGATAAGCGCTCCTAAGCAATTGGTTCGCATAAATCACTATGCTAACCCCTGCACCAATAAGCTCTTCTTCAGTTATAGAGCTATAGGTTGAAGGCACAGCCACAAGAGGAACCTTATTCTCAAACTGTTTATACTCTCTGCAAAACTCAAGTATCTCCTGAAAATCTTTCTTCTTGCTGTGTATCATTATGCCGTCAACTCCCGCATCAATATAAGCTTTAGCTCTCTTTAAAGCATCTTCCATTCCTTTATTCAATATCAAACTCTCAATCCTTGCAATTATCATAAAGTCTTCTGTAACCTGAGCTTTCTTGCCAGAAGATATCTTGTCTGAAAACATCTCAATTTCATCCTGCTCCTGTTCAACCTCAGCTCCAAAAAGAGAATTCCTTTTTGCACCTACCTTATCTTCAATTATAACAGCAGAAACTCCTAACCTCTCCATGGTCTTAACCATAAACACAAAATGTTCTGTTAGTCCGCCATTATCAGCATCGACAATCATTGGTTTAGTTGTAACTTCAAATATCTGGTTAAGGGTATTCACACGAGAAGTGAAATCAACACATCCTGAATCGGGTTTTCCTTTTGCAGTTGAATCAGTCAAACTGCTCAGCCACATGCATTCAAATTCACGAACATTATCTCCTTCAACCACTCTCGTTTTTTCTACAATCCTTCCGGTAAGCCCGTTATGCACCTCTAACACCCTTACAATCGGCTTAAGTTCCAATAATCTTCTTAATTTTTTCATCCTTGCCCCGGGAGTAGTGCCAAGCTCAAACAATTCTTCAGCGATCTGGCTTGAAGAAACATCTTTTGTAAAATCAGGCTCTACAAGTTTGCCGCCCCATTCTTTGAGTACACTTATTACCCTCTTCCTTACTTCCTTCTGAGCCCCTGTCTTCCAGTCATTTCCATGGACAACATAATCAGGCTTTAATCTCATTAGATTGGGCACATAATCTAATGTCTCCTGAGAAATAACTTCTTTCACTCCGATAATATTCTCAAGTATCATCTTTCTGTGCTCATACGAAAAAAAAGGCATTCTCTTATAGCTCGCTGCAGCCTTATCAGTAAGTAATCCTATTGTAACCTCTCCAAGCTTTCTTGCCTCTTGAATAATTTTCAAATGCCCATGATGTATTATATCGGCCCTCATTCCAACATAGACTTTTTTCATTTTTCACCCCGTTATCATTTCATATATTTTTCCATATAAATCTTGCTTAATCTTTCAAAAGCCTTATTCCCCTCTTCATCAAACTTTTCAGCCCTTTCAATTTCAGGCCACATCTCTTTTGGAAGATAAACATACAGCCTAAAAGTTCTCTGCAGTCCCTTAATAGCTTCCTTGCTCAAATGAGGCATATCTATTCCACTATCAAGACGGTAATCACCTGCAAATGTATCTTTGGGTATATATCCCTTTTCGACAGCCAGCTTCCATAAGGAAGTTCCCCTGTGAGGGCTGAATATGTTTATCATAGTATATGCCCCTTTGATCTGCCTGTTCACTTCAACAGTATCAAAAAACAGCTCCCTGGTCTCTTCCGGATAACCTACAATATTATTCGCTGTAACCCTTATTCCAGAATGTATAGCCATTTGAAATCCTTTTATTATGGCATCATTGGATACAAACCTATTAAGAACCTTTCTCCTATATTCGTCATTTCCGTGCTCAACGCCCATACTTATTCCCTCGCACCCAACTTCTTTTAGCATTTTAAGCCGCTCCTCTGTAACAGTCTCAGGTCTTGTTTCAACCCAAAATGGTATCTTGATATCCCTATATAATTCTACAAATTCATTAAATCTCCCATTGCCCTGAAAAAAATTCTCTGACATGACAAAGAGGTAATTTAATCCGTATCTTTTTTGTTTGCCCTTGAACTCATCAATAAACTTTTTAACGCTCCTGCTCCTTGGATAAAAACCATGCTGTTTATATAATTTCTGAAGTCCTGCATTACAGCAAAAAGCGCATTGATGAGGGCATCCTCTGTCAAATTCTATTGGGCCGCATATCCACACCTTTCCACCCATTGGCTTATAGAATCTTTCTTTTTCCCAGATAGACCAATCCTGATCAGGAAGATCATCAAGCTTAACGAGGGGACCAACTGGATTTTCAATCACTTTTCCATCATTCTTAACCCATAGATTTGGAATGTCAGAATAATCAGTGCCTTTATCAATTCTGTCTGCCAATTCAGTAAGGGCAATTTCCCCTTCACCTACACAGACAATGTCTACCGCTTCTTCCTTTATCACTTCCCCAGGAGCCATTGTTGCATGTATTCCGCCCACCGCTTTAGGGATATCATAATCTTTAATCCCATTCAACAGATTTAACGCTATGAAGTAGGTCGTCTCAACAATAGAAACAGCTATTAGGCCGGGCTTGTAATCATCGACAAGTTTCTTAAAATCATCTACTGCATCTGCTTTCTTTTCATGGACCCCATAATCATCAAGCTTCGTTTCCCTTATCTGCAAAGTTTCAACTCTCGCCTCATCCCCGGTTTTCTCCCTGGTCCTATAAAAAGTTGTATCGAAAAGCTTGGTTTCATGGCCTGCTTTCTTCAGGCAGGCTGATAACAAAGATACCCCTACAGGTATTAAGTTGTCCATAAAACTGTTTGCATACACTAATAATATTCTCATTTTTCATTGACCTCCGAAGTTATTATCTTAATACTTTCCATCCTCAAACCTTTTTTCCCTTTTATCATTGCGATTATAATCCCTATTAAATTGTTCAACTAAACTCTGGATTTCCTCTGCTTTGAACTCAGGGGTGGTTATATTGCCTATCTTAAATAATTGCTTGTTGCAGGTCATATCCTCACTCAAATAGCCTTTTTCCCTGCATATTTTCAACAGTTCTGATCCTATCAAGGGGGTTGCAAGAAAAAAAGATGCACTTTCAAAACCGCAATCAAGGACAAAATTATAGGTTTCATACATCTGCTCTACTGTCTCTCCAGGCAATCCGCAAATGCAGAAAGCATGGAGGTTTATACCAAGCTCATGTGCCTTTTTAACCAAGGGTTTCACCTTCTCCAGATTCAGTGGTTTTTTTATTATATCAGTCAAAACATGCTGATTTCCGCTTTCAATTGCAAATGTAAGCTGGTAACACCCAGACTCTTTCATTTTCTCAAGCAATTCCTCATCTAATGCCCATACTGCAATCCCCTGTGGCAGGCACCACATCAATCCAAGATTCTTTATGCCGTCTAATATATCCATTGCCCTTTTTTTCTCCAATGTTAAATTATCATCAGTAAATTGGATTTCATCTATGTTATACTTCTCTTTAAGCTCCCTTATTTCCTTAACAACGCCTTCTGCACTTCTTCCCCTGTAACGATTGCCCCAGAAATTTGTTGTTGTACAGAAAACACATCGTGCAGGGCACCCCCTGGATGTGATTACCTGTGCAACTCTCTTACCGCAGGTATAGGGATTCTGAGGAAGATTTATTTTAAAATAGAGCTCCATATTGAGCAAATGCCTTGCAGGAGATGGCAGATCATCCACATTCTGGATATATTGCAGCCTATTGTTCGATATATTTTTGCCGTCTTTGCGGTAAGCTAATCCACCAATCTCAGAAACATCACCGCCAGTGTTCAGGGTATTCAAAAGCTGCAATGTGGACAGCTCTGCCTCGCCCATAACAATGTAGTCTACATTGCCTAAATCAAGAACTTCATCAACAGCATAAGTAGGATGTGAACCGCCGACCATAGTTGTTATATTTGGGTCTATATCATCCACAAGTTTCAATACTTTTTTTACATTTTCGTATTGGGTAGAAAATATGCATGAAACACCTACAACATCTGGATTGAATTCAATAATCTTTTTTCTTATTTCCTCATCATCTAAGCCGTATGTTAAAAACTCACCGTGAATTTTAACATTATCATAACCTTCAGCTGCAGCATCCAATATTTTTACTTCATAGCCGTCTTTTTCTAAGAATGCTGCTAAATAGGCTAATCCTATTGGAGCAACGCATCTTCTGACATCATCTTTAAATAAAGTGTATCTTGGAGACACTAAAAGAATCTTTCTTATCTTATTCGCCATAATTCTTCACCTTGCCCCCCTTGTAAACTTTAAATATTTTCCCGATTATATTCTTGGAAGAAAGCTTATCATAAAACTTAGGCTGGACTACTTCTCCCCCTATCTTTTTGATATAACCGCTGCCATAGACCTTTTTCCAGTTTGATCCATTGACTAAAATCAATTTTGAGTTTCTGAATTGCTCATGAATCTTTTTCAGGTTCTCAGTTGGGTCTCTATTATCCTGCGGCATCACCATATCTATGCATTGAAGGGCTGAAATTATGGACATCCTGTCTCTGAAATCAGCAATTGGCTCCTCCCTGTAAGACCTCACAGCTTCATTGGTTAATACACCGCATATATGAAAATCCCCCAATGAATTTGCGCTTTGCAGCAGCCTTAAATGGCCATAATTAAACAAGTCTGCTATCATAGGGGAATAGATTATAGTCTTAATCTTCTCTTTCTCAATATTAATTATATCTCCATCTTTTATGCCTGAATTTTTAGGTATAGTTACGCAAAGCTGCCCATTTGACTTATTAAGCCAAACAATCTTTTTCATGTTATACTAGTGCTACTAGTAGATTTATAAATCTTTCGGATTAGTGTTCTATAAACAGCCAAAAATAAAAAAGATAGTAGAACCTAATTGGATTATATTCGCTTGTTTATTGGCATCCTCTTCATCTGTTCAACTACTTCCAAAGGTATCTTAGGGTATCCAATGCGCTTATTTCTGGCATGGCCATGAAAATCGCTTCCCCCTGACATTGATAAGTTATTCTTTAAGGCTATCTTCTTTAGCCTAGACTGCAAATTATCAAGATAATTTTTTGGTTTCTTCTCGAATTTGGCTGTTTTATCATAAGCATAAAAAACCTCTAATCCATCCCCCCCTGTTTCTACAAACTTTTTTATCAGATTATCAAAATCAGAATCGTACAGATAGGGGTGCGCCAGAACAGCAATTCCTCCTGCACTATGTATTGCAGAAATCGCTTCTTTTAATCCTGTTTCGTGCTTCCTCCTTGCATAAGCAGGCTTCCCTACCCCAAGCAGATGCTCAAAGATATACCCTAGATTCTTCAACTGCTTATTTCTCTTCAACAAAACATGGGCTATATGCAACCTTCCTATTTCCCCTTTTGCAGTCTCCCTAACTTCCTCAAAATTTATTTTATAGCCCAGGGCCTGAAGTTTATTTATAATGCATTTTTTCTGATTAAACCTCTCTTTCTTCGAAATCATTAGCAATTGGTTAAGAGGTTTATTGTGAATATCGATAAATAATCCCAAAATGTGTATATCAATTATATTATTTCTATAATCATCTACTGTAAGTTCTACACCTGGAACTATCAGTAACCCATGATTCTTGCCTTCCTTAACAGCAATTGCCACATTGTCTATTGAATCGTGGTCTGTTATAGCTATAGCGCTCAATCCATGTTCTATGGCTTTCCTTACAGTACCCTTAGCAGAAAGAGCCCCGTCAGAAGCATCAGTATGTATGTGCAAATCGACATATTTTTTAAGTTGTGCCATAATTAAAAATCGAATTAACATTAGTTTATATTATTTTTCTATTTTCGGTCCTCAAAAACATATTCATTTAACCCCTTCTTAACCTCTACATAAACTTTTAGTATACATATGATAATGTAAAACGGGGCATAAAAGAACAGTGCATAATGAAGAATATTAAATACAGACAACATCAATACAAAAGCAAGCAAGTGGCTGAATGAATTGAAAAAGAATATGATTTTTTCCATAAATCTAAATCTCTTAACATTTTTTTCTATAAAACCAACATTGCTTTTTGTTTTGGTCTTATCTTGCAGCGCATCTTCATTGGGCATTACAGGATTCGGCAGAACATCCACTACTTGATCCGAAACCAGTTTTTTACCATACCTTAACATGTATTTAACTGCTACCCTATCTTTGTAAAATCTGCTGTATCCTGTCAAGAACATCGCAGTGATAGTTATCATACCAGCTATAAAAAACATATAATTATCAAAAAATATGTAAGATTTTATGCTCATTGCAATAATCAAAAATATAGGGATAAAATCATGCATAAATCCACCATAATAAGCACTAAATTTTCCAGTAGTCTTCCTGATTCTGGCAATTGCGCCGTCTGAAGCATCCATAATGAGTATGAACTGTAGAAGAACAGACCCTATGATTGTCCATTTATAATCCCCAAACGCTATAAGAGGAACAGCTATAAATGAAAAGAGAAATGAAAAAAATGTAACCTGATTTGCAGTGATAGATGTATGTAAAAGTAATTTTGTCAGATAGGGTGCAAAATAAGAGCTTAACAAAAAAATATTCTTCGGTTTCTTCCGGTGGTATTCCTTAATTTCCTTCCATGATACCTTGCTCATTTAAATCTCCTGTATAATTTAATCTTGAGATCAGACAGCTATTTTTAAACCTTATGATTTTAGGTAAATAAATCCTGCACTCAACATCTGATCATATTATCTTCCTGCTTACCATCTCATCAATAAGCTTATTTGCAGACTCAGTTACACTCTCTTTATCAGTTTCAAGAACTAAATCAGGGTTCAAAGGCTCCTCATAAGGCACATTGATCCCAACAAAATGTTCTATCTCCCCTGATCTGACTTTTGCATAATGGCCCTTTACATCTCTTTTTTCACAAACCTCAAGCGGGCATTTTACATAAACTTCAATAAAATTATCCTTCCCGATAAGGTCTTTTGCATACTTTCGAATATGTCGGGTAGGAGAGATAACGCACGCTATATTAATCACATGATTCTTAGTTATCAGCTCGCAGGCATGAACTATCCTGGTAATATGTTTATCTCTCTCTCCCTTAGTGTAGCCTAAATCAGCAGAAAGTGTTTTTCTTACTATATCACCATCGAGAACAACTAATGATTTCCCTCTTTTCCTCAATATATCTGCAAGTTTATTTGCTATTGTAGTCTTTCCGGAACCTGATAAGCCAGTAAACCATATAGTATAACCTTTCATTTTAATTAAGGTCCTCTTTGCTGAGCATCTTTGAAATCTCTTCCCTCATGAATTCTTTAGGGGGCATTTCACCTTTTGAAAGCATATCCCTTATCACTGTCCCGCTTATCTGTATCTGCTCCTCTGGTGGGTGAGGGCATGTCTTTTCTGTTGTTATATGGCCGCAATGCTTGCAGAAATAAGGCCCCATAAGCTTTAATATCTCAATCTCTATATCTCCTATAGTATCGAAAATTTTATGTGCGGCATATTTATCATAATATTTGCCTACACCTGCATGATCTCTCCCCACAATAAAATGAGTGCATCCAAAATTCTTTCTTATTATTGCATGAAACACAGCTTCTTTTGGCCCTGCATATCTCATCTGGGTTGTTAATGCTGATAATACAGCCCTGTTTTTTGGATAATAATACTTGATTAATGCTTCATATCCCTTCATTATTGTTTCCGGCTTATAATCTCCTTTTTTCTTCCATCCAATAAGGGGGTGCAATAATATGCCGTCTGTCAGTTCCAATGCAGCTTTCTGCAGGTACTCGTGCGCTGTATGAGGCACGTTCCTTGTTTGGAACCCAACTATTCTTTTCCAACCTAATTCCTTAAACTTCTGTCTTGTTTGCTCAGGAGTCAGCTCATACTTACCAACAATAGGCGAAGGGACATTGATCATATCTACCTCCCCCCCAAGAAGAGTATTCCCCATATCATACATCTTTTTCACACCCGGATGATTAAGGTCAATAGTGCCAAAGATAGATTTAGCTGCTTCGTTGAAATTAAATTTATATATCTGTTCTAGATGCAATATTGCAATTGGACGTTTAGATTCATCAAATAATGCAACATCATCTCCCTCGCTTATGCCTTTAATCTCTTGAACAGGAAAAGTAACTGGAATAGTCCATGGAATTCCATTCTCAAGTGTATTGCTCTCGATTATTGAGATAAAATCATTCTGTAAAACAAAACCATTCAATGGGCTAAAAGCGCCTGTAGCAATATTCCCTATATCAAGTAAAGTATCTCTATGCACAGTTAATCCTTTTATCTCATTTGACTCTTCAATAGCTTTCTCCTTTGAATTACCTGTTAATTCGCGATTTATTAACTTGCCCCCATGCGGATCGATCATTTTTTTTCAGCCTCCTTAAAATAACCAATAAATTCCCTCACTTTATGTAGTTCTATCATGTTGGTTATCTTCCTATTGTTCGGAAAAACAGCGCCAAGTATCAGTATAGTGTCTTCTTTTTCAATTAATCCGTTATCAAGGCACTCCATAACTATCTTTCGCTTCTGTTCTACAGAACCGCTATTGTCTATTTTAATATTGACCAAAAAAGGCATTACGCCCCATACAAGATTCATTATAGATGCAACTCTTGGATTGTCAGTAGCTGCTATAATCCATGTGGGTAATTTGTGCCTGGCAAGCATCCTTGCACTATAGCCTCCGCTTGTGATGCATACAATCTTATCTATTTTTATCAGATTGGTGATCTTAGCAACTGCAGCACCCATAACATCTGTAAAATCATCCCGGCTTATATTATCCTCAAAAGTCCTGTATTTGACTTCACCTTCTATATCAGAAATGATCTTCCTCATTGTAGAGGCTGTTTCCAAAGGGTATTTGCCAACTGCAGTCTCAGCAGATAACATCAGTGCAGAAGCTCCATCCAAAACAGCATTTGCAACATCAGTTATCTCTGATTTAGTGGGGTATGGAGAAATCCTCATTGAATCAAGCATCTGGGTTGCTATGATTATAGGTTTTCCCTGATAGTTGCATTCATTTATTATCTTCTTCTGCAGGCGAGGTATTCTCTCCAAACCAACCTCTGCACCTAAATCTCCCCTGTCAATCATTATTGCATAAGATTTCTCAATTATCTGGGGATATTCATCTATTGCTTCCTGAGTTTCTATTTTAGAGATTAATTTTACATCAGTCCCTTTCATTAATTCGTTTATTTTCTCAACCTGCTGTGCACTTTTGATAAAAGATATCCCTATAAAGTTAACCTTATTCTTTATGGCAAATGTTATAAGCTTTTTATCAACAGGGGTTAAATGGCACCCACCTAGATTAAGTCCTGGAACATTTATGCCTTTTCTGCCTTTTATTGCCCCATCGTTCAAAGCAATGCATGAAATAATATCTCCTTCTATCTTTTCTACTGCAAAACCGACTGTTCCATCATCCATAGAAAAATGAGCTCCCTTAGACATCTTATTATGAAAACCATCATGGTCAACAGGTATGCACCCTTCTTTTTTATTAGAGCAAAAGTTCAGGATATCTCCTTTTTTAAAAAAAAATTCTCCATTAAATTTATCTAATCTTACCTTTACCCCTGGAATGTCTATAAGTATAGGGACAAACTCATTTGCCTTCCTTATATTACTGATCAGCTCCAACATAGATTGTTCTGTACAATGCGAAGAATTTATACGGATTACATCTGCCCCATTCTCAATAAGTTTTCTTATCATAGCCACACTATCAGTAGATGGACCGATAGTGCACACTATCTTAGTCTTCTTAACATTCTCTTGAGGTTCATTTGATCTAAGCTCATCAACAAGTTTTCTTGTCATAGTATTGTTAAAATTAATATGATAGATTATAGAATTGCCTGCAGGCTCAGACAAAACAATATCTTCTGTTTCAAATTCTTTGAGTATTTGATGTGTGCTGCCTACACTTATATCCAAAAGCCTTGAAAGTTGGTTGATGCTTATGTTGCTTTTAGGATTATTCACAAGATAAGATAATATCTTCTTTGAGTTGTTTGTTAAGATTTTAAACCTCCAAAATGAATGATCATTCAATATATAACGAACTTATTTATAAGCTTTATGATTTTATGTAAATAAATCATTCAAAAACCTATAGAACCTTAAACAATATCATTCCCTGATTCTGATATGCCACAGTAAACAGATTAGAATGAGATATCTCATCCAATTTCTTATTAACTAAGTTTGCTGTCTCGTTCTTGCCAAACGTTTCTTCAAGTTGGCTGTATGTTCTTCCGCTCATGACTAGATATTCATACTTTTTGCTTTTTAGCCAATTATGGATCTCTCCAATACTTTTATTTATTGCGTCCTTCTTAAAAGAAATCTCGTCATTACACCACAAGCAAGTATACTTATCAAATCCTATTATTGGTTCTTCGCTCACAAACGTAAAAACCTTGGTATCAGCAGGCAATGTTTTAAGCCAGGTATACCCCTGAATCTCATCCATAGATGTCCACCCTACACCCGGAGGCCAATTCGCAGTATTCACAGCATACTTCTGATACCCTGAAGTGAATATAATGCCTAATATTATAACAAAAAGTAATAAGCTTTTTCCCATACCTTTTTTATCAGCATATCCCAATAAAAACCAAGTCCCTTCTGCAGCAAGGATTGAAATAGGTATTGCCAAAAGCATCCAAATCCTAAAAGCATACAACCCAATAGGCAGATTGAATGTCATTGAATTTACCCCTAAAAAAGTAAATATAAACCAAGCTAAACTCACCCATAACCAGCTATTCTCCTTATTAAATAAGGATTTGTATTTAATCAATACATAAACCAGAGAAAAAGCAACTAATATGCACAAAACAATGCCTACCCCTATTGGATTGTTTATCATATTCTGAGTTTTCGCAACAAAAAAATCATTGAAAGTATATACTCTTGTTGCAGTGCCGCTGTTAGGCGGAAGAGCCTTTTTTATAAAAGAAAACAGATTAAAAGAAGAGCCGCCTATACTCCCTATTGAAGACTCACCAGTCATCTTGCCAAGTATAGATCTCCATCTTCCTGCCCACCACACTAATGATACCAAATAACCCCCTAATATTGAAAACAGGATTTCCTTATTGAATTTCATTTCAATTAAACTTTTTACCCCAAAATAAAGAATCAACATAACACCCAACTTGATAGCATGTGTTGGTTGTGTTAATGATATCCCGCCGATAACCAAAACACCTGCAAAAAACCATTTCTTATCATATTTTATTCTCTCAAGACAGTACATAGCAACAAAAAACAATGGAACAATCAATGAAATAGCCCATATAAAATGGCTCATATAACATGGAATCATAGCTAAAACAAAAGTCGAAAATAATGCCTTGCCTTTGCTGGAAGTAAACTCCTTAACAAAGAAATAAAAAAACAATATGCTCAATGAGATTATCAGGGCATTAAAGAATTTCATTGTCCACATGATTGAAGGTGATGTTTGGTGAAGCACACCCATGATCATATCATAAGCAGGAGGATAAGGATTCAGATACATAAAAAAACCAGGCTCTGGCCTTAAGTTCTTTTCAACTGAAACATACTTTATTCCGACAGCATGCGCCCAGGGATCATCATCCTCCAAATAAGGATACTTAAACGCCCCAGAAGCATAGGTATACAAAGAAAACAGGAACACCAATAATACAACCAAAACATAAAGGTCTGATTTTGTAATCTTAAAATTAATTTGAGGGATATTTCCCTTAACAACCTTGGTAAAAAAAGAATACGCTGGAATAGCCAAAGACACAATTAAAAACATCTTCCAATCAATAGGTATATGTATCAGATCAAAAATAATCCCGAGAATAGGAAAAACCCCTAATCCAATCCCTAATCTCATTAGGTGCTTCTCAAAAAAATTATCAGAATTCTTGATAAAAAAAGTTACACTAAACCCTAATCCATAAGTGTAAACTAAAAATAATAGTATAGTTATGATGCTCATGATATCCCCTTTATCTGCTATCCGAAACCTATTTAAATAGTTTACCCTTTCCATAGGAAAATGAAAGTAGTAATAACAATACCTGCTTATAATGAAGAAAAGACAATAGGCAGGGTAATCAGGGATATAAAGAAAGTTATGCATGAGATTAGTGCAGAATGCAAAATCCTAGTTATAGATGACGGCAGCAAAGATAAAACAAGCGAAATAGCAAAAAAAGAAGGCGTGATTGTTTTCTCACACCCCATTAACTATGGCTTAGCTGAAACATTTAGGACAGAGATGAAAAAAGCAGCTGAACTAGATCCGGATATAATTGTCCACACAGACGCAGACGGCCAATACCTTGCTTCTGAAATACCTAAACTGATAGCGCCTATAAAAAACAAAAGGGCAGATCTTGTTCTTGGTTCTAGATTCAAGGGAAGGATTGAAAGCATGCCCCTGATCAAAAAGATAGGCAACAGGGCATTTTCAAAGGTAATCTCAAACATAACTAGAACAAAGATAAGCGATGGCCAGACTGGATTTAGGGCATTTACAAAAGAAGTTGCCGCTATAGAGATTAAGTCTAACCACACTTACACCCAGGAACAAGTGATCAAAGCAGTATTAAATAAATTCAGGATTGTTGAAGTTCCTGTTTATTTCGCAGAAAGAAAGGGAAAAAGCAGATTGATAAAAAATCCTTTGGAGTATGCAGTCAAGGCATGGATGAACATATTAAGAGTTTACCGTGATTATGAGCCGCTCAAGTTTTTTGGAAAGATAGGGGGTTCTTTTCTTACAGCAGGTATGTTAATAGGATTATATTTCATTTATCTCCATCTGACAACCGGGATAAGCGGCCATCTTGGCCTATTGTTCCTCATGCTCCTGCTTATATTTTCTGGAATACAGATAATCCTTTTCGGATTGCTGGCTGACATGAACAAAAAATGAGATGGTTAAAAAATATAATAAAAATAACAATAAGTTTATTGTTAATATCTGTTTTAATCTATTACAGCAATCCACTAAAAGTATATAACACAGTCAAAGACATGAACATCTGTTGGGTATTAGTTTCATTAATTTTGCTTATATCTACCATTGTAATATTCACAATGAGGATAAGGGTCTTAGTCTCGGCCCTTGACAAAAAAGTAACATTCAACAAGATGTTAAATTACACCACCCTAGCATGGGCATTTGGCCTTTTTTCCCCTGCAAAGATAGGTGAACTTTATATGGTAAAACCATTAAAAGATGAAGGCCTTAAGATAGGAGAAAGCACAGCTATATTCATCATTGACAAATTTACAGCAATATTAACCCATTTTATCTTTTCTTTCATAGGATTATTTTATTTTGCAGTATTTGTACAGAACATATTCATAATCATATTACTAAGCGGCATAATAATTGCATTGGGCTTTGTTGTGCTCTCAAAAAGAGGCATTGGTTTGATAAAAAAATTCTTTTTTAAGTCTATCACACAGAAATTTGAAGGATTTTCAAAAACATTCTCTTATCTAAAAAAGGAGAAAAAAATTTACCTGATGTATAATTTAATCCTAAACATATTAAGCTTAGTTTTAAGGTCTTTGGTGGTTTTTGTTCTTTTTATATCAATAGGAAAATATGCATCTATCCCGTTAATAGCTGCAATAACAGCCATAACCACCCTTGCAGCTCTTGTTCCAATAAGCCTAAGTGGACTTGGAATAAGGGAATCTTTTTCTGTTTTCCTTTTTGGGGTAAGGGGGTATGATGTGAGTACAGTAACAGGAATATACTTAATTTCGTCTTTGATAATGTATGCCCTAGCTGCTTTATTGATGCCATTCTTGATCAGATGGAGCAAAATATCTTCAAAAAATAATCCAAGAAATTAAGGCTTCTCGCACAAAAAGTTTATGTGCCATGTTACAAGCTCATTAAGAAAAGGTATCTTAGCTATGTTTATAGGGAAAAATCTAACCCATTTATCATTAATTGTAAATCCTGACTTCTTCAATAAATTCTCAACATCAGATATCTTTAAAGGATAAAGCCCCCAATTCCCATATGCAGTGCTGTAAGATTTTACATTCTGCTTTCTGATAAGATTATTGATTCTTATTGCCATTTTTTCACCTAGATAATGAAACGGCTTGAATGTATGTCCCCCAAAAGGAGAATAAAAAGGAGGGAAAGTTAGTACTAATCTACCCCCATCATCAAGAACTCGATTTATCTCTTTCAGCAGCCCTAATGGATTGCAGACATGTTCTATGGTGCTGCTGCAGACAACAAGATCAAATTTCTTAGAGCTTAAGGGAAACTTTTTGCATGCATCAAATTTAAGGAAGTTTATATTAGGGCATTTCTTCAGCAGTATTTTTGGCTTATTTATGTCTGCTGCAGTCAGTTTCCTTGATTCTTTATAAAATTGAGAAGAATAGCCGCCTATCCCGCACCCCAAATCTAATATCTCCTTATTTTTTAGGTTTACTCCCCTAGCCATAAGCTCAGAAACTATTAACTTACCTTGATAAGCCTGAAAATCAAAATAATCCTGATCTGAATTTCCCCTAAGCAAAGACAGCTTAAACAGCTTGATCATCTGAAAAATGCCGACCATTACATCCCTCAAAGAGATATCATTTATATATCTTTCTTAAAAAGAATTTGAATTGCAAAAGATTTTTAAATATACTAAATATCCTAAGACTGATTTAGTATGTCAAAATCTCACGCTGTCAAAACAGGAAGGATAACCAAAGCAAAAAAGATAATTTCTATCTTAAAAGAATACAAAAATCTGAAAGAATCAAGACTTCTAGACATAGGAGTGGGTAATGGGGAAATCGCTAATGAGCTGGCCAAAGTAAGCAAAGAAGTGATGGGTATTGATCTTATAGATGAAACTGTTCCAAACAAGAAATTTAAGTTTATGCTTGTAAAAAGCTATAAACTGCCCTTCAAGGATAATTCATTGGATATAATCATATCCAATCATGTGTTAGAGCACATAACTAATCAAAAAGGGCACCTGGAAGAGATAAAGAGGGTATTAAAAAACAACGGAATATGCTATTTAGCAACCCCTAACAGATATTGGGTTTTTGAAAGGCACTTCAATCTCCCATTTCTCTCTTTTTTTCCAAAAACAATATCCCAATTATATCTTAGGCTCTTAAAAAACAAAGAATATGATATAACCCTGGTCAGCTTTGGAAGGCTAAATCAAATGTTAAGGGGATGGAATGTGGATAACATCACAAAAAAGATATTAAAAAACCCTGGAAAATATAATGCGCATGACATTCCATTCCACAATTTATCAAAGTTATTCTTCTTAATGCCAGATATCTTAATAGATAAGCTATGTTTTTTCCTGCCAAGTTTTGTTCTTGTACTCAGGAAGAAATAATCACCTTAACAATATGTTCTATCTGCTCCCTTGCCAACGTAGGTGATGATGGAAGATTAATTCCCTTAATTGAAACCTCATTGCTCACTGGAAACTGGCCATCAAGTTTATACATTGGCAATTGATGTATCGGATAAAAAAATGGTCTAGAATCTATCCCGTTCTTCTCTAACTTCTTGATCAATTCATCTCTATTATCGACGAGTATAGAATACATCCAGTAAACATTCTTAGCCCATTCCTTTTCCGCAGGCAAAACAATATCTTTTAAGCCTTTCAGTAATGAATTATATATCTGGGCATTCTTTCTCTTTGCTTCAACTATCTTGTCAATCTTCTCAAGCTGTGCAACACCTAAAGCTGCCTGGATATTTGTCATCCTATAGTTATAAGCTATCTCATCATACCAATATCTTTTTTCTTTTGACATTCCATGATCCTTAAGGAATCTCATCCTCTCTGCCAGTTTTTCATCATCAGTCAAGCAAATGCCTCCTTCGCCTGTTGTTATTATCTTATTGCCGTAAAAAGAAAAACACCCTATATGCCCTATAGACCCTACTTTCTTGCCCTTGTATTCAGCTCCATGTGCCTCTGCAGCATCTTCAATAACCTTTATCTCCCTTCCATCAGCAAGTTCCATTATTGGGTCCATATCACAGGGATGGCCATAAAGATGCACAGGGATTATTGCTTTTGTTTTTTTAGTTAGTTTATCTTTTATCTTTTCAGTATCTATGCACCATGTTTCCTTATCAATATCTGCCATAACTGGCTTTGCGCCTGTATAAGCAACAGCATTTGCAGTAGCCACAAATGTCAGGTCAGGTATTATGACCTCATCACCCTTTCCGATGCCCAATGCAGCCAAAGCCAGATGCAAAGCGACAGTGCCATTGGAAACAGCAACACCATGTTTAGAATTACAGTATTTGCTGAATCCTCCTTCAAAAAGATTGACATACTTGCCCATAGAAGATATCCAACCTGACTTGACGCAGTCAGTAACATACTCTAATTCTTTTTCTCCCAAAAAAGGTTCAGCTACAGGTATCATTTTCAAAGATTAATCGATTCTTGTTTATAAATCTTTCACAAGCCGTGAAATAATATCTTTTCCCTAGATTCATTCCACGCAAAAAGATTCCTTTTACTTTTGATATTATTCACAAATTTTTTTTCTTTTTTAGTTATATAAAAATCAATTATTGCATCTGCCAGTTTTTTTGAATCCTTGGGAGGTATAAGTATCCCTGTTTCATTATTTCTTACAAAATCAGGCAGGCCGCCGACATTGGTGGTTATAACTGGTTTGTTAAAACCGAAAGAGGTCTGTAATATTGCACTCTGGGTTGCAGAAGTATAAGGCAGGACTAATACATCTGCGCACGATATGTAAAGAGGGACCTCTTCATCAGGAAGATATTTATCAACTATCCTTATATTGCCGGACAAATTATTTTTTTCTATCTGATGGAGATATTTGTCCTTGTCCCCCCAGAACTCACCTGCAATAAGCAAAGTCAGGTTTATTTTCTTTAGGACAAAAGGCATAGCATCAATCAAGTACATTAAACCTTTATAAGGCCTTACAAAACCAAAGAATAGAATAACCCTACCGTTTAATCCGATTCTTTTCTTTGCTTCTTCCTTGGAGATTCCTGCTTCTGAAAAAAAATTGTCGTACGTTGGTTCAACAAACACTTTTACCTTTGCATTAGGCACCATATGTTTAAGGTTTTTTAAATCGATGGAAGCTAGAACAACAAAATAATCTGCTCGCTTAAAAATCAATTTTGTCAAAAAATTGTCAAAAAACCTTTTTTCATGCTGTAAAACATTATGGCATAAAATGCAAATTTTAATATTCGAAAAAAGGTTAAGGAGCAAAAGCAAAGTAAAAGAAAACGGAGCTAAAAATATAGTCCACCAGAGGAGTATAACAATATCCGGATTTATTTTCCTTATCCTAAAAAAAACACTCAACCAGTTAAAAGGGTTTATTGAATCGATTATATGCTCAACTTTTATGTCAAACTTCCTTTTTTCTTCGTATTTCTGTGCCTTTCCAGGAAACAATATTTTTGGATATAGTCTTTTGAAAGATATTGAAGTAACATCATGATTCTTAGAAAGATTTGAACAAAGCATGGTATTGGAATGTGCAATTCCTCCCCTAAAAGGATATATTGGGCCTACAACAACTACTTTTTTTCTATCCATTGAACTCCTTTCTTGCTTTCTCAAGCTGATCTAATGAGCCTATATCTATCCATCTCTTTTGAGTTATATAGCAATAAACATCTTCATTTTTATGCAGCCATTCCAGAAAATTCCCTGCCTTGTCGCTATTCTTATACTTATGAACATAGTTTTGCAGCATCGGCAAAACATAAGAGGGATAAAAATATATTCCTGTTGAAGCTAAAGTTGATTTTGGCTCAGATGGTTTTTCCTCAAAATCTAACATCTTGTTGTTTTTATCAACTTCAACGATCCCATACTGCTTTACGAGCTCCCTATCTGCTACATCGTACAAGACAACAGCGCTTTTACCAGTAGGTTTTAGCCCATCCAAAAATTCCTTAAGTGAGAACTCAAAAAGATTATCTCCTGCTACAAGCAAAATATCATCTTTAATATTCTCCTTTTCTATTGCAAAATTAACATCGCCCAATGAGCCTAATCTGTCTTCATTTGAAGTAGTATTGTCATTAAGTATCTTTATTTTTTTAGTTGAATTGAATCCGCTCAGCCAATTCTCAAAAACATCATAGAACTTAGCATTTGTAACAATAAATATTTCATCAACCCCATCAATCTCTTCTATTTTCCTTATCAAATGTTCAACTATCGGTTTGCCTCCTACCCCTAAAAGGGGCTTTGGATTGTCTTGGGTCAATGGATAAAGGCGCGTTGCATACCCTGCCGCAAGAATTATTGCCTTGATCTTAAATCACCTGCCGACGCCCACATAATTAAACCCCGATTTTTTCATTTCACTGGGCTCGTAAATATTCCTTCCATCTATTATATTTGGCTGTTTGAGCATTTTTTTCATTTTTTCTTTATCTAATTCCCTAAACTCATCCCACTCAGTGACTATAACTAAAGCATCACAGCCTATAAGCGCATCAAATGAATCCTCCCCATATTCTACATTTTTCAGAATTTTTTTTGCTTCGTTCATTGCAACTGGATCAAACACACGTATCTTGGCGCCTTCTTTCTGAAGTTCACTTATTATTGTAACAGAAGGAGCTTCCCTTATATCATCTGTATTTGGCTTGAATGACAATCCCCATATTGCTATTTTTTTATTGTTCAGATTCCCTAATAGTTTTTTTATTTTGGATATTATTGACAATTTCTGGGCTTCATTTACAGACTCAACAGCATCTAATACAGATGTGCTGCATTTGTTCTCCTTCATTGTCTCTATCAAAGCCCTTGCGTCTTTCGGAAAACAGCTTCCGCCATAGCCAACACCTGCCTGCAGGAATCTCACGCCTATCCTGGAATCTAAACCCATTCCTTTTGCAACTGATTTAATGTCTGCTCCAACCTTTTCAGCCAGATGAGACAGCTCATTGATAAATGATATCTTAGTAGTTAAAAATGCATTTGAAGCGTATTTTATCAGCTCTGCGCTTTTTATATCTGTGAAGATTATCGGCTTATCTGTCCTCTCCAATGGCTTGTAAAGTGAAGTCATAACTTTCTTAGCCTTATCTGAGTCAACACCTATAACAACCCTATCAGGATTAAAGAAATCCTTTATAGCCTTTCCTTCCCTAAGGAACTCAGGATTTGAGACAACATCAAAATCAATCTTTTTTTCCTGATTTTCAGATATTATCTCTTTTACCCTGTCTGCTGTTCCGACAGGAACAGTGCTTTTATCCACTATCACCTTATAAGAATTGATATATTTTCCGATATCTTTTGCAACATTCTCAACATAACTCAAATCTGCCCTGTTATCTTCTTTCTGGGGGGTCCCTACTGCTATAAAGACCACATCAGACTTCTGGATAGCCTCCCCTACAGATATAGTAAAAAAAAGTCTCTTTTCCTTAACATTCCTATCGACCAACTCTTTTAACCCCGGCTCATATATAGGGATTATCCCCTTATTCAAGTTATCTATCTTAACTGAATCTACATCTACGCACATGACCTCATTGCCTAGATTAGCAAGGCAAGTGCCTACTGTAAGCCCTACATACCCTGTACCTATCACAGCTATTTTCATAAAAACACCTTAGATAGAGAGAATAATCCCTTTATTTAAAAAGATTATGAAAGATAGTAAATGTAGAAGTATTTGTAGTACTAGAATAGTAAGAGCTTTTCGAAAATCTCTTAGCATAAAGCCAATTTAGTCAAATTTACGATCAAAGTATTCTTTAAGAACATCGATTTTCTTATCGCCAATAAAGTAGCCTTTTGTTGCAATTGATTTCAAGAACAAGTTATAATCTAAAAACCTTTTATAGTTTTCTTTTGATCGGGATAAAAATAGTTTATACGCCCATCCATTCTTCCAGTATCTGCTGATGCTATGCTTAATTCCTAGTTCATTATGTAATCTTGATAACTGTTTGATTATCTTAAGATTCATTAAATCTGCAGATAGTTTTCCATCTTTAGAAATAGAGCCCTCATTCTCCCAAAAAGCCCTTAATATGATTGTCTTAAATTTATTATTATTCAAAATTATAGAAGGGATAAAACACATCTTATCCGAAGTTGAGAATGACTTAAAATACTTCATCAAATCAGCGTATATCTGTTTTGACAGATATTTAACCCTATAATAAGTCCTGCAGTCCTCAAATGAAGAAGGATTAACATTATAGGCTTTACCCATATCCACCATAAATTGATTTATAAGTTCTTTTGAACTATTAACATACATTATTGAATAATGGTAGTTATTTACATAAACAGCACCGTCAAATAATAGATTGCTGATAATCCTCACTTTCTCTTCATTCAATCCTTTTTTTATCTTGATTTTCTTAATTACGCCTTTTACCTTTAAATGATATCTCTCTTCGCCTTGTTTAGACATCCCTATATGTTTACAAGCTCTTTTAATTGTTGAATAAGATATAGATAATTTTTTAGAAATTTCTCTAAGTGAAAAACCATTAGTTCTTAATTTTCTTATTTTTTGATTAATCATAATATATTATAGGTTGGATTAATCTCCTAAAAATAGAAAATAGTAGTAATTATTTATCTACTTTTCTAAAAAATCCTAAGATAAAAACAATGTCATAAAAAAGGGCGACAGCTTTCCTGGTTTCCCGCGCAATGCAGTACACCCAGGAACGGAGGCTTGCTTAACTTCCGAGTTCGAAATTCCCATCCTAACCGACTAGATTAGGAATATGGGATCGGGTGGAACCAAGCCCCTATGACCGTCTATTATTTGAGAAGTAGAATTCTATTTAAAAGCTTTACTGTTCATTCCCATTTTCCATCAATTCCCTTATCTTCTTCTCTTCTTCTGTCTCGCCTTCTTGCACTTGCTCAATATTTTGAGAAACACTCTCAATCTTCTCGTCTTCCTGGAAAAAATTAGAAAAATCGACATTCTCTGCTGCGTTCTCTGAATGTTTCTGCGCCTCTTCCTTCAATCTCTGCTCTGTTTCAATATGATCCCTAACTGCTTTTGCCTCTTCCTGCTTAAGTTTTTCTTCTCTCTCTTTTTCATCATCAGAAGAACTCCCAATACTTACAAACTTAGCTATAAATGATTTCTTGGCTTCTTCCTTTTTTACCTCATCCTGTACAGGATCAGCTTTTTTCTCTTCGTGCTTAGGCTGCTCCCTTATTGATTCAGGCAATACATTCCTTCTGAATTCAGGAACCTTTACTGATTCTTTAGCCTCTTTCTTCTTAAAAAGTATGTCTGAAACCCTCTTCTTAAGAGCCATCATCTTTTCATCTTGATTGGCTAATATGATCTCATTATCTTTTTCCTCAGGCTCTGCCTTTACTATAGGTTCCTTCTCACCCTCATCATCAATTTGGATCTCCGTATTTTCCCGTACAGAGATTACGCCCTCTTTTGTTTCTTCCTTGCTCACCCCAAATACCTCTAAACTCACCTCTTTCCATCCATCTCCTTCCTCAGCACGCTTCTCAATCTTCTTAATTGGCCTATCAACTACCCCTTTCTGCCTAAGCAGCTCATCTATATCTCCCTGTCTTATCTCCCGTTTTGGCTTTTCCTCAGGAGATTTAACTTGTTTGAATCTTGTAACTATCCCTCCCCTTAATTCACTAAATTTAGAAACTGCATTGTTTGAAAAAGCAGATTTTTTATTCATAACATCTGACTTAAACCCAGAAAATAGCTTCTTCCTTCTTCTGCTTTCGAGATATTCACCCATACTATCATTAAAGCTTGATGGCATATATATCCTAACCCTATTCTGTTTTATATAAACTTTTCTTTTCAAAACTCAACTTCTATTGTTTTATCCTTTGCATTTACTGATTTTATCAGCTTATGTCCTTTAAGCCTGTTCTTTATTTCTTTCCAATCATATTTTTCCTTTGCTTTCTTCATCTCTTCAAGCACATTGCTCAAAAGCCCATAATTCTGATATATCAGCTCTGCTTTTTCTCTTTCCTTTGTTTCTTTTGACCCTAATTCAGATATGCTTCCCAGCTGGCTTTCAACTATCCTTTTTAATCTCTCTATCTCTTTTTCCTGTGAAGTCTTCTTTTTCTCTTCCTTGAATTCATTGATAAAAAAATAATCAATCGCTTCATTATAGGACTTAAATTCCTTCTCCTTTAACCCCTTATAGATTCCTAAAGAAAAAGGAACAACATCCTTTGCATTATCCCCCTCATAAACAATAGATGGCTTAACATTATTATCTGTCAACCCTTTAACTGATTTGATAATCCCTTTTATTTCCTTATCACCTAGCTCATTTGGATTGCTCCCCTTGTCCAGCCCAGATATCAAACATATCTCTTCAGAATAAGATCCCCCTAAACCAAGTTCTGCAGCTAAGCATTTTACAAGGCTTTTATCTGTTTTCTTAAGCAGTTCTTTGATCTCTTCAGCTTTAAAATCCATAAAATTAATATTCATCTTAGGATAAGTATACTTTGACCTTGCCATTATCTCTCTGTCCTTCCATTTATGATAGACCAGTGCAGATAATATAGTATGCTCCTTATCGCACAGGATAACATTTCCTTTTCCAAAAAACTCTACAATTAATCTTTGCTCATCTTCTTTCCCAAATACAAATTCAACTATCCTTTCTGAGTAAATCTGCCTAACCTCTCTCAGCCTGGCATTCCCAAGATGTTTTCTCAAAAACATACAGAACCCAGACGGCTCTTCTGCTGGTTTCTTGCTGGAAGCGATATAAATAACCTTGCCTGAAACAATCCTAAGTATCTGCTTACCCTTATTCGGCACATGCATCTGCAGTATAAACTCATCTTTCTCAGGATTATAGATATTGTCTATTTTGCCATCTACCAGAAACTGTAGCTCATCAACAATATAATGCAGTTCAATAGATGCAAAATTGGTTTTCATAATAGATGTAAAAGAAAGAGAATATATAAACCTTAGCCATTTATCTGCCAAAAGATAGAATATTCGCCTAAAAGCCTTAAACCCCATTAAACAGCAATTAAAACTGTGTTTAATAGGTGTTCAACTCAATAAAATTTTAATTGTTAGAAACGAGCGGGGGAGCCCCACCTCACGCTTCGCGTGAAAAACTATGGAAAATAAACTATTCTGGAATAATCATGGGGTTTAAGAAAATCTGTCCCAACTGCATCAGGTAAACAAAGAGGCACACCTCTTCCAATCGCAAATCTGCAAACATCATCCACCACTAATGCTATTGCCCTTTTCCAGTTTTCTCCTTCGATTTTCTTTTCTTGATACTGATGTAACATAACAGTCATATTATAATTCCGTTTCTGTCTATCGAAGTGTTCTCTTTCCACTTCGTTATTATTGAGTCCACCACCTGTTAATGTACATCCTGCAAGCCAATTAAAAACTTGTACCCTAACTGTGCCAGAAACATAATCAAATCTATGATAGTCCCCACTTAATTCATGAAATTTATATTGATCAGATTGATTAAACCACCCCAATACTTCTTCAAAATCAGCATTAAGGAACATCCCCCAATTATCATAGATTCCTAATTCTCCTTCTAATCTCCCATCTGGGCAAGTTTTCAATTTTTCTAAATATTCTTCTAACTTCATTTTCTTTTCTCAGAATAAGTTTCTGAGGTACTAACACCTCTTAACTATTTGGAATATTAAACCTCTTAAAAACCTTTCGGAATAGTAGGGGCTCCCCCGCTCTAAAAAAATAGTGCCTTCGGCATTATTCATAATTAACAATTGAAATTTTACTTTGGATTTTTGCCTACGGCATCGTTGCACTAAAATCCAATCCTAACGGAGAGTTGAACAGGGCTTAGCCCGATGTTATCTACAATTCCAAATTTTCTCAGATAGCACATCAATTATAATAAAAAATATTATTCTGATAGTCCAGACTGGACACGCTTCTGATGCTCTAAAGAAAATTTGAAACTCTTCGGTCGAAGCTTGCCAGAACTCCGCAAACATACCACTTCTGTAAATAGATGTAAATCTTGAAAGAACCCGCTTATTTCAGCCG
>JAHJAV010000096.1 GCA_018813685.1 Nanobdellota archaeon | reverse complement strand
TATCTTGCCCTCTTTATCATATTTCCGCATGAAAATAATCTTGGATTGACTGAAACTATGGCTATCAACACGGGAAAATAAATGATTTTCCCCAGCTGAGCAAAGTCAGCAGTCATTAAAATCCCTTCGAATGCCGTCCATCTGCGTTTTGTAAACATTGTTTAGCCTCTTTTAAGCGCAAGATTTATATATTGGTTTTGTTTAACATACACTATGAAGCCTAAAAAAACCTCAATGGATAAATTGATAGAGCAAATTAAGGAAGCGCAAAAGGATCCTGATTTTATTAGGGCTGCCCATGAATTTATCAAGAGAACCACCTCTTAAATTCAAGATACCTTACGAAATTGGGCGTTCTTAGCCTTTTTAAGGCATTTATAATTTTATATGACTGCAATGCCTTATCGGAGCATATTGAAGGGCAATCATCTGAAATTACAATATCCAGATTATTCAATGCGGCCGCTGCAACTATCAACAAGTCATTTTCCATTTCTCCTCTTCCTTTTGACCCTCCAAGGTTTTGGTAGGTTAAAAAATACTCTTCAGCAAGATTTTTCGTTTGATTAGTAGTACTTAGCTCATGATCCCTAATGATTTGGTCGTATGCGCTAAGCACGATTATTCTCATCTTCTTAGCCCCATAAATTTTATCTTTTGGCGTATCCCTTAGCTCTTTTCTTATTATCTTCATTCCATATATTACGTTATCTTCAACGCCAATATTATTGATTATTTTTTCTACATCAATGTCAATCACCAGCTCACCATAAATGTTAGTGTCTAATATTATTCTTTTCATATTCCAGCCATCCCAGTAATCTTCACCATATTCCCTGTAACTAAATTTCCAGATGAAATCAAACTATTATTATCCGCTGTAAGGAAAGCAGCAAGAAAATTATCTTTAATTTTCTTGTGTCCCAGAAAAATCAAAGATTTTTCTAAGGACATGCAAAGTTTGCGAGAAACTTTGCATACAAAGCTAAACACTGAAATTATAACTATCAACACGGGAAAATAAATGATTTTCCCCAGCTGAGCAAAGCCAGCAGTCAATAAAATCCCTTCGAATGCCGTCCATTTGTGTCGTGAGAACATTTTAACCGATGACCTCCCAGTGGCCTGCTTTCCGCGAACCCTCTCTTTGTATAATCATTTTTTCTTTTAATTTTTCAATGTTTTTTTTAGTATTCCTTAGGTTTATTCCAATTGCTTTAGATAATTGTTCGCTTGTAATTTTTGGATTTTTTATAATCTCGTTTAGGATTATTCTTTCATTTTTTGGCAGTAATTTTATAGTGTCTTTTATAGTGTCTTTTATAGTGTCTTTTATAGTGTCTTGGGGGGCAGCCTCAACAGCCTTTCTTTCGAAAACAACTGTGAATACGCCGGCAACTTCCTTAAATTTGGTTTTTGGCTCTTTTGACAGCATCAGTTCTATCCCTTTTCCCCACCGCTCAACAAAATGCACCTTGTTAAACATTTCTGCTATAATCTCGTTTCTTCGCTTTGAGACATTTTCTTTTCTTATTTTTTCTATTGTTAACCCCCCGAAGAGGCTGCCAGGATTTCTTATCTCTACCCTGTCTTTGAATACAGCTATGCTTACAGAATCATAAGCATAATAATCCCTATGGCAGAAAGCATTAATTATTGACTCTCGCAACGCATCTTTATCTATTTCAGGGATATCTATCCTCTTTAATCCCTCTAAGCGCATGCCTGTATGAATGTTCCTTAGCACATATTTTTGGGCCTCTTCAATTAAATAAAACAAGTCCCCCTCAAAATCCTGCATGTCTATAGTGCTTGAAGTGGTTGTTGTGGCAAAAACAGCGCATCGCAGTTTTGCATTAGGGAAAAACGATTGAGGCTTCTTTCCAAAAAGGATGACTGCTGTATTCAGTAATTTCCAGTCCCTTAGCAACATCAATTTGTCAAGAGCAGATTCTGTTGAATCATATTTTAGTTCAGCTTCTTTTAGGAACTTCTTAATCTTGGATGAGCTGATATCTTCAATCTTTGCTTTTTCACATATCTCATGATCCCATCTTAATTTATCTTTGTTCTTTTTTAGAATAAGGTTTTCCAGCTCTTTTGCGCTTAACTGCCTGTCTTCATCACCTACCCTTATGTATGCCCTTCCATAAGCATAATAAGGAATCTCATGGCCGATAAATTCTATATGCACACATTTCCTGCCATCAATCAGAACCTCTTTAATTTTAGGGTATACTTTAGGCTCAATATTATCGGAAATAGTTTTTGATATTTCCCTTATTGTCCTTTCAGAGACATCCTGGCCTACAACTTCACCGCTATTTTTTATGCCAAAATAGATTTCCCCTCTTTGATGCTTGTTTAAAATAGAGGATATGGAGATTACAGCTTCTTTTAACTCAGAGGTTGATTTCTTTAATTCCAGGAATTCTGTTTCTTTGAATCTTTCTTTATTCATTTTACACCCATCCCAGTAACCTTCACCATATTTCCTGTAACTGAACTGCCAGAAGATGAAAACAAGCTAACTTTATTATCAGCTGTGAAGAAAGCAGCAAAAAAGGATTTTTTGAGCATATTCAGCAAAGCTGAATATACAAATGAAAACACTGAAATTATAACTATTAAAATAAGCATAATCCCTTCGAAGGTCGGCCATCTGTGTCTGGAGAACATTTTAACCGCTTTCCTCTGCATTGTTTGGCAATTTTATCATTTCTAACCTTTTTAAAATAAGATTTTTGTCAGGAAGCTTTGTTGTGTAGGTAGCAACTTTTATAGGGGATAATGTTTTTGCAAGTGCAAACCTTACCTCTTCATGGTTTTTGGATTTGCATAGTATCAAGCCGATACTTTCTTTTTCGTCAGGAAGCTTCACTTTTTCATCTAAAGCTGCCAAGTACTTCTGCATTTGGCCCACATAGGCCGCTTCAAATCCGCTTATCTTCAAGTCAACAGCAACCAAACAATGCAATTCCCTATGGTAAAACAACAGGTCAATCTTGTTTTCCCTCCCGCTGATATCAATAACATATTGCGAACCCATAAAAGCAAAAGACTTACCGAATTCCAGGAAGAAATCCCTGATATTGTCCAGTATAGCCTGCTCAAGCTCCTGCTCTGAGTATTCACTTCCTAAATCCAAAAACTCAAGGACGTACTCCTCCTTAAGATGTTTAGTTATATCCTGAGATTTATGCTTTGGCAGCAAGGCAGTTACCTTTTCCGGCTTGTCAGCAAGCATGTATCTTTCAAATAAAGACGAATTAAGCTGCCGCTCAATCTCTCGTTTGCTCCATCTTTCCTTTATGCACATCTTTAAATAGAATTGTTTCTCTTCATTGGAATCGGTTTTATCCATAATAAGTATATGATTAGTCCATGGAACATCAAAGAGCAATTCTGCAACCGCTGGTTGCAGTTTTTGGTAGGTTTCATAGAACCTTTTCATATTCCACAAGTTCCTTATAGAGTATCCTTTTACAGAGGCGTATTTTTGCCTTAAATCATAGGATAACTTTTCTACAACTGATTTACCATATGAAGAATTTTTGCTTAGCTCTTTTCCAATATTCCAATAAGCACTTAAGAGGGATTTGTTTACCTCGCTGAATGCCCTAATCTTTGATTTTTCGATATGATCTATAATCTTACCTAATATTTGATTGTAGTTTTCTTTTGCAATCATTATCGATTTACTTTTTACCATCTTCCCACCATCCCCGTAACCTTCACCATATTCCCAGTAACTAAATTTCCAGCTGAAATCAATTTGTTATCAGCTGTAAGGAAAGCTTTTTGAAAAAGCAAAGCTTTTTCTAAACCTCCAATCAAAGATTGGAGAAAGCTAAACACTGGGATTATAACTATCAACACGGGAAAATAAAGGATTTTCCCTAGCTGAGCAAAGTCAGCAATCATTAAAATCCCGCTGAATGATGGCCATTTGTGTCTGGAGAACATTTTATAATAACCTCTTTATCTCTCTTTCCAGCTCTTCTTTGCTGGGCAGATACAGTTTATATTTTGAAACAAATAACTTATTGGAAATTCCGCCTAGAGCATATTTGACTAATAAATGGTCTTTTTCAGCAGACAAAATTATCCCTACAGGCTCATTATCTCCTGCAGTCATCTCTTCAGCTTTGAAATAGTTTAAGTACATATTCATCTGGCCTGTATCTAAGTGGCTTACTTCGTTTATCTTCAAATCAATCAACACAAAGCATTTTAATATCCTGTGGTAAAACACCAAATCAATATGATAATGTGCATTCCCAAGAGTAACTCTAAACTGCCTAGCCACAAAACTGAATCCCCTGCCTAGCTCTAATAAGAATTTCTGCAAATTATCAATAATCTTTTGTTCCAGTTCTGCTTCAGAGTATTTATGCTCTTCAGAAAGGCCGAGAAATTCCAATACATAGGGGTCTTTTATCAAATCTTCTGCTTTCTTGACAATGTGCCCTTTTTGAGCTAATTCCAAAACCCTTTTTTTATCTTTGCTTAATGCAATCCTATGGAATAAAGCTGAATCTTTTTGCCGTTTTAGCTCCCTTACAGACCATTTTTCTTTTATGCATTGATTTTCATAAAATGAACGCTCGAGATCATCTTCTATCTTAAGCAATTCAAAATAATGAGACCAGCTTAATTGGTGAGACAGCGTCTCACTTTTTTGATATTTTATATAGAATAACCTCATATAAATAATGTTGCTTCTGCTAAATCCTTTTCCATGCTTTAGCTTTAGATCTTTTGATAAATTTTCCAGCAATTTGCTTCCGTATTCTGCTTTTTCTTTGCCTTTCTGCTCAAATTCAACTATCTGCCTGCCAATATTCCAATAGGTATCAACAATAATATTATTCAATTGAACAACTGCTCGTTTTCTGCCTTCTTCCAGTAGGCTCCCTATATTGGATAACAATCTTTCATAATTTTTTGAGGTTATTTGATTATTCATTTTAGGTCATCCCAGTTCCCATAACTATATTCCATGTAATAGAATTACCATTTGAAAACAATTTATTATCAGCTGTAAAGGAAGCAGCAAAAAAGGATTTTTTGAGCATATTCAGCAAAGCTGAATATATAAATGAAAATACCGAAATTACAACTATCAGCATGGGAAAATAAAGGATTTTCCCTAGCTGAGCAAAGCAAGCTTTGTCAGCAATAATCATAATCCCTTTGAATGCCGGCCATTTGTGTCTTTCAAAAAATTTCATTTTTTGTAACCCTTCCTCACTTTGTTCGAAAGTTTTGCAAACATTTTAACCAATCAAACCTCTGCTGTCAATCTTCTTCATCTCCTTCACCTTCCAGCTCATCAAGCCTGTCAAAATAAACTTCGCACATATCGCCCTGGACTTTCCAGTTGTTGGTGTCAAAGAGAGCCTGAATGTCTACGAATATCTGGGCAGTTATTGCTATCCCTTTTACTAACTTACAGGCTCCGCTTAGCGGAGCAGGGGAGATAGGGCAGATTATATAATCAGCCAATGCAAAAATCAATGCTAATGGATCTGATAAGATATATGTGATTTTCTCAAGTATTCCTCTTAACCACCATATTGGCAGTAATTGGAAAATTTCACCGAACCAGAATTTACATTCAAGATATGATTTTTGGTCTTCACAGGTTTTTATTGGAATGTTGTTTTCTGCACTGTCCCACAAACAAACACCATAGTTGCATTGTATCTGCCTCCATTTTTCTATGTTGTAGATTATGCCAGGAAGGCACCCAGTAAATACACTTAGAATTAGGCTGTCTTTTGGAGTTTCTGGCCACATTTTTCCAGTGCCGAACTTCCTAAGGCCTCCTTCCAGGGAGCCTACTTCGACATCTCCTCCAGCATTAAATCCTTTTCCAGCTGGTCTTTATGTCATATCTTTTGTAGTTTGCTCTTGTGCTCCTGTATACCAATCTCCCCATAATGTCTTTTTGCATGAAACATAATCGCAGAATTTGTAAAGCATGTTTTGGGATTTTGTTGCGACTGTATCTGCTGCTGCAGCAGGCGCTGAGGAAGCTGAGCCTATCCCTGGTATCTGCTGTATGAATCCCAATACAATCTGTATCTTACCCCAAATCCCAACTATCTGGCACAGCTTCTCAGCATAGAACAATATCTTTTTTAAGGTTGAGATCCAAGTCCAGCCGACTGCTATCGTGTCTTCAACATCTTTTATCTTTCC
>JAHJAV010000095.1 GCA_018813685.1 Nanobdellota archaeon | reverse complement strand
GCCAGCAGCAGAAACGGAACAATAACTATAATCCATCATGGCTGTGACTATGATACCCCTGGAACGTTTTTGCCTGCTGAGAGCTATGTATTTGGTGGCAATTCAAATCCGACAGTTACTTTGAATTATCCTGGGGATGGGATTACTTTTGATACCAATTATTTATTTAACTGCAGCGCTGTCAGAGGAAGCTGTTCCAGTGTTTTGATTAACATCTCTTTATACCATAATGCTTCTGGATGGAAGATTAACCAAACAATTAATATTTCTGGTAGCGAAAATACAACAATCTTTGGGGGGATTAACCAAACAGGAAACTATAAATGGAATTGTCTTGTATATGATAATGAGAGCCATGCGGTGTTTGCAAGCGCTAATTATACATTCACACAGACCCAATATCCCTGTGATACTGGTGATTTGAGCAGTATATGTTATGTTAACAGTGCAAAAAGAATCCGTAATGGATATATTGTGAATGCTACTAATCTGGTGATTAATTCTGGAGGACTGTTGTATAATTATTCAGGGGTTAGTATTTCTTTTAATGTTTCAGGAAATTTTACTATCAATTCAGGAGGAGCTATCAATTTAAGCTCAAGCACAGATGCAGGAGGCAGTGTAAATATCACAGCCGATTCAATATTCATATATGGGGGGTTGAATTGTTCTGGAAATACTGTAAATGGAAATGTTAATTTAGTTTATTCTACAAATATTAATGTAACAACAGCAGTTATTACGCCATGGCCTTATATTGCAAAGGAGAATGTTTCATTGGGGAAGGTGAGGTTTTCTAATAGTTTGAATTATAGTGCTGCTGTGTTTAATTCTTCGAATGTTGTTATTTATAATCAAAGTATTGTTGTTGATAGTGCTGCTAATAGTGAGCTGAATGTTTCAGCTGATCTGTGGTTTTATTCTGGCGGCTTTATTGATCCTGTTTTACTTAAGGATGGGTCTACTTGTGATATCTGCACTGAGATTAGCAGCAGCACTACTATGCTGCATTATAATGTCACCCATTTCACTAATTATTCTATTACAGAAAATGCTTCTATCAACTTGACCTCTCCAGGTGATAATGCTTATGCTAATATGGGTGAGAATAACTTTACATTTATTGTTTATGATAGCAATGGAGTAGATAATTGCACTGTATGGGGGAATTTCTCTGGTACTTATGCTCAAAATAACAGCAATACAACAGTTGTTACAATAAGTGCCAGCAATGAGATACAAGTATTAGGCATAGGGGATGGAAACTATATATGGAGTGTTAGATGCGCGGATAGCTCTGTGAAGGCAGTGTTTAGCGCTCCTTTGAATTATACTGTAACAGTAGATACTATTTATCCGTCAATTGATTATGCCGGCGGGACAGAGGATACTGCTGTTTACCTAGCTAGAGACTGGATATATGTGGATGTTTCTATAATAGAGGCTAATTTCAATAATATCACATTCTATCTGTATAATTCCACTTCATTACTAAATGCCACTGATTATACAACTGCTGATTATGACATTAATTTTACCGGCTTGAATGGGAATGAATATTATTACTATAATGTTACTGTGGGGGATAAAGTGGGTAATGAGAATTCAACAGCAACTAGAAATATAACTCTGGACAATACTTATCCGCAGATTATCTATGGGGCAGGCACTAGAGAAGATGGGGCTTATGCACGGTCTGTTTATATCAATGCTAGTGTAATAGAAACTAATTTTAATAATATTACATTCAGGCTGATGGATAGCAGCAAGGCAGTTATAAATTCCACCAATTACACTACTGGAATATATAATATTAACTTTACTGATTTAACTAACGAGGCATTGTATTATTATAATGTTACTGTAAGGGATAAGGCCAATTATGAAAATTCCACTCCAACGAGGAATTTAACTATTGACTTAACACCGCCGTGGAATGTTACTTTGTACTCTCCAACACCTGCGTATGGGATTGCAGGGGGTGAAGATGTTACGTTCAACTGGAGTGTTTTAGACAACCTGGCAGTTAATCTTTCATGCTATCCAACTGTTGATGATATTGAGGCTAACATTACATATTCAATCAACGGCAGCTATACTGACAAGACAATAAGGCTTACTGGAGGAAGCCATAATATCTCTGTGACCTGCTATGATTATGCAAACAACTCTAACAGGTCAGAAATAAGGACATATATTGTAGGATTGATTAACATCACGGCGCCTTTGCAGAACTCAATTGTAAGGCCTGGTGATATTGTTTCATTTAATATCTCTGTCATATACGGCCAGGATTATATTGATAATATCACAGTGCAGGTCAATAACCTGACTGGCATTGAGATATTGCAGACAACTAATGTATCTACTTATTACAGCACTGATTATATTGTTACTGGAGCTCCACCAAGGTATTTTAGTGCAACTGCTTATGGGTTTAATAATGCCTATGGAGATTCTATCAATATAACTTCAACTATCTTATTAAGATTAGGGAGGATTGCAGGAACTACAATTGCTCCTTCAGCCAGCTACCTATGCTCTAATGAAACTTATACGATGAATAATACTAACTTAACCATAATTACGGAGTTTGATCTGGATAGCCTGGTGGAGAATGCGAATGTTACTATACTGCATCCTAATGGAAATGAGGTTGTGGCTGCGCAGACTGCCAATAGGACAGATGATAATGGCAGCAATAATTATGTTCAGTATTTTAATTTCTCTTATATGCCGAATGTTTCCGGCAGTTATATATTAATGGCTAATATTATGGACATAGACAATCAGACTATTCAAAGAAATACTACATTAACTGTCAGTAATATATCTAAAACTGTTAATCTTTCCAGTCCCAGCATAAGCGCTATGTCCCTTATGGACAGATGCACTGGTTCTGTGCTTCAATCTGGAGCCTATATCTATATGACAATGCCTGCTGTAAGCTATTATGAAATGAATGCTACATTGATAGCAGAGCCGAAAAGAATGGAATTTAGAAATGCTAATTTCTCTGCTGATAACATAACTAACCTGATTACGCATACAACAAGGACGAATGAGTCTGAGCCGCCAACAGGGGAGAGGAGAGTAGCGATGTTTGATCTAGAGGCTAATTTCAGCTTCTCTAACTTTACCTTTGCGTATAATTATTCCTCTATATGGTATACATTGACAACTGAAAGCGCTTTGGAGTTCTACAGGTGCGGTAATATCTCTAACTGCGTGTTTACAAAGGAGACTGTTGTATTGAATACGACTACAAAGATGATTATGCTGACAAGAGACAATATGTCCAGATATTTATTGACAGAGCCTGCTTTATCCGGAGCACCTGCCTTGTATGATCCTCCTTCCATAGTCAACTTGAATACAACTAGAACATATGTAAATGCCAATGATTCTGTCAATATTACCCTGCAGTTTAATGTTTCTTTAGCCCTGGATTCAGTAACACTGACTGTCAATTCCACTGCATTGAGCGCTTACAGCACTATTAATTCTGGAAAGCAGTATTGGTATTATTATGATTATTTCCCTGCCACAAAAGGGCCTTATTTGATAGAAACTGTTGTTTATGATGAGAATACATTTAATGACACCAGCAGCTTGATGTTCTATGCTGATGATAATGCCACTATAATATTGAGCGCAGCTGGAAGCAACAATATAACTGTTAGGGATGTTAATAATAATGCTGAGCTGTTCAGCGGGCAGACTATAACTGCTTTGACGCCTGCTGGGAAGTATAATTTGTTTGTAGAAACTAATAATACAGATATTACCATAAATAATGCCTCTATAAACACAAGCGTAAGCTCAGTCATGGAGTTTTCAGATATAGAGGATACTATTGCTGCTCCAGGCAACAGGACTACAATAGATGAGTTTGAGATAAACTCCAGCATTGACTTTTCTTCTATTGATGTTGCTTATGATTATACTAATTTGACCTCTTCTATAACTATTGAGAATAACTTAGAGGTGTTCAAGTGCGAAGATGCCTCTAACTGCACATGGTCAGAGGTTAGCTCTACTGTGGATTCTGCTGCCAACACCATTACGTTTACAGTAACTAACCTAAGCGTGTTTGCTGTTGTTGAAGGCTCAAAAACTAATGTCTTAACAACAACTATAATAAGGGGTGGAGGAGGGGGGGGAACCAGAATAGTTGAAACAGAGAAGATAGCTAACTTAGAGATGATAGCACCTAATTTATTGACATTATACCAAAAAGATATGTTAACAACCCCAATAATCCTGAGAAACAGAGGGGATATAATCTTAAATGAGATTGGATTGGATGTGAAGTCAGCTGAGCCTGGGCTAAAGGCAGAGCTTAGCAATGATTATATCCTTATGTCGGATTTAGGTGATGAGAATACTGTTCAACTGGTTTTGACTTCTGATGCTGATTTAGGCCCAGGAAGGCATGAGATAACGATAACTGCAAATGTGAAAGACCCGGAGTTCAGCGACACCATCAACTTGTATATTGACCTTACAGACAAATACTATGAAAACAATACATTCATCATGCAGAAATTGTTGTTTGTAGCTGACTTGTTTGACAAGAACTCAGAGTGCCTAGAGCTTTCTGAATTGATACAGCAGGCTAATGAGGCTATGGAAAAAGGAGAGTATACTAAAGCTAAATCATTGGTGGATGCTGCTGTTAACGGCTGCAGGACTTTGATAGGAGCTAAAGAAAAAGAGTATCCTGCGCCTATTACATTGATAAGGGATAATTGGAATTTAGCGCTTGTTATCATGGTTATTGCTTTAGCTGTTATAATCAGCCAGTATATGTGGATGAGAAAGAGAAGGAAAAAGAAAGGGTATACCAAGAAAAAGTAAGAAAAAATAATGCACCTATATTGCTTTGATCATATTTTTACAATCCCCTATTAATCTTGCTAAATCTTCTTTTGATGCTGGAGAATCACCAAATTTAAGATTATCTATTTCTTTAGAAAGCTGATACATTTTTTCCCTTACAGGCTTTTTGATTCTCTTTTCTTTTGTTTCTTTTACAAGCTCATCATAGGTAAATTCATAATGGATGTTAAAAAATTCTATAAAAAAATTCCTAATAACTGAATGGAGACCCTTATGCGCATTCTTTTTATGCATATCCAGATTATCCAGCTTTCTTAAATACTTATTTTTAATCCTTTCTCTTTTGGCAGTGTGCTCTTCTTTTTTTTTCTTATTAAAAAACCACATATTATTGACTCTTAAAAACACCTATATAAATGTGTCGCTTTGTTTTATTCGCTGTTTTGCTATTTGAGAGTAAATGTAAACTTATTTATAATAGTAAATATAAGGTGGGTGTAAAATGGATAAAAACCAAATTAAAACACATCAGAAGGATCTAGCTGAGATAAAAAAAGAGATTGGAAAGGCTGTAATAGGCCAAGAGAAGGTGATAGAGGGATGTTTGCGAGCTATACTAGCAAATGGGCATCTGCTTATAGAGGGTGTTCCTGGGATTGCTAAAACCCTGCTGATCAGAGCTTTGGCGCAGGCGAGCGGATGCAAGTTTAACAGGATACAATTTACTGTTGATCTGCTTCCTACAGACATAGTAGGGATAACTGCTTATAATAAAGATAAGGGGTTTTATACAATAAAAGGGCCTGTTTTTGCTAATTTTGTAATAGCAGATGAAATAAACCGGGCTCCTCCAAAAACACAATCTGCTTTACTTGAAGCCATGCAGGAGAAGCAGGTTACAATAGGCAAAGAAACTTTTAGTTTAGAGCTTCCGTTTTTTGTGATGGCTAATAATAATCCGATAGAATCCGGCGGAACATACCAGCTGCCAGAAGCGCAGATTGACAGGTTTCTTATTAAACTGAATATGGGCTACCCGACAGCAGAAGAGGAGCAAAAGATATTGAAAACAAACATCTCATTAAATAAATTTGAGGATTTTAAGATAAATGCAGCTATTACGCCCAAAAAGATAATTGAGATGCAGAAGACAACCAAAGAGATTTTTTTGAGTGAGGATATTGAGAAATATATTGTTGAATTGGTGGATGCAACAAGGAATCCTGAGAAATACAAAATAAAAACAGGCAAGTATATTGAATACGGATGCTCGCCAAGGGCGGCTATAGGGCTGTTTATAGTATCAAAGGCAGATGCTTTGATGAATGGGAAATCTTTTGTAACTCCTCAAAATGTAAAGAATATTGCGCATGATGTTATGAGGCACAGATTAATTCTAAATTATGAAGGGCAGGCAGAAGGTATAAAGGCAGATGATATTATAACTGAGATACTTTCTAAGGTAGCAGTCCCTTAGCTCAAAATGGCAAAATTAAAGGTAAGCTTGACTCCCGCTATAGGGAAATTAGAGGTTGTTACAAAGAGCCTGGTCAATACAAAGATTGTAGGGAGGTATAAAAGCGTATTTAAGGGAAGAGGGCTAGAGTTTGCTGATTACAGAGATTATACACAGAATGATGATGCAAGCGTAATTGACTGGAAGGCAAGCAATAGAGCAAACAAAATATTAGTTAAGGAATTTGTTGAAGAAAGAAACTTAAATGTGTTTTTACTTGTAGATGCCAGCTCTTCTATGGTTTTTGGCTCTACTGCAAAGCTAAAGAATGAGTATGCTGCTGAATTGGCTACTTCCCTGTGCTATGCTATCTTACAGGCCAGTGATTCTGTTGGGTTTGCTTTGTTTACAGACAAGATAGTGCATAAATCACTGCCTGCAATGGATCCAAAGCAGTTTTATTTATTATCAAAGACTTTAGTTGATACAAAGAATTACGGCGGAGGCTATAATTTTAACAATGCGATGAAGTTTTTGATGACTTATCTAAAAGAGTCTTCTGTAGTTATGATAATATCTGATTTTATAGGCTTGAAAGGAGACTGGACCCATAGTTTAAGGATTGCATCTGGAAAATTTGATGTTGTGGGCGTAATGGTAAGGGATCCCAGAGACAAGGCTCTGCCTGAGGATGGGGCTAATGTTCTAGTGCAGGATCCTTTTTCAAAAAAACAGCTATTGATAAATCCCGATGAGGTAAGAGACAGGTACAGGCAGTATGCTGCCAGGAATGAAAGCATTATCAAAAAAGAGTTTCAAAAGGCAGGAGCTGGCTTTATATCCTTAACAACTGATAAGGATTTTGTAAAGCCTTTATTGGATTTTTTTAATAGGAGGGCCAGGAAATAGAATGGAATTAGCATTTACAAACCCGCAATATTTATGGATTTTGCTAATTATACCTTTTTTGGCAATAACCCATATTTTTGCGCTGAAAAAGAAAAGAGCGGCTGCCTTAAACTTTGCAAACTTTGATGCTTTAGAAAGGGTTTCAAAGGGTGATTTTCTAGGCAAGCCTTATTTTGGCATTTTTAGGAATAAAAACATTTTTCTACTGCTGATAAGGCTGATTACTTATAGCCTGCTAATACTATCTATTTCTGGAGCTACACTCTGGTATGTCGGACAGACAAGCTCTTTTGATTTTGTGCTGGCTATAGACACATCTGCATCTATGCTGGCTGATGATTTTTCACCGAACAGGCTGGAGGCTGCAAAAGAGGCTGCCAGCTTATTTGTTGATAGTGTTCCTGGAAATACAGAGATAGGGGTGGTGTCTTTTGCTGGAGTTGCATCTACTGAGGTTAAATTAGCTGATAGCAGGCCTAAGGTTAAGAATGTTACAAATAATTTGAGGATAAGCGAAGTTGGTGGGACAAATATAGGAGATGCAATAATCACTTCTGTAAATGTGCTGGGCGCTGAAGAAAGGGATGATGAATCAGATGTCATTATCTTATTAACAGATGGGCAAAGCAATGTGGGAACATCAATAGATGAAGCTATAGGATATGCAAAAGAGAATAATGTTATTGTGCATACAATCGGGGTAGGAACTTCTGAAGGAGGAGAGTTTTTGTTTCAAGACATTGTGTCAAGGCTAGATGAGGGGTCATTAAAGAAAATAGCAAGTGAAACTGCTGGAAAGTATTATAGGGTAGAAGATAAGGAGGTTTTGGGTGGCGCATTTAAGGAATTGGCTGCTATAACTGAAAAAAGGCTGTCGTTTGACCTTTCATGGGTATTGCTGGCAGCCGGGCTTGCTCTCTTGTCCATAGAATGGATATTAATAAACACCAAGTATAGGACTATACCTTAACCTGATGGAGCGGCTGCATTTCTCTTAATAAAAACAAAAACGAGGTTTAACATATATATGAACTTCAAAAATAAGGCGATATTGGCTCCAATGGTATCTGTAAATGAGATATCATTCAGAAAATTGTGCAGTGCTCATGGGGCAGATATTGTTTATTCGCAGATGATAGACAGTATCGGGTTTTTCAGAGGGAACAGAAGATTAGCTGATTTTTTTGATGAAGATAACTTAGTTTGCCAGTTCTTTGGTAATGATGCTGAGATCACTGCAAGATGCGCTAAAGAGGTTGAAAGCAAGGTTCAGGCTATTGACCTTAATCTGGGATGCCCTCATTCAAATGTTGTAGAGAGAAAATGCGGGTCTTATCTTATGAAATATCCTATTAGGATCAAGAAGATAGTAAAGGCATTGATTGAGGCTGTTGATGTTCCTGTTACTGTAAAAATAAGGGCAGGGTATGATAAAAGCCATATAAATGCAGTTAAGATTGCCAGATTATGTGAAGCTGAAGGAGTTAGCGCAATAGCTGTCCATGGAAGGCCAAGAACTGTAAATTATGAGCATGCTGTAGATTATGGGATTATAAAGAAGGTGAAGCGCGCAGTAGATGTTCCTGTTATTGGAAATGGGGATATATTCTGCGGCAAGGATGCAAAGAGGATGATTGATGAAACTGGATGTGATTCTATTATGATCGGGAGAGGAGCTATTGGAAATCCATGCATATTTGAAGAGATTAAGGCATATCTTGCTGGAAAGGAGTTGAAGCCTGTTGGCAAGAAGAAAATATTTTTAGAATATCTGAAGTATTGCAAAAAGTATAAAACTAATTTTAAAGCTGTAAGGACACATACGCAGTGGTTTACTAAAGGTGTTGAGAATGGCGGCAAGTACAGGGATATGATAAACAGGACTAAAGATATTGATGAACTAAAAGAGGTATATAATAAGATTGAATAAATTTTATTAACTATTGGCCTTGAAGCGCCCTATCAATGTTTATTACATTTGAAAATAATCTACCTAAGACGTCTATTGTGTAAAGAATGATTGCGTGAGCTTGTTCTTTTGTCGGGTAAAATGCTTCTTTCTTCTTATGGACAGAAAAGACCCTAACCTGATTGATAAGATGGATTTGGTTTGACAATGCAGGGTCTAATTGGATGTTTTTTTCTTTTAACTTTGCTATGATATTGCCTAGGCCTATGCCTGGGCTTTTTTCCAATAAGTCATTATTTGTTAATTCATAGTATTTTCTATGCAGGGCTGTTTCTAATAATCTTCCGCAAAGTATGATTGAGCTTCTGTAGCATCCGTTATTAAAACAGCGGTTAAGCTCGCTTATATCTGCACTTATGTCTGATTTTATCTCACTTGGGATGTTTGAGGGAGTTGAAAAGTTGTTATTTATTGTTTTTTTAGGTATATTAAGCTGTTTTGATATGCTTATCATCTTCTTTACTGTCTTGTCGAGTTTTGTTAGGTCTTTACTTTCTAGTTCTGGGATAAGTTCTAGAATCTGGTTTGTATATGGCTGATTTTTAATGTCTGAATTTACTAATCTTAGCAGTTCAATAGAATAGGATTTTACTGCCTTAAGGCTTGAGTTTAGGGTGTTAAGGTGGTATATTTTTTGCTTTTCAGAATAGTCATAAAGGGCTTTTTGGGCATCTATTTTCTTGGTTAAGTCTAGTTTAATCTTTATGGCTGAAGATATAGCATTTTGCAGATTTTCAAGTGATTTTTGGAATTCCATGTTAGATGAATTGATGAGAAGTAAGTTCTTTTATAACTTTCGATTTAGAGTTGTTTTTTTGATTTATCTTACTTCTCTAACGACCCACTACACAAAATATATAAAGAAGTAACCCCCTATGCATTTTAATTTTCCAAATCACCTCAAACAATGCTTCAACTATTAAATTATGATTTTCGCTTACTTGGAAATTCTTAAGAATTTCTAAGTTCCCAGAAATCTTTGATTTCTGAGGATGCTAAAAATCATTTATATAGTTTCAACCTAGGAAAAATCGGTGATTTAAATGAAAAATTATAAAAAAATACATATTTGGGATTTTCCTCTTACTTTGACTTTTGTTAGGTTAGAGGGTAAATTTAGGCAAGGCCTATTTAATAAACTATTATCTGTTGTTGGTTCTCAAAAAGTTTTATTGAATATGATACCCCTCTTAAGCTTGAAGTATTATGAGAAAATGAAGTATAATCGATTTGATTTTTATAGTTGGTTAAAAGGTAAGAAATTAGATAGAGGTAAAATTAAAAGAATCAATATTCCTTTATGGTTATTACTTGAATTTTCTAAGATAATTTCTAACAGCAAGGATAACGATAATCAATTTATGATAGAGGCAGAACAGAATATTGAATATTATACTGGATGGGGTAAATCAAATCCAATATTAAAACCCAAATTACCCCTTCAGCTAACACCTGAGATGGTATCTATAATATTCCATTTTGTAGGGGATGGCCATATAGGTAGAAAAGAAGTTTCCTCTTCATATAGGCAAATGGACAAAGAAGGATTGACTAATTTTTTATTAAAGTTAAATAATATTTTTGGTGAGTTTGAGTACGGTAAAAAAGAGTTTGAAGATGGAAGATTGAACATACCTAAAATCATCACTGAGTTTTATACCTATTATTTTAATTTACCTAATACCGATACATTTCAAGCTTATATTCCTCAAAACATCAAATCTCTTGATAAGGAATTTCTCGTAGCAGGGTTGGTATCTTTTATTATTGATGAAGGAAGTATAGGTGAGGTAATAACCATCTATTCCAAAAATAAAACCTTATTAAGAGATATTAGGGAGATATCGATTAAATGTGATTATATATGCAATCCCATCAGAGAAAAAAGGGTGAAAGGCAAATTTGATGTTTATAGGTTTGGAATATCTTCAAAAAGTTACCTAAAATTGAATGAAGATATATTTAATCTTAAAAAAGATTTTCCAATCTGTGGTTTAGCTCATAAGACCAAAAAATTAGAAATATCCATAAAAAGGAAACTAAGAGGCACTGCCAAAGGAAGAGATGGGGCGACCAAAGAGAATATTTTGAATCTCTTAAAAGATAGATCTTATACAATTGCAGAACTTGTGGAAATATTAAACGTGGGGGATAGTTCAATAAAAGAGCACTTATGGAAATTAGAAAAAGAGAATAAGATAACTCGAGCAGGAAACCGAGGTAGAAATCTACTTTGGTCAATTAAATGAATTCAATTAGTTTCCTTTGATTTTTCAAATTGTTCATAACTTTACTATTTTTAATGATTGGATCGAGGTTTATGCCAAATTTATTTTTGGCGAGGTTTTTTGCGTAAGTTATCATAAGTTCCTCGGATGAAAACTCGATAGGTTTACTATTTATTGACTTACGCGTAGCTTCTCGCACTACAAAAACACCAAGAGGGACTGCATATTCACTTGTGATAAACCTTAAGGATATAACGCTAGCTTGCTTTTTTATCTTATCTAATCCTTCAGCTACCGCAATCCTGCAAGCATAAAACCCCCCGCCACAATTCTCTGCATAACTCTTTCTGCCTTCGTAGGGCTCATAATCGGTAGTATAATCTAGTGAATCAGTAACATTCCAACTTGCCCCAGGCATATACATCTCAAATAACTCATAAGAGTAAACCTCTGGAAAACACAGTATTAAAAAATAGTTCCCCAGGTATCCCCCAAAATAAGCTAAATAGCCGGTTTGATTGTATTGTTTTACTTCAGAGAGAATGTGTTTAGCCAAGGTATCGTCTGTAGCTGTGATAGACCACCTTGTAGGAACCAATTTTCTTTGTGGCTTAATGCCCAAGTTGCCTATACTTAGGATTTTTGTCAAGAAGTTTTCTGAAAAGCCATGATCATAAAGGTAAGTCATTGCATTGCTTGCCTTGAGGTCTGTGTCTGAAACTACCTTATCTACTCTTGAATCTATCTTAGGGTTAGAGGTTATCTTTGCCTGTTCTAAGCTTGCGTTTGGACCTGTTGGTGCAAGGTAAGAGTCTGTGTTTAGCTTGAATTTTGGTTTTTCTTTGAGGCTTATCTCTAAGTCAACTGATTTAGATGCCATTCCTATCTCCTGGCTTATCTCTAAGAATTTTGTCCTTTGTTTTATGTTTACTCTGAATCTTGAGTTTATTAGAGAGGACCTGTAGTCAATTATTTCAGGAATCTGGAAGTTGTTTTTAGCCCAATGATTAGGCGCATCATAAATCCAGGCATCATCTCTTTGCTCAGGCGTGCTTAGTATCCCTACATATAAGTTAGGGTAGAAGTTATGGCCTACAAAAGGCGTAGGGGATGAAGAGAGGAAGTCTTCTTTTGGAAGAATCTTTTTTACTTTGAAATATGAGTCTGCTTTTGCAACTATTGGACAGAATGTTCTTCCGCAGGACTGCATAGGGGTAGCGCCTTTGCATTTTATGCATGGAATGTTCATAATAATAGTAAGATTATACAGGTTAAATAGTTTTTTGTTTTATTAAGCGTTTCAAGATTTAAATCCATTAACCAAAAGTTTAAATATTAGCAGGATATTTTAGGATAGTAATATGTTTTTTTAGGTTAAGATGCTGGGAGAAAAAGAGATAAAACAAATAAGAGAAGAACTTGACAATTGTAAGAATCCTTTGTTCTTTTTTCATGATGATCCTGACGGGCTTTCTAGCTTCTTATTGCTATATAGGTATGTTCGTGAGGGGCATGGGGTAGTGTTCAAGGCAAAGCCCGGATTAGGCACTAATTTCCTAAGAAAGGTAGAGGAGTATAATCCAGACAAAGTATTTATTGTAGATATACCTATTGTTGAGCAGGAGTTTATTGATGGTGTTAAAGTGCCTGTGATATGGATAGACCATCACAAGCCGCTTGAAAGACATAATGTAAAATACTTTAATCCTCGTGTGAAGGATAAAGATGATGGAGTTCCTGCAACAAGGATATGCTATGAAGTTGTAAAGCAGGATATGTGGATAGCAGCTGTTGGATGCATAGGTGACTGGCATATACCTGATTTTTTTGATGAGTTTACTGAGAAGTATGGGTGGATGGTTGATAAAGAGTTGAATGATCCTGGAAAGATATATTTTGAAACTAAATTAGGTAAGTTAGTTAGAATATTTTCTTATATACTTAAGGGCAAGACAAGCGATGTGAACAAATGCTTTAAGATACTTACAAGAATAGATGAGCCAGATGAGATATTGGAGCAGAAAAGCTCCCGCGGGAAGTTTGTTTATAGAAAGTTTGAGAAGGTAGTTGGAGAGTATGATGAACTTTTGGGGGGGGCGATTAAACAAGCTAGTGAAGATCCATTGCTGATTTATGTGTATAAAGAGAACAAGATGAGCTTTAGCGGTGATTTGTCTAATGAGTTAATCTATAGATATCCTGACAAGATAGTAATTGTAGGGAGGGAGAAAAGCGGAGAAGTTAGATTAAGCTTAAGGAGCGCAAGTAAGCCTGTTGCTCCGATATTGGAAAAGGCTTTGATAGGGGTTGAGGGTTATGGTGGGGGGCATGAGTATGCCTGCGGGGCAAATGTCAAGAAAGATGATTTTGAAAGGTTTGTGGAGAATATAAGGGGGCAGATTTAATTTAGTTAGATTTATAAATGATTATTTAATTCTTATTGATTATGCGCCGGTGGTCTAATGGTTATGACAATGGCCTTCCAAGCCATTTATCCGGGTTCGAATTGTTGAAGAAAACGCGAAAGTCCCGGCTGGCGCATTTCTTTTGATTAAGTTTATATAGTTCTTTTTTCTAAGATTGAATAATGGGAAATTTAGTGTACTCTCTAGGCAAGCTGGTTGTAAGGAGTATCTATTTAAGTAAGGTTAAGATAATTGTTAAAGGGAAACTACCAAAAAAATCAGCAATCATTGTGGCTAACCATGATAACCCCTGGGATCCTCCATTGATTATGATTGCTGATGGAAGGATTGTCCATTTCTTTACTGCCCATATTCTTTTTAAGAATATATTATCTAGGGTTTTTTTAAGAGAGATAGGCCAGATACCTGTCCAGTCAGGGTTAAAAGATGTAAACAATAAAGCATTTTCAGAGGCAAAGAGATATTTGAGTAAAGGTGAGCTTGTCGGAATATTTCCTTATCCTGATGACCTGATAAAAAAGAAGAAAGTATTATATACGGGAGTTATAAGATTGATAATAGAAAATGATGTTCAGATAGTGCCTGTTAAAGTAAAGTTGGATGAAAAGAGAAAATGGAAATCATTTTTTGATGTTAATTTTGATAAAGCAGAGGTCATAATAGGAAAACCATTAGTTGGATTTAGAGAAAGGTGTGTGAATAATAAGGGAAAGAATCATTGTTTATGTATGACAAAAGAGCTGGTTGAATATATAGAAAAATTAAAATGATAAGCATCATAATCCCTACAAAAAATGAAGAGCATTATCTGCCTAAATTATTAAAATCCATAAAAAAACAAGATTATAAAGATTATGAAGTTATAGTTTCGGATGCAGGTTCTAAAGATAAGACAGTTTCTATTGCAAAGAAATTTAAGTGTAAAATTGTAAAGGGCGGACTCCCCTCTGTTGGAAGGAATAATGGGGCAAAGGCTGCAAAAGGAGATTTATTCTTGTTTTTGGATTCTGATGTAAGATTACCTAGCAATTTCCTTAACGTGCTTGCAGAGAATGTTGAAAAAAGAGGATTAGATGCAGGTTCTTTCTATTCTAAACCTTATGATGGTAAATGGATTGATCATATGATAGTGGCCTCTACTAATCTACTTATGAACCTGGTCAAGGGATGGTGGGCTCATGCTTATGGGTGGTGTACATTCTGCAAGAAGAAAGTTTATAAGAAAATAAATGGTTTTGATGAGGCTATATTATTAGGGGAAGATAATGATTTTGCAAGAAGGTCAAGCAAGGCTGGAAAATTTGGGATAATAAAAGAAACAAGAGTATTTAATTCAATGAGGCGTTTTGAAAAAGAAGGAAGATTAAACATGAGCTTGAGGTATACTGTCCACGAGATGTATAGATTATTTATAGGTGAAATAAAAGGAGATAAGTTTAAATATAATTTTGATTATAAAAAGTAAATGAGTGAATTTAAGATGTTTTTCAGTGTTATAATCCCTACATCAAATGAACAAAAGTATATAGGCAAGCTTTTGAATAGCCTGAAGAAGCAAACATTTAAAGATTTTGAAGTTATAATTGTTGATGCTAATTCTAAGGACAAGACTAAGAGTATTGCTTATAAATTTAAGAATTGTTTTAAAAAATTTAAATTTATTGTAGAGAAAAGAAAGGGAGTAAGCCTAGCAAGAAACGTAGGGGCTAAGGCTTCAAAAGGAGATGTTCTGGTCTTTTTTGACAGTGATGGTGAGACCGATCCTAATTTTTTTGAGATAGCAGCTAAGCAGATAAAAAAAAGGAAAATAGATACTAGCGGATGTTATGTTAAACCGATTACTCAAAACATAGCTATTAAACAATTTTTTGTCTTATATAATTTTTGGATATTTTTATCTCAATATTTTTATCCCCATATGCCCGGATTCTGCATATTTTGCGATAGAAAAACATTCTTTAAATTAGGGGGTTTTGATGAGACAATATTGCTTGCAGAGGATTTTGATCTGGTAAATAGGTCTAAAAAAGTGGGTAAGTTTAGGGTACTAAATAAAATAAGGATAAAAAGCTCAATGAGGAGGTTTGAAGAAGAGGGTACGTGGAAGCTTACGACTAAATATATGAATGTATTCTTTTATCGGATTTTTAAAGGAGAAGTAAGGACTGATAAATTCAAGTATGGCTTGGGTTATCATAAAAAATGAAGCGCAGCTGTTCTTTTTATAGAATAAAAATCTATAATTTAGTAAGGGTTAAACCTTTAAACTAACAACCTTAGACATACCATGCTCATCCATAGAAACACCATATAATGTGGAAGCAGATGATATTAGGCCATCATTATGGGAGATTATTATGTACTGGGCTTTTTCTGCGTATTTTGCAACAAGCTGGGATAATTTTTCAGAGTTTCTTTTATCCAATGCTGCATCTACTTCATCAAATATATAGAAAGAAGCCGGCTCGTGCTCCTGGATTGCGAAGATGAATGCCAAGGCAGTCAATGTTTTTTCTCCGCCTGATAATGAGCGTATATCCATGAATTTCTGGCCTGTTAGGCGAACTTTTACACCTAAGCCGCCTTCAAATGGGTTTTGCTTGTTTTCGAGGTCTAAAGTTGCTTCGCCTTTTGTGGTCAATTGGGAGAAAATGCTTTTGAAATTATTGTTTATGACTTCGAAATGCTTCATGAATAAGTCGGTTTTCTTTTCCTCTATCTCGTTCATCATCTTAAGGACATCTTCTTTTTCTTTTCCTAGTGTGTCTTTCTTCTCGAACAATAGGTTATATTCCTTTTCAACATTATCATAGATTTCAAGGGCCCTCATGTTAACTGAGCCTATCTCTGATTTCATGCTTTCAAACTTAGATATTTCATATTTTAGCTGCTCTTCTGTCCTGTTTGTGAGAAGAGGAACACCTTCATACTGTTTGAACTCCTGCTGCATTCCTGCGAGTTCGCCTGCTATCTCTGCATGCTTTAATGTAAGGGTATTTTGTTTAATCTCTACTTTCCTGCTTTCGTCTATTTTTCCTGAAATTATGTTTTCTGTCTTTGTAATCTCTTCACTTATCTTTGACCGTTTCTCAAATAATGCCCTGAATTTTGAATGGAATTCTTTTGCTGCTGATTCTCTTTTCTTGAGCTCTTCGTTCTTTTCTTTTGCTTCTTTTGAGATATATTCTATCTCTGTCTTGAATTCATCTTCTTCCTTGGATATCTGTTTTAGTATGTGGTCTATCTTCTCTTTTTCTTTAGAGTAGATGGTAGTTATCTGGATATCTATGTTTTTTATCTCTGCACCGCTCTTTGCCAACTCTTCGTTGAGCTTGTTTCTTTTTTCCTCAAATGTAGCCAATTCTGCAAGCAATGCAGGGTCTCTTAGAGTAGATATCTTATTTTTTAGAGTTTGCTTTTCTATACGGTTATTTGCAAGCTCTTTGTTCTTTTTAGAGATTTCATTGATTATATCGCCTATCTCCTTGGTTACCTTGTCTGATCCTGATTTTAGCTCCTGTTTTTTTGTTTTTGTTATTTCTAAATCTGCAGGGTTAAGATGAAGTGTCTTTTCAATCTTCATTATGTCCACTTCAAGATTTGCCTTTAATGACCTTAAACTAGTTATCTTATCTTCATTTTCTCTTCTTCTTTTTTCTAGTACTGAAATAGTATCTCCAGATTCAGATATGTCTTTTTCGCATTTTTCTATATCTGTGCTTATCTCTTTTTCTGTAAAACCAAGCCCTGAGCGCTTTTTTCTATAGCCGCCTTGCATAACCCCTGAAAGCTCAACAAGGTCACCATCAAGGGTGATCATCCTTACGTTGCCTATGCCTATTCTTCTAGCAACATCTATGTCCTCTACAACGAGAGTTTCTGAAAAGATATATTGAAATGCTTTTTTAAAACGGTCATCAAAATGGACTAAATTTATTGCAAAACCATAACAGCCTTTTGCCTTTGAAAGTTTTTCTATATCGCTGCGTATCTGCCTTGTCTTAATCTTGTTTAACGGAAGGAATGTGGCAATGCCCAACTTATTTCTTTTCAGGTGTTTTATCTGCTCTGAAGCAATCTTGTCATCTTCTACAACTATGCTTTTAAGCCTTGGACCTGCCGCTATTTCCAAAGCAAGTGAGTATTTTGAACTGACTTCACCTAAGCCAGAGATTGTGCCATAGATGCCGCTGGTCTTGTCTTTTTGCTCTAGAACAGATTTGATTGCAAGATCTGATGTAGTTGTTTCCCTTATTTTTGTGTTTCTTGCCTGAAGTTTTGCAAGCTCTTCCATTGATGAAGAAAGCTTCTGCCTTAGGTTATCTATCTGGACAGCTAATGAAGAATCTTCATTCAGTGATTTGTTCAGCTCTAAAGTTGTCTTTTTGAAATCGTCCTTGTTTGATTTTAAAGAATCGAGCTCTTTCTTGTGCTCTTTTTCTATCTCCTCTACTTTTTTTATCTGCTCATCTATTGTATTAAGCTGATGCTCAATAAGGTCTTTCTGCCTGATAAGATTGTGCTGTTTTTCCCTTAATATGTTAATCTCTTTCTGGAACTCTTCTGCTTTTTTATCTATGTCTTCAATGTTCTTTTCGACATCAGATAATTCCTTAAGCTTGTTCTTATCCCTGAATATGCCTATCTTATCTGTAAATTCCTTTTTTTCCTTTTCAAGCTTCTGTTCATACTTTTTTAGTTCTTGTTCTTTTGTGTTTAATTCTGAGATTTTTTCATCTGCTTCTTTCAGTGATGATTTTAGGTCCTGCTTTCTTTTTGTGATCTTGGTTATTTCAGAATTAAGTGTTTCCAGCCTAGATCCTTTTTTTGTCAGGTCTATCTTTAATGTTTCAATTTCTCTGTTTAAGGTAACTTGCTCAACTTCGCCTTTTTCTTCTATCTCATTAGAGATGGATTCTATCTCTTGTTTCTTTTCAATTATGAGCTGCTTTAACTGAGATATCTTTTCGTTTATTGTGTCAAGCTCTTTTTTGGTCTTTTCTAAGTTAGAGCTTATCTCTGATTTTGAGGATTCTTTTTTTTCTATCTGCAGCTTTAATAACGAAGCTTTATTTTGGGATACTTTATCGCTCATGTCTTTGAATTTTTGAGCCTGGTCACGGTCTTTTTTGAGCTCTTTTAAGTATGTTTTTCTTTCTGCTAAGACTATTTCTGCTTCTTTAAGGCGCTCTTCTACTTTGCTTAATTGACTTAATGCCTTTTGTTTTTTTTCTTCATATAATGAAATGCCTGAGATCTCTTCAATTAGCATTCTTCTTTCTACTGGAGGCATCTCAACAAAATGAGTAATATCTCCTTGCAAGATTATATTATATCCGTCTGGATCTATCTTTGCCAAGCTCAGAAGGTCTACAATCTCCTGCCTTGTTCTTACCTTGTCGTTTATTTTATATACGGACTGGCCGTTATGCCTTACAATTCTGGTGATCTTTACTTCAGGGTCATCTGTTGGAAATCTTTTTTGGGAATTATCAAAATATATAGAAACTTCGCCTTCTTTTGAGGGTTTTTTTGATTTTCCTCCATTGTAGATGAGGTTAGAGGATTTTTCTGCTCTCAATGATTTTGCTGAAGATTTACCTAAGACAAAGCAGAGAGCGTCTAGGACATTACTCTTACCGGAGCCGTTTGGGCCAAGGATACAGTTAAAATCTGTTCCAAAAGCCAGTTCTGTGTGCTTTGCAAAGCTTTTGAAGCCCTGCATAACCAGTTTAGTTACTCTTGTTATATTGATTCACCTTTTTTAAGTAAGATAGTTTTATTTACAGTTAATAAACGTTTTGATTTGATAAGGGCATATTTCTATTCTTTTACAGCCCTTATGCCTGATGAGGATTCATGGTATTCAACATGATTAAATCCTACTTCTTTTAGCTGATTTACTATCCTTGGAAACAATAGGTTGCCTTTTGTTTTTTTAGGGCATGAGCAGTAATGGTACAGTATGCCCATTTTTTTCAGTATCCTATAAAGCTGTTTGTGGAATTCTTTTGAATAAAGATCAGGAGAATATTTAAAAGTTGGAGGGTCGTGAATGATTCTATCGAATGATGAGTCCTTTAAGTTGAGTATTTCATCCAAGATGTCTTTTTGGTTTATAGTTATGTTCTTTTTTGAGAATAAGTCATTCGAGTATGGGTTGAATCTGGCTATAGCTAAGACGTTTTTGTCTCTTTCAAATGTGATTACTTTTTCTGCTGTTTTTGAAGCAAGTATTGAAGTATATCCTAAGCCGCAGCAGGTGTCTAGAACAATCCCTTTTACAGGAGATATCTCCTTTATCTTTGTCTCTGTGTCTGCTTTAGGAGATAAACTAGAGTAACGATGCATCGGTGTTGATGAAAGGGTTATAGTAGGCCAATCATTTGTCGGAAAAAGCTTGTAGTATAAGCCTGTGTCTTGTGAGAATAAGGCTATTGGCTTTAAGGTGTTATTTTCAATGGTATAGCAGGTGTTTTCCTTTACCTTGATGAAATCTTTTAATTTAATCTTTTGATTATTTATATGGGCTAGGTTATTTTTAATGGCAACTTCTGACTGAGATATTCCTAAATCAAGGGATATTTTGACTAGCCCTGTCCTGTATATCAAAAGCTTGTTTGCCTCTCTTTTAGTTATTAAAGGGTGTTCCATATTACTCTTTCTTTTCAGGGATAAATTCCAATCCTGATTTTATAAGGTCGATTATCTTGTTTTTTTGGGAGTTTAAATCTGCAATTGTCTTTTCTGAGACGTTTTTTTGAGTGTTTAGCCTGCTGAATAAAGTGTCATTCATGGATAAGCAATGATTTATGAGATTAATTGTTATCTCTCTTCTCCAATCTGGCCTTGATTGGTTTAGAATCATTATGAGTTCACTGGTCTTTTCAAAGGAGTTTAAGATGCTGTTGAAAAGGAGCTCTGTATGCACTGGATCAATTACTTTCTTGAATTGCTTTTCGCTAGATATATCAAAAAGAGAGAGTATTTCTGTAAGGATATCTTCTAAAGAAGAGAATTGAATGTATAAATCATTAATTTCCCTCTTGCGTATAGAATTTTCCTCTATCTTATTTATAACCCTGTTCAAGTTCTGCCTAAATACTAAAAGGGATGACCTTAACCTGTTTATTTTTTCATTGAATGATATATCATATATTTCGCTTAATATTATATCCTGTTTGATAGATATAAGCTTAGAGGTTACGAATGCTAAAAGCAAGAGGCCAAATATGACTTCAAATATGGTAATTATCTTAAAATAGCCCAGAGGGATAATATCTCCATAGCCTGTAGATGTTGCTGTTATAAAGCTAAAGTAGATTGAATCAGACAATCTGCTTATTGTGTTGTTCTGAGGAAGATAAGAGAGATATGAATGGTTATTAGATAGGAAGAAGTAAAATATGCCAAAGAGTATGATAATTGAGGTCCATATCAGAAAGATTCTCAAAAAGGTCAGCTTATCCAGCCAAGTGTTGAGGCCTTTACCTTTTAACTTGTCAAATAGATCATTTAATGGCACAAACTTTTTCATATTAATCCAATATTATTGTTTAACCCAATGTATAAAAGTCTTTCTATGAGATTAATAATATTAAGGAGTAATATGATAGAGATACCAATGTGACTTAAAGTTTTTTCACTATCTGGAACTTTTTGTTCTTTTTCACTTTCTTTAAAGAATATTCTCCCTGCTTAAGACCGTTTTTTGATGCTGCTGCATGAGCTGATTCTTCTGTCTTGAATGTTTTTGGCCTATGAGGGATTTCTTTCGGGTGAAAAAAATCATATTGATTATTGTGTGTGCTTAAACCAAACCTTCTTTTTAATTGAGTATGTATTTTTTTCATTTTTGACCTCCGAGCCATGATTATGCTGATAAGGAAGATATTGAACTGTTTTTATATCTTTCTAAATTGTAAGGGAATTGAGTGAAAAAGAAGCAATAGATACTCACTTAAGATAAAAAAGAAAGAATAAAACAATTAATTACCAGCTATCCTCTTCGTCGTCGTCACCATCTCCTATTAAGTTATATTTCATTTTTGCACCTAGTAGTCTGATTCAGAATCATCGCTTGCAAAACTTTCGTCTGAGCTGTCTGATTCCTCTTCAAAAGACTCCTCTGATTCTTCTTCCATCATCTGCTTCTTTTTCTTTGATTTTGGCATTGAATTCACCTCGGAACTAAGGCGCCTGATATGAACAACCGAATATTTAAATCTTTCTAAATGTAGAAATCTGAATGCTTTGATAAAGTCTTTTGTAGTTTTTAAGGAATAATTTTGAAAAAAGCATATCTGGTCGACAAAATGATATCAAACTTAAATACAGGCGATTTAACAGAAGTTTATGGGTTTTTTGATTTAAACCCTTACTGACGACAAAAAGTGCCTTAAATCGAAAATTAAAAATGGGGGTTGAGGTTTATCAAAGCATTC
>JAHJAV010000094.1 GCA_018813685.1 Nanobdellota archaeon | reverse complement strand
TTGTTGTTCAATTTCACAATTAGGTTACACTTCTAATATTCAGCTAAATCTTCGCTTCTCGGTGATATTATGGAAACAATAACCGAGAATAAAAGAAAATGGATAATAAGACAATTTAGATCTGGCAGAAGCGCCACTTCTATAGCCAGAATACAAAAAATTAGCAGACAGCACGTATACAGGCTAGCCAACAGGTTCAAAAAAGAAGGAACTACGGCATATAAGGCAAAAAAAGCAGGAAGGCACCCAGAACAGATTAGCCCTAATTTTGCTAAAAAAGTGGTGGAGCTTAGGGGAACAACGGATTATGGAAGCGTAAAGCTTCATGTTGTGCTAAAAAGAGCAGGATTTGGCGTATCTCAACGCCAAATACAAAAGGTTCTTGATGTCAATAAGCTGACAGAGCCTTGCCCTAAAAGAAGAGGGAAGAGAAGCTATGTAAGATACCAATGGCCAATGAGCAACTACATGTGGCATTGCGATTGGAGCAAATATAAGGGGAAATGGTATTGCGTATTTATAGATGACAGAAGCAGAAAGATAATGATTTCTGGAGAGTTCGGCAATGCAAATGAGGAAAATGCTATATTCTTGCTCCATCAAGCGATATTAACTAATGAGGTAAGCCCTTACATTCTCCTAAGTGATAAAGGCACTCAATTCTACAATAGCACTAAGAATAAGAAAGGAGAGAGGACATTAAGCTTATTTGAGCAGGAGTGTAAACAGCTAAATATTGAGTTTTGGACTTCAAGGAGAAATCACCCACAAACAAATGGCAAGATGGAAAGGTGGTTTGGCAGCATGAAGGCTAGATTTAAAAGGCATCCTGATGAGTCATTACAAGAATTTGTAGGCTGGTATAACAAAGAAAGGATACATGACGCATTAGGCAACAGAACACCCGAGGAAGTCTATTGGGAGAATATGTAACCTAATTTCGGAATTGTCGCCACATTTCGGAATTGGACGCTTTGTCGACAATAAGTTAAGCAGTAATGTCGAAATTAGGCGACAAATAGGGTATGCTGGCAGTAGTGTGTTTGATTTATAAAGTTTAAAAATGGAATTGCAGCTAGAAAGTGTAACATTATTTCGGAATTCTACACTTTTTGAACTTTGTGAGTATCAAACCCTAGCAAAGATCTCTTGCGAGACCCTTACTAGGGAAAAAGAGGTGATCATGAGCTCCTCTTGACTTATAAAACCCAAAAAAACGTCAGGAACATTAAATGCGTTAGTATTTATAGCTTCTCACGACGTTTGTAATGGAAAGAGGTGTTTAGGCAATATTATTTGTAATATTGGCTTTTTATAATGAATTTAAGAGGTTTCTACCACCTCCTCTATGTTACTATCAGATAGTAGAACTTATATATAAATATTTCGATTTCAGTACTATTCTTGAGTGGTTATTAAACAAAAAAATTCAATATTTTAAATACTTAATGTTACAAATTCATCAAATAATTAGTCCCAAATGCAGTAGCACCCACATAAGCAGGGACTTTTTGTTCTGTAGGCATAATATTAGCGATGGTATCACTTAGGAAATTTACTGCCCCTTTAGCACTTAAGTTTCTATCAGGATCAACAATCAGATTTTTGACATGTTTTATTACCTTAAAAGCACCATAGGGGACTAGATAAGCTAAAGCTGCACTATAACCCGAAGCTCCTGCTACTAATGCCTTTAAAGCCATACTCATAGGTATTGCAGCGCCAGAAGCATCCAATACTTTATCCAAAAAGCTTGGAGCTTCCCCCATCACTTTGTCCTCAAGATTTTTTTCATCTGCCATCTTAATTATTTATTAGTTATATTGGATATATAATAATTGAGCCCCCCATAAGGGGTATCTTTAGAAAAGATTATATACTAAATACATTTCTCAATCATTATGGACACCAGCTCACTTAGAAACATCGGCCTTACAGACTCAGAAATCAAAGTATATCTTGCATTATTAGATCTTGGCTCAACCACAAAAGGCCCGATTGTAGATAAATCTAAAGTAGCATCAAGCAAAATATATGAGCTTTTGGAAAAGCTGACCCAAAAAGGCCTCGTTTCGACAATAATAAGATCAGGCGTCAAATACTTTGAAAGTGCCCCCCCTAAAAGATTGCTAGATTACATAAAAGAAAAAGAAGAGAACCTAAAACAGCAGGAAGATCAATTGCAAAAACTCTTGCCAGAGCTTGAGTTAAAGCGCTCAATGGCAGGAATCGGTTCAGAAACCCAGGTTTTCAAAGGGATGAAAGGGGCAAAGACCAGCTTTGACGATATCCTAAATGAATTAAAAAAAGGAGATGGATACTATGTTTTAGGCATCTCCAAATTTACACCCCATTTTGAAAGGTTTGTAATAAACTTTCATAAGAAAAGGGCCGAATTAGGGATTAAATGTAAAATTATAGTAAATGAATTAGCAAAAGATATCGGAAAGAAATTAGAGCCAATAAGATTAACAGGGGTAAAATACCTCCAAAAAGAATTATTCACTCCAGTTGTATTCATTATCTATAAAGATAAAACCTTAATCTCAATTGGTTTAGACGAAATATTTATTCAAATTAAGTCCAACAACTTATCACAAGGTTTAAAAGCCTATGCTGATTATATGTGGTCAATAGGTAAATAAAATGCCTCATCACCCAAAAGAAAAATTCAAAACAATGCACACTGTCTTTGACGCATTTACAAACAAGACTCTCTTCAAGCTAATCTCAGAAGGTTACATAGAAGGTTTAGAAAGCCCTATTAGCATGGGCAAAGAAGCAAACATATTCTCTGCAAAAAGAAAAGATGGAAGCAGGGTAATAGTTAAGATATATAGGTTGGAAAATTGTGATTTCAACAGGATGTACGATTACATAAAAGAAGACCCTAGATATTCATCTATAAAGGGAAAAAGAAGAAAAATAATCTTTTTATGGGTTCAGAGAGAATACAGAAATCTGTTAAAAGCAAGAGAAGCAAATGTTTCTGTTCCAACACCTTTAGCATTTAAAAATAATGTTTTAATATTGGAATTCATCGGCCAAGGCGATAAAATAGCTTCAAAGCTAGGCATAGACCATCCAAAAAATCCAAAAGAATTCTTCAAAAAAACAATAGGAAACATAAGAAAACTCTACAAGATAGGATTGATCCACGCAGACCTATCTCAATTTAACATATTGAACAATGATGGAACTCCGGTTCTTATTGACTTTTCCCAGGCAACTGTTTTAGAAAACTCAAGAGCAGAAGAATTCCTCAACCGAGATATAAAAAATGTCTGCAATTTCTTCAGGAAATTAGGATTAAAGATAGATGAAGAAAAGATAATCAAGACAATTATAAAAAATTAGATTAATTTAAACTTTTTTAGCAAGTTTTAAATAAGCCTACCCAACTCCAATAACATATCAAATGAAACAATCGCCTCCAAAATGACAGAATACCTATATGAACTAAGGATTCCTAGAGACAGGATAGCTGTTCTAATAGGGAAAGAAGGATCAGTTAAGAAAGATATAGAATCAGAGACAAAAACAAAGATAGATATAGACAGCAAAGAAGGCGATATTTCTATTTCTGGTGAAGATGCTTTAGGATTATATTCTTGCAGAGAAGTTATAAGGGCAATAGGCCGTGGATTTAACCCGGAAATTGCCAAATTATTGATAAAGCCGGATTATTGTTTTGAATTTATAGATTTAAAAGAATATGTCGGTAAATCAAAAGACCATCTTTTAAGGGTAAAGGGAAGAGTCATAGGCTCAGAAGGCAAGACCAGAAGATTGATAGAAGAATTGACAGAATCTTATGTATGCGTTTACGGAAAAACAATAGGCATAATAGGCCTTACAGACTTAGCGACAATTGCAAGAGAAGCAGTTGAAAGGCTATTAAGTGGAAGTCCCCATTCAAAGGTTTACACATTTTTAGAGAAAAAAAGAAGGGATATAAAAAGAGCTAGATTGGTGGGTGGAGATCTAAAACTAGGATAAATTTCCCTTTCTTTTAAAATCAAAAGGTTTAATAACAACCGATTTTTATTTTTTTATCATAAAAAATGGCAGAAACACCAATTGCAGTTGAACTTGCAAAAAAACAAAGAGAGATTGGAGTAGCAGAATTCTTTGCTAGAAACAGGCATCTTCTAGGATTTGATAATAAAAGAAAAGCATTGATGACTACTATCAAAGAAGCAGTTGACAACTCATTAGACGCATGCGAAGAAGCAAGTGTATTGCCTGAAATATCAGTTGAAGTTATTGACATGGGCAATGACAGATTCAGGGTGATAATAGAAGATAACGGCCCGGGAATTGTTAAAAAACAGATCCCTCACATCTTCGCTAGATTATTATACGGCTCAAAATTCTTCAAGCTTTCACAAAGTCGTGGCCAGCAGGGCATAGGAATATCTGCTTCAGTCCTATACGCCCAGCTTACAACAGGAAAGCCTGCAAAAATCATCTCAAAAATCTCCAAAGATCATGAAGCTCACTATTATGAATTAAAGATAGACACAGAAAAAAACAAGCCAGACATCTTAAAAGAAGAAACAATAACATGGGAAAAAGAGCATGGCACAAAAATAGAGCTAGAATTAGAGGGCAGCTATCAAGGTGGCTCGCAATCAATAGACCAATACCTTAAGCAAACAGCTATTGTCAATCCTCACGTTACCCTAATCTACACAAATCCTAAGGCAGAACAATTGATTTTTGCAAGAGCAACAGACCAGCTGCCGCCTAAACCAGAGGAAATTAAGCCCCATCCTTACGGAGTTGAATTAGGAATTCTGATGAACATGCTTAAGTTTACAGAAGCCAGAACCTTACAATCATTCTTGACAAATGAATTTTCAAGGGTAGGTCCAGGAACAGCAAAAGAGATCTGCGAAAATTCATCTATTCTCCCAAACACAAAACCAAATAACATCAACAGGGATATGGCTGAGCAATTAATTCAGGGAATAAGCAAGACAAAAATAATCTCACCCCCTACTAACTGCATTTCTCCAATAGGTGAAGAATTAGTTGAAAAAGGCTTGAGAAAAGAGATAAATGCAGAATTCTACTGCGCAACAACAAGGCCTCCTGCAGTTTATAGGGGCAACCCATTTGTCGTAGAAGCAGGCATAGCATATGGCGGAGAACAAAGCGCAGACGACTCAGCAAAAGTACTCAGGTACGCAAACAGAGTTCCACTATTATTTCAGCATGGAGCATGCGCAATAACAAAATCAGTATTAAGCACAGCATGGAGAAGCTATGGCCTTAACCAAAGCAAAGGTTCTCTTCCCATTGGTCCAGTAACAATGGTAATATCTATAAATTCAGTTTGGGTTCCATTCACATCAGAAAGCAAAGAAGCTATTGCGCATTATCCAGAAATCATAAAAGAGATAAAGCTCGCTCTTCAGGAAATCGGAAGAAAACTTTCTGTTTATGTCCATAAAAAGAAAAGGATCCAGATAGAAGGTGCAAAAAGAAGCTATATCGAAACATACATACCTCATGTTGCAGAAGCATTAAAAGAGCTACTGGCATACAAAAAAGAAGACGAAGAAAAGGTTAAGGAATTATTAGCCGAAATCCTTGAAAAGAGCAGGGGAACATTAGAAAAGATTGAAATAGATAATCCTGATTATGATGAAGATCTGGCAAATATAGGCAAAGCAGACGAAGATGGAGAGAAACAGAAAACATTGGGTGAAGTAGGGGAATAATATGAAGAATAACGCTCTAGAAGGAATAAAAGAAAAGGCAAAAGACGTCTATAATAAGATTATGAAAAAGAAAGCTCCTGAATTAGATCTTCCTCTAAGAGCATTGTCTAATGTCAAATACGATAATAAAAATGGCTATTTCGAGATAATGGGCAAGATGAAAAACAGGACATTGACAGTAGGCACAATAAAAACATTTGCCCAAACACTAAGGATGATGTCCCTCTCAAAACAACTCATTGAAACAGATGATATTGCATCAAAGAGAGAAGCTTACTACATCTCTAAAAACTGGGGAGAGGCAAAATTCAGGGAGCAGCCAGAATCAGACACAGTCATGGATGATGTTGAAGCAATGATGATGGTCAACAGAGAACAGCTTGGCTTTATCCCAGAAGAAAAAGGCGGCGAAGTGGCTGGAAAACTAGTTGTTATCGATAGAGATACAGAAACAAAAAAAGAATTAAGGATAGACTGCACAAAATTCGGCTCAGGCGCTTACTCAATTCCTATCTCATTAGAGCATCTAAAGTTTGAGACAGATGCAAAATTCATATTAGCGATAGAGACAGCAGGTATGTTCCAAAGATTAGTAAAGCACAAATACTGGAAGACAGCTAACTGCATCTTAGTTTCAATGGGCGGAGTTCCTACAAGAGCCTGCAGAAGATTCATAAGAAAATTAGCAGACGATAAGAAAATCCCAGTTTATGTATTTTGTGATAATGATCCGTATGGCCATATGAATATTTACAGAACTCTCAAAGTTGGTTCTGGAAACTCTGCGCATATAAATAAATATTTCTGCGTTCCAAGTGCAAAATATCTGGGAGTAACTCCCCAGGATGTAATAGACTACAAACTGCCTACTCATCCGCTTAAGGAAGTAGATATCAAAAGGGCAAAAGACGCTCTAAAAAATGACCCTTTTGTTCAGCATCATAAAGAGTGGCAAAAGGCATTAAAACAAATAATCGAGATGAAGGTAAGGGCAGAACAGCAGGCACTTGCTGCTTGGGGTCTTAATTTCGTTATAGAGAAGTATCTTCCTGACAAAATCAAGCATCCTGAGAAGTTCTTACCATAATCTTTTTATACTTCGTTTTACTTCCACACTCTAAAATGCCAGTTCCAAAATGTTGTGAAGGATGTTTAAAATGGGAGCAGTTCGGCAATAAATGCTGGGTCTACTGGGAAGACAAAAGAGAATGCACCCAGAAGATAGAGTCAAAAGACCAGATACCTTTAAAGTAAACTTTTAACAAGATTTATTAAAAATTCTAATTAATACTTTAATAAATTTCTTTAAAATCTCAAGAGATTTTAAATAACTTTATAAATAAAATACTCATTCTTAACTTTAATGGGCGTGTAACTCAGCTTGGATATCCTATTAAGCCTGGCTTTTTGGGAACAAAAAGAGTGACAGCCTTCTATTAAGTCATAGAAGTAAGCTGTAAGTCCGGGGTTCGAATCCTCGCACGCCCGTTTACATTCATTGCAATAATCATTCCGTAAGGCGTTGGAGGTGTCGGAACAGTAGGTTCTGACGTGAGAACCATCCACGCCCGCTTTTTTAAAATGAACCACAAAATCCTAACAACCAAAGAAGGCAAATCATTCTACATAAAAGACATCTCTAAAGATTATCACTGCCAGTTTGGTTTTATAAAATCAAATGACCTAAAGAAAAAAGACGGTTCTATAATAAAAACAAACACCAAAAAAGAGCTTAAGATATTCACTGCAGATTTCATAGACAGCTACAAAAGGATAAAGCGTGGAGCGCAGATAATAACCAGAAAAGATATAGGTCTTATCGTAGCAGAAACAGGCATTAACAAAAACTCGAAAGTCGTAGACGCAGGCGCAGGCTCTGGTGCCCTAGCATGTTTCTTAGCCAATCTATGCAAAGAAGTAACAACATATGATATAAGGGAAGACTTCATAAAGATTGTAGAGCACAATAAAGAATTTCTAAACTTAAAAAACTTAAAGATAAAAAATAAAAATATCTATAAAGGAATCGACGAAAAACAATTAGACCTCATCACATTAGATCTCCCAGAGCCATGGCTTGCAATACCGAATGCAAAAAAATCCCTTAAGATAGGGGGTTTCTTAATATCCTATTCGCCAACAATCCCTCAAGTGATGGACTTTGTCAACACAATAAGCAAGGATAAAGATTTTATGCACGTAAAAACAGTTGAATTAATTCAAAGAGAATGGGAAATAGAAGAACGAAAGGTAAGACCAATAACAACCCAGACAGTACATACAGGCTTCTTAAGCTTTATTAGAAGGGTCTGAAATTGAAAATTTCCGAGCCCATTTAAAAATTAGATTTCTAATTTTTAAAGAATCTAGAAAAAACAAACTCATCCTTTTTATCATAATAATACTTATTCAACATGATGTCTTTCTTACACTCTATCTTAAAGAACAAGATTTTATATATGATATTCTCCAAAGAAGTAGGATATAATATTATCTTGATTATTTCTGTAAATGAACATTTATCCGTCTTTTAAAGAATTTTATTGCTTCTGCATTTAGCACTCGTAATACTAACTTCCTATCCAAATTTGGATCATGGATATCAACCCAAAGATCTACATGATCATGGTCGATGCCTGGGTGCATAGAAATAATTAATGGTCTCTTCCACCATACTACTCTTTCTTTTATTTGTCTGTTTCTAGCAACAGCGTAGAACTTTCTGCCTGTTTCTTGCGCTAAAGTCTCTGCGAGTAGAATAACGAATTCACTGCCAAGTTTGTGCCACTTTGCGAGTGTTTCATCTGATACAAATGCTGCAGGATCCATACCAGTGCCAAATTTCATTTATTACCCGATAGCATTTACATATATATATATATATATCTTTCGGTAATTTACGACATACTTAGAATTGTTGAGGTGGGATTATAAATACTATCGAGAATTTCTTAGAAAAACCGACTAAAAACAAACTCATCCTTTCCCGTGTAATAATGATTTTTAAGAGTAGTCTCATGCTTCATTCCCACCCTCTTATAAAAAGAATGCGCCTTTAAATTATCTGCATGGCATAAGATATACAGCTTACGCAGCTTAAATCCTTTTTTCTTGTATTCAGCATCAGCTTCTTTAATCAATCCATTAAACAAATCATCAGAAACTCCTTTCCCTCTATACTCAGCCAAGACAGCTATCCTATCTAACTCACAAAGCCCATGCTTTGGCAGCCCGTGCATCTTCCATGTTGTAATCCCAGCTATCCTTCCATCATCATCAGCAACAATATAATGATGCCTTTTATGGCTCTCTTCTTCAAAAATATTGACGCCTTCTTTGATAGAATCAACATTATAGCATTCTTTCAGCACAGTCGCTATTCCAACAGCATCTTTTGCATTTGCTTTTCTGAATTTCATCTTAATCTTTAGATAATAGAAACTCCTTTAAATCTTTTTGTATTTTTTTGCCTAATTCGGTCAAATTTCCTTTCCCATCAAGAATGCCCCTTTCATTTAATTGCCCAATCAGCCAATTCGACGTTTTCTTAGATTTTCCTAATAGGAATCTAGAACAGCCAGTTTGGGCTAGCCTTTCTTTAAGAATCCTTCTTCTTTTGGGGTAATATTTGAAGAGTTTGTCTTTAAAAATTTCAATATTTCTAATTATATCTAATGTCCAGAATCTTATATACCCTTTATTTTTCCCTTCCATGTATCTTTTGTAATTTAAATTAGTGATTTTTACTATTTGTTCGAGAATATCTAATTCTTGGGCATTAGATGTGATTATTATATGACCTCTTTTCTTAGCACTGACAGAACCATCCCCTTCCATAACACCACAAAGAAAATCTATGGCTAATTTTTTATCATCTTCTTTTTTAATCTTATTTAGCAAACGGTTTAATAGTTTGTTATAATATATTTGAGTTAATTGTCTATGTTCTTTTAGAACTAATGATCCAAATGGGTTTATTGTAAAAGAATATCCCTTGTCAGAGTTATGTATCCTAACTCTTTTTTCTTCAACTTTTATATTGACTAAATCTTTCCATTTAAAGATTAACTTATTTCTTAAAAATTCTTTCTGTTCGTTATTAATGTCAGTATATGAAATACTGGGACTTATCCTAGGATCCTTTATTATACTATTGTGGTTCTTTATATAAAAATTGCCTTGCTCAAATGTAGATGCGCAAATTCCCCAATCATTCCCCCGTTTAGTCCCATCTGCAAAATAACAGCCGAGATAATACGCAATTTTATTAATATCTGTATTTGAATCAATAATAATGGGCATCCTATTGCCGTGATATAAAATTACTCTTTCATTACTGATTACTCCAAAATTGAATTCTTTGATTATTTCTTTAAGAAAGGATTGATTCTCTAAAGTATTAGTTAGTTTTTTATTCAATTTAAAAATTCCTTCCCGCTTAGATTTTTTAATATCAAACATACATGCATATTCTTTTGTATTCTTTCTTTGACGAAAATTTACGAGACAATATTTGATAATTCTCTCGTTATTTATATTTGATTCAATCTCTATTATGTCCCTTTTATGCAAGGAGTGTTCTTTAGCTATGTTTTGAGGGATATATATCCTACCATCATTCCCTACACTTGTGAAGAATCCATCCACCTTTTCTACTTTTATATTAATATTTTTACCTAGTAGTTTATTTTCTATCATAGCCTTATAAGGAACATAAAATCCGAGAGTGCCATAAAATTTTATTTTTGAGAAAAACTCAATTTTTGAGTCTGCAATTATTCTTATCCGATCATCTATGGAAAAAAGACCCTTTTTTTCTGGCGGTATGGAGATAAAACCAACTCCTTTATTATTTCCTTTCTTTACAATCGATTTGAATATTGTTGTTTTCATAAGAATTCCTTATTATTGGAAAACAACTAGGATATTTAAATCTTTCTATTGTAATAGAAATAATAAAGTTTAGTGGTTACTCCACACAAACCGCTTTGGCAAGATTGCGAGGCCGATCAACGTCACATCCCCTCATAACAGCAACATAATAAGCAAACAACTGTAATGGTATAACTGCTAATAGTGGAGTCAATATATAAGAATTTTCCGGTACATACAGATTATGATCCACTATCTTCTTTACTTCTTCATCTCCTTTGCTTTCAATCGCAATTACAACTCCGCCGCGAGACTTAACCTCCTGTATATTGCTTAACACTTTCTTATATGTTATATTATCTTTAGTAGCAATAACCACCACCGGCATTTCCTTATCGATTAAAGCAATAGGGCCATGCTTCATCTCAGCAGCAGGATAACCCTCTGCATGTATATAGCTGACTTCTTTTAACTTTAAAGCACCCTCCAAGGCAATTGGATAATTTATCCCCCTCCCTAAATAAAGTGCATTTGTTTTTTTATAAAACTGTTTAGCGTGTAATTTTATATAATCATTCTCCTCTAAGACAGATTGCATCTGCAATGGCAGTTTCCTCAAATCCCTAACTCTATTTCTAACCTGCTCAGCAGGCAATACTCCTTTAACCTTCCCAAAATAAACAGTAATCAAATATAACACCACGAGCTGAGAGGTAAACGCCTTTGTTGAAGCAACACCTATCTCAGGCCCCGCCCTTGTATAGATTGTACTATCAGATTCCCTGTCTATAGAGCTTCCCTTTACATTCACAATAGATATTATCTTTGCTCCTTTTTTCTTAGCCTCACGCAAGGCAGCTAATGTATCAGCAGTTTCCCCGCTCTGCGAAATAGCAATTACAACAGTATTCTTATCAACAATTGGATCCCTATACCTAAATTCAGAAGCATACTCTACCTCAACAGGTATCTTTGCTAATTCCTCAATCATAAACTCTCCAACTAAGCCGGCATGCCATGAAGTCCCGCAAGCAACAATTATTATTCTTTTAATCTCTTTGATTTCTTTCTCACTTAGTTTTATCTCATCATTTATCAAAACATCAGAATCCTCTAATCTTCCATTTATAGTTTCGCTTATAACTTGCGGCTGCTCAAATATCTCCTTTAGCATAAAATGCTCAAATCCGCCTTTCTGCGCCTGCTCAGCATTCCACTCTATCTCTTCTACTTTCTTATCTTTTTTCTTTCCATCAAGATCAAAAAGCTCAACATTATCTTTTGTCAATACAGCAATCTCTTTATTATCTAGATAAACAACCTTCTTTGTATCCCCTAATATCGCGGGAACATCAGATGAAATAAAATTCTCCCCATCACCCATGCCTATAATCAAAGGGCTTTCATTTCTCGCAGCAATCAATTCATCATGCTCAGAATGTATTATGCCTAATGCATAAGATCCTTCTAATCTCTTAAGTGCCTTTAATACAGCTTCCTTAAGATTGCCTTTATAATTCTCCTCAACAAGATGCGCAATTATCTCTGTATCTGTCTCAGACTTAAACTTATGCCCCTTTTTCTCTAATTCACTCTTCAATTCGCTGTAATTCTCTATTATCCCATTATGTACAATCAATATCTTTCCAGAACAATCAGTATGTGGATGTGCATTCTCTTTTGTAACAGCGCCATGTGTTGCCCATCTGCAATGTGAAATTCCGATATTCCCTTCTAAATTTGTAAGGCTGATCTTTTTATCAATCTCTTCTATCTTGCCTATATCCTTTTTTATAATAACTTCCTTATCATTCAATGTACAAATACCTGCAGAATCATAGCCTCTATACTCTAACTTCTTAAGCCCTTTAATTAGTATAGGTGCTGCTTTTCTATTCCCGATATAGCCGACTATTCCACACATTTTATATATCTGTGTACTTATAGTATTTATAAGCGTTATGAATTAAAGATAAAGATACAAGATGGTATTTGCTAGAATTACAGGAACCATAATAATCATTTTCGGCCTATTTATAGGCTCAACTTACTTTAACTTAATTCCCTCCAGATTATTTGGTTATGACTTTATACTCATTGGAATAATCCTCTTTATTGTTCATGAACTGCATGCTCTTATCATGAACCTTTCCAGCGATGGAAATAAGATAGTTGGTGTAGGAGTCCCTTTATTGTTCATGATCATATCAGCTTCTTACTTCATCCAATCATATCTCCCAGAAGCAATTATCCAGGCTCTTCCTTTAATCATCGCTGCCTTTATGCTTGCAGAAGGCCTCTATAGGTTGCATTAAAATGTACAAAAAAGAAATTCGCATCTTAGGAATTGACGACTCTCCGTTTAACAAATTTAAAAAAGGCAATTCTTTAATTATAGGAACAATCTTCAGAGGCGGCACATTATTAGATGGAATTCTAACAACAAAAGTAGCAATAGACGGCAGCGATTCAACAAAAAAACTGATCAAGATGATTAACAGCTCCAAATTCAAGCCGCAGCTAAGATGCATAATGCTTAATGGAATCGCAGTAGCAGGCTTTAACATAATAGATATAGAAGAGCTGAACAAAAAAACAAAGATTCCTATAATAGTTGTAATCAGAAAATACCCTGATTTCAAAACAATAGAATCCACCCTCAAAAAAATCAAGCAGCACAGCAAATACCAACTAATAGAAAAAGCAGGCCCAGTGGAAAAGATAGGCAGGATATACATACAAAGAAAAGGCATCACTTTAGAAAAAGCAAAAGAACTCTTAAACTTAACCTGCACTCGTTCTCTAATACCCGAACCCATCAGAGCAGCTCATCTTATAGCAGGCGGAGTCATAACAGGAGAAAGCAAGGGAAAAGCTTAACCATAATAATACTTATTCTTCTCTTTTTGTTCTCTGTCTTTTATAGAACTTGGCTTATTTATTCTTGGCCTTCCCGATTCCTCATCACGCCTAAGAGTAATAGCAACATCTGTAAGCAAAGAATTCATTCCATCTTCCATTGAAAAAGGCCCTTTCTCAACACCATGCACAGCAGGCTCTCCTTCAAACACTATCAATCTATCAGAAAGATAATCAATAAAAAGTAAATCATGGTCAACAACTAAGATACTTCTCCCAGTGATTTCAGCAACATTCCTTATTATCTTAGAAATTATCAGCCTCTGCTCAACATCAAGATAAGCAGACGGCTCATCCAGTAGATAAAGGTCACATTTTTTAGATAAAGCCAAAGCAATAGCAACCCTTTGCAACTCTCCGCCGCTTAACTGACTTAACTTCTTCATATACAAACTCTTTATATTTAGCGGATTTATCAAATCTTTAGTATGACTTTTGATTGCATCATGCAATACACTCATGACTAACTCATCAGAATCTGCTTCTAATTGCTGCGGCTTATAAGAAACTACAATCTTCTCATCAATCTCCCCCTTATCTGGCTTTTCAACACCAGCTAACAACTTAACAAAAGAAGTTTTCCCTATTCCATTCTCCCCTATTATTCCTACTGTTTCATTCCTTTGTATATTTCCTTCAGTCGTCTCAAGCTTAAACTTTCCCATCTTCTTGCTCATAACATCCCACGAAGTAAGTACATTCTCTTTTCCTCTTTTAACTGGGGGTTTTACCTCAAACTTTATCTTATGATCCCTAAATCGTATATTATCCTCGCGAATAAAACCATCCAGATAAGAATTAATTCCTGCCTTTGCAGCCTTAAGCTGTGAAACAACACCATAACACCCTTCTTTTCCATACATGATATGTATCAGATCAGCCATATAATCCATCACAATCAAATCGTGCTCAATCACAACAATAGAAACATCATCTCTAACTAATGATTTGATAAACTGCGCAATCTTCAGCCTCTGCTTTATATCCAGATAAGAAGAAGGCTCATCAAATATATATAAGTTAGCTTTCTTCAGCACCGTTGCAGCAATAGCAACCCTCTGCAATTCACCGCCAGATATCTTAGTAACATCATTATCTAATATATTCTCTATCTCCAACTCCTTAACAACCCTACCCATCTCTTTCTTCTCGTCAACCTTTTTCAAAAGATCCTTAACTTTTCCTTTAATCTGCTTAGGAATTAGATCAACATGCTGCGGCTTGTAGCTTATCTTAATCTGTTTGTTCTTTACTTTCTCAAAAAATACCTGTGCCTCAGTTCCTTTAAAATAATCAATCAACTCCTTATAATCTACTTCCTTGTTATCTAACTTTCCAAGATTTGGCTCTAACACACCAGCTAATATCTTGATAGCAGTCGATTTCCCGATTCCATTCACACCAACAATCCCAACAACCTTTCCAAATATAGGTGTAGGCAGACTATAAAGATGAAATCCATTCTTCCCATAAAGGTGTATAGGTGGTTTGTCAAGCTCAGAAGGCAGATTAATAATAGATATAGCTTCAAAAGGACATCTATTTTGGCAGATTCCACATCCAGTGCATAACTCCTCATTTATCTTCGGCTTTTTGCCCTCTTCAACAATGCACTCTTTCCCCATCTTGTTGACAGGGCACACCCTAATGCAAAGGAAGTTTCCACAACCCAATGGATTGCATTTCTCTTTCTGTATAACAGCTATTCTGCTCATAATACTATGAAAAGTCATACTCCATTAATAAATATTATGTTAAATTCCAATAAATTAATAAATCAATCAAGATTTACCCCCTATTATGAAATGCGCAGTTTGCAGCAAAAAGATAGAAAACAACTTCTTAGGTAAGATTATGGGCACTTACATAAATAAAAAACCTGTCTGCCAAGACTGCCAGAAAAAGCACACGACGAAAGAAGAGCTATTGAAAAATCTTAAATAGTTCCATTGTTTATCAATTTCTCAAAATGCCTCCGTAGCCCAGAAACTAAGACAAACTTTATAAATGATAACAACTTACTATGACTATCATGCCCTCATAGCTTAGCCAGCTAAAGCGCGAGTTTCGTATGCAATCTGAAAAAACTCGAGATCAAGGGTGCAAATCCCTTTGAGGGCCTTTTTATTTTTCCAAAAATAGAAATTTTCATGAAAAACAAAAAACCCCTTAAAAACGAATTGACTTCTAGACGAGTCTTTTTCAAAAACGACAACATACGAAATGAATTTTTCAATAAACTAAAAATTCAATTTGGTAACTGGACTAAACTGAGAAAACAATTTAACATTTATAAGTCAAAACTAGAAAGGATCAAAAATGGCATATATTCAATAAAATATTCTCTTTTCTTAAACTTCCTAGAATACTTCAATGAGACAGACCAAAAGTTTTTTCAACAACAAATTATCTTAAAAGATAGAGGTTGGGGCAGAAGCAAAGGAGGAATTTCTACCTACAAAAGACATAAATATATTTTTGAGAAAGGGAGAAAAATAGGATCTATGCAATCTAGATATCACTTTTCTATCAATACACCCCTAACCCCTCAGTTATGTGAATTAATTGGAGCATTTATAGGTGATGGCTTTACCAATAGATATGGCAATATATATGTTATTCAATTTACAGGAAATTCTAAACTTGATAAGGAATATATTGTTAAAACACTTAAACCAATTATTAAAGAGATAAGCCAAGATTCTAGTCCAATCATTACAGAAAAAGATAATACAATAAGATTGACTATAAATTCTAAGGAATTTCACAACTTACTTACAAGAAGGTTTGGATTTGTAGCTGGCAAAAAAACGTATACAGTAACAATACCTAATGAAATTATTGACTCTGGAGATAAAGAATTAATTAATCGTTGTATTAGGGGAATATTTGATACTGATGGGTGTGTGTTCAGAGACAAAAGAAAATCATATAAGCTACCTTATCTAAGAATTGCACTTCATATGAAAAGCAAAAATTTAGTCAATCAAATTCATTCATTGCTCTTAAACCAAGGTATAAATTCAAGAATAACTGAAGATATAGATATAATACAAATAAACGGAGTAGAAAATTGTAAGAAATTTATTGAAAAAATAGGTTTTAGTAATAAGCGACATTTGGATAAGCTAAAATTTTAAAGGGAGTGCAACTCCCTTCGGGGGCTTTTACCACCCTATTAAGACAACAAAACAGATAGCTTTATAAAGTACATCAAATTTCATAAACTTACAAATTAACGACCATAAGAAAAAGATAATTCTTTTCTTAAAAAGAAACAATGATTATTCTTTTTCTTAAATACAAAGTTGATTGATGAGGTAAAATGAAATTTAGAAAATTGGGCATTATAGATCCTATTGCCAAGGCAATAGCAGAACATAAATTAGAAGACCCCAGTGAGATACAGGATAAAGCGATTCCCCCAGTTCTCGAGGGAAAAGACATAATAGCGGGCTCAGCCACAGGTTCAGGAAAAACACTGGTATTTGCTTCAGGCATAATACAAAACTGCGAAAAAGGAAAAGGAATTCAGGCTTTGATTCTTACCCCCACAAGGGAATTGACAGTACAGATAACCAAAGAGATATTAAAATTTTCAAAATATAAGCATCTTAACGTGTTTCCAATTTATGGGGGCGTAGCTATAAGCCCCCAGATTGATGCATTAAGGATAGCAGATGTTATAGTCGGAACACCTGGAAGATTGATGGATCATATGGAAAGAAGGACAATAAACCTTAGCAGGGTTAAAATTTTAGTCTTAGATGAAGCAGATAGGATGCTTGATATGGGATTCCAGCAGGATGTTGAATCAATAATAAGCCAATGCCCTCCAAAAAGGCAGACTTTGTTATTCTCAGCTACAATATCAGAAGATATAGTCTATCTTTCAAGAAAATATATGAAATCTCCGATAAAAATCTCAGCAGGAGTTCAAGTCGATCCAACTAAGCTTAAGCAGTGTTTTTATGAGGTTCCAGATAACATGAAGTTCTCTTTATTGGTCCATATGATAACCACAGAATCAACAGGGCTTGTCATGGTTTTCTGCAATTCAAGAAAAACAACTGATTTTGTTACAAACAACTTAAGGCAGAACGACATAGACGCTCAGGCAATCCACGGCGGCTTTACTCAAAACAAAAGAGAAAGGACAATGGAAAAATTCCATCACGCTAAAGCGCATGTTCTTGTCTGCACAGATGTTGCTTCAAGAGGCTTAGATATAAAAAATGTTTCACATATCTATAACTATGACATACCAAGAGACTCAAAAGACTACATCCATAGGATTGGAAGAACAGCAAGAGCAGGAGAAGCAGGAAAAGCAATCAATCTTTTATGTCAAAAAGACTATGAAAACTTCGGAAGAATCGAAAGGGACTACAGGTTAACCATAACAAAAGAGCAGTTGCCTATAGTGCCTAGGATCCCAATCAAATGGAGAGAGACTTCAGGCGGATATTCTTCAGACTCAAGAGGCCCGAGAAGGTTTGGTCCAAGAAGGAGCGGTCCAAGAGGCCAAAGCAATTCATTCGGCTCAAGAAGAAGCTCCAGTAATAGGGGTAGCTTTGGGAGAAGATAATATCCCAATCTTTTTATATTCTTTCTTATTCTTGATTATATATGAACTCAACCCATTTCGAACGCGCAATCTTCATCAGCTGGTACTGCTCTAAAAGAGACTGTAAATTCTGTTATCTTTCATCAAATCCAAACATAAGCCAGGACCCAAAAAAAGACAGAAGGACCTTAGCTTCAATCTTCGCAGAAGCGATCATCTGCAAAGCCTGCGGGTGGAAAGTAGAATTTCTAAGCGGAGGATGTGACACTTACACAGACAAAGAACTTCTAAACATAATAAAAACAATTTACAAAATAACAAAACAAAAACAATGGCTTAACATAGGCACTTTAAACAAACAACAATTAACTCTGTTCAAGCCATATATCGAAGGAGTCTGCGGAACAGTTGAATGCATCTCCCCAAAATTAAGAGATGAAATCTGCCCATCAAAACCTCTAAAAGAAATAGAAGAAATGTTTAAGATAGCAGACCAGTTAAACCTAAAGAAAACCATAACAATCATAATAGGCTTAGGCGAAACAATAGGCGATTTCAAGCACTTAAAAGATTTCATAAAAAAACATAAGCTAAAAAAAATAACATTCTACAGATTAAAACCCCAAAAGGGCACAATATACGAAAACAAACAAGGCCCAAAAACAAAATACTATGTAGAATGGATAAAACAAACAAGAAAAGCATTTCCAAAAATAGAGATTGTAGCTGGCTCTTGGCTTACACATCTAGATGAAATACACTTATTGTTAGAAGCTGGTGCGAATTCTATAACCAAATTCCCGTCAATAAAAAACTTCAATTCAAAATATGCTAGACAGATAGAACAAGAATGTCAAAAAGCAAAAAGAATCTTTAAAGGAACTTTAACAAAACTACCTAAAATAAAAGAACTTAATTCCTTAAACCTAAACAAAACCTTAAAAGAACAAATAAACATAAGATTAAACAATTACCTAAAAAGAATGAAAAAACCTAAGCAGTAGGCATATCTAATTTCTTAATATTCCTTTTCTTCCACCCTCCAGACCTAAACCACAACAATGAAGTAGTCCCAGATATGCAAATAGATATTGCATACGCCAACCATATTCCATTAATCCCCATATTCAAAACAAAAGCAAAAATCAACGCAAGAGGTATCACTAATATGATCACCCTAAGTAAAGTGGTAATCAAAGCAGGAATAGGATCTCCTGCGCCTAAAAAAGCACCGCTCATGCTTATCCCAATACCTATAAATGCATAAGCCAAAGGAACTATCCTAAGATAAGTAACTCCATAATTTATGACCTCTGTATGTGTATTAAATATCGATATAAACACTCGTGGAAAAGCAAAAAATATCAATCCTACAACACCAGTAAAGACAGCAGCCATTGTAGCAACAATATAAGCAGTTTTCTCAGCCCTGTCAAACTTTTTAGCCCCTACATTCTGCCCAACTATTGGAATCACAGACATCATAAGCCCCAAGGCAGGCAATATAGCAATACTGTCTAATCTAAATGAAATCCCGAAAGCAGCAATAGCATATGTCCCAAAATAAGAGACTATCCTAGTCATTACAAACAAGCTGATAGACATACTCACCTGAGATAATGAACTAGGCACACCTATCTTAAATATATTCTTAACAATAGAAAAATCAAGTTTGAAATCCTTTGGCCTTATACTTATAGATGACTTCTCACGTGTAAGCCCATAGATTGCAATTACAAATCCTACAATATTGGCAATCACTGTTGCTATAGCAGCTCCTTTAACACCCATCTTAAGCCCAAAAATAAATATGGGGTCCAAAATAATATTCACTAGGGTTGCAATGATCATCTGCATCATTGGTGTCTTTGTATCTCCCTCTCCTCTTAATATGCTGTTAGCAATAGCAAATGTAACTAAAAAGAAAGTTCCTATAAATATTGTATTCAAATAGCTCAATGACAGTTCAACAAGCTCTCCTCCACCCATCATAACCACTAGATGCTTCCCAAAAAGCAGCCCCAGAATCGTAAAAGTAATGCTTAATACTCCTCCAATCAGCAAAGCATGCTCTGCAACATTATCTGCTTTCTCTACTTGCTTAGCACCTATATATCGCGCTATAAGTGAAGTCGCTCCAACACCAATCCCCCCGGCAATAGCAAACACAAAAAACATTATCGGAAAAGCAAGAGAAACAGCGGCAATAGCCTCAGCACTTAATCTTCCCACATATATTGCATCAACTATATTAAATGCTGTCTGCAAAAGCAAAGCAGCTATCATAGGCATAGAAATCATTATTACATTCTTCATCAAGCTTCCAGTTGTAAGATCCTTTCTCATAGGAAGAAAAAAACTAGAGCTCATTTATTAACTTAATGTTTAGTATCTATTCGTACCTAAGTGCATCCACTGGCTTCTGCTTCGAAGCCTGTATGGAAGGCAATAACCCAGACCCTGCTCCAACTAAAAGAGCAAAAAGCAAGCATCCAATAATCAACCATAATGGAAAATAAGGTTTAAGGAAAGACAATCCAGCAGACCTGGCAATTGCCTGCCCACCTTTAGCAATTCCATAACCTAATAATATGCCAAGAGCCCCGCCAACTAACCCCAATATCCCTGACTCGATAACAAAAACATAAAGTATCTGCTTGTTTCTTGATCCGATAGCTTTCATCACACCAATTTCACGCGTCCTTTCTAATACCGAAGTATACATCGTGTTCATTATATTTACAGCAGCAACAACCAATGATATCAAAGCAATCAAAACCAAAACTCCATTCAGTATATTTATGATTGAAGTAAATGATTTTATTGTATCTTCAAAAGTCTGTACAGTAAAATCCTCTTCTCCTTCTTTCTGGCCTCTTCTCTTCCTGAATTTTTCTTTTACTCTTTCAGCTACCTCAGATGGATCCTTGTCAGGGGCAACTCTGATATAGATATATTCCAATTCATTAGTATTAAATATCGTTTCATAACCCTCTTTTGATAGATAAATGTTTGAATCATCCCCTGGATTTCCAACCTCCTCATAAATTCCTACAACTTCCACATTTACATCATTTATTTCGATCTTATCCCCTACAGAAATTGCCTTTTTAAACATCTTATTTGGGATAGTGTAAGCATACCCCAAATCTGCTTTTAGTGCATCTCCTTTTTTTAAAGACCTCCCGTCTATGATCTTTATTCCGGCAAACATTTCCTCGATTAATTTTTTCTCATTGTTTTCTGTAGAAAGGCCTGCTACATAAGGGTATTTTTCTTTGAAATCCTTAAATTTTATTTTTCCAGAAGTGATCATCATTCCAGTCGCTTCAGAAACTCCGTTTGTTTTTCTGACAAACTCTAAATCCTCTTCTGTGAATAATAAGTTGCTTGTTCCAGGAGCGTTTGTAAGACCCCCTCCAGGCATCATCATTACTTTATCTGAACCCATCTCCTGCGAAAGATCCGCCACATATTTATTGATCCCTTCTCCAAAGCTGACCAATGCAAATACAGCAGTTATTCCTATAAGTATTGAAAGTACAGTTAATGACGTTCTTAACTTCCTGTTCCATAAGTTCGAAATCGAATATTTCAGTAGGTCTAAGATCATTTAGAGTACCTCAATGCATCTACTGGATTTAATTTTGAAGCCTGAAACGCAGGCAAAGTTCCAAAAAAAGAACCGATTATAAACGAAAATAACACTGCTCCAACCATCAGCCCAACACTGATCTTAGCATCTATGAGTTCAGAGCCAAGAGCAAGCCTGCCTATAAATGCAACTCCCTTTGCACCTAAAAAACCAAGTGTAGCTCCTATTATTCCGCCTACTGAGCCTAATAGCCCAGACTCAATAAAAAACACCGTGAATATTGCTGAATTCCTTGCGCCTATTGACTTCATGATTCCTATCTCCTTTGTCCTCTCAACAACTGCAGTATACATAGTATTCATTATCCCAATACCACCAACTAAAAGAGATATCCCTGCAATTATATAAACAAATATCTGGACTGCCAATATTGTAGAATTAACACTCTCTAATATATTGCCTGGTGTTTGGACTGAAAAATCTTCTTCTCCCTCTTTAACATCTCTTACTTTTCTTAACTTTTTTTCTATATCTTCCTTTACTTTTTCAACATCTGCACTTTTATCAAACCTGGCTGCAATTATATCGTAATCATCTCCTTGCCTGCCTACTAAATCTCTAAGGTCTTCTTCATTCAAAAATACAGCCCCATCTAACTGGAAATTTCCTTTTTTCTCCATTATCCCAATCACTTTAAACTCTTTATCTTGGACCATAACCTTTGAGCCTGGCAAAATAGGTTTTCCAAAAGGATTATCATCTTCTATGAATAAATGCCCTAAAAAAACAACTCCACTATCTCCATCTCTCAAAAGCCTCCCTCTCTCAACATTCATATTCATAACATGCTCCATCATTGACCTTCCTTCACCGTCAGGAATGCTTGCAGCATAACCAAAAGCAACTTTATCGTTGAAAACAAGTTTTCCAGGTTCAAGTAGTCTCCCAGCTGCCTCTTTAATTCCAGGGATATCTTTTATCTTATTAATCTCTTTTTCAGTCAAGGGATTAACAACCCCAGTTCCAGGCGGTCCAAAACCTCCAGAAGCAGTTATACTTAATATGTCCGTTCCTAAAAAACCAAATTGTGAATTTATAGCGCTTCTAAGTCCCTCACCTAATCCAATAAGCGCAACAACTGCAGCTATGCCTATAAATATTCCAAGCATAGTCAGCCAGCTTCTTAACTTCCTCGATCTTAAGTTTCCAAAAGAAAAAAGGAAAAAGTCCTTTATCATTTAGGCTCATCTATTTCTTTTTAAAAAAAGGAATCTTTAGCTTAAACCCTTCGCTTTCCTTTTTTCCATCTTTCTTTTTCTTCCATCTTCTGTAAAAGAAAAATCCCACTGCAACAATCACTATTACTATGAATATCCCTGTAGCTCCATTGCCTTTCTTCAGCCCAAGTGCCTTTGCCTCAGACGATGAGTATATCTTCAATTTAACATTCACATCCCGCTCATATTCATTATTATTGGCATCTTTATAATTGATGGATAATGGCAGGTTTACTTCATCCCCTTTAACTTTCTTAAGTGAAATTTTAAAATCAGTTGTTTCATAATCATCTGAATCAATATTCCCTAAGTATACTTCACTAGGGGATATTATCTTAAATTCAGAAGTTTCCTCTAACATTATATTCATAAATTTAATATCTGTAACTCCTTTATTTACAAATTTGATAGAAACATCCCCCATGCCGCCTTTGCTGTATATCTGAGAGCTTTCTAGTGTAATGCTTAAATCAGGCTCTGCTCCAACAGTCAATCCCACAGTTTCATTCTTTAAATATCTAGTTCCAAGCCTGTCAAAAAACTCCAGCTTTATCGGGACTTTATACAATTTTGATTCTGCGCTTGGCTCAGCCATCAGGTTAAATACTACTTCTCCGCTGGATTCAGCATCAATCTGTTTTATTATCTTCTTATTTGTAGAATTTATTGTAGCAAAAGGAACTCCGCTTAGATCCAGCTCTACAGTTATATCCTTGATAAAGCTTGATGCAAGATTCTTAAGGCTGATTCCCACTTGAGTTGTTTCTCCTGGCTTTATCATGCTTGGCGCATCAATCTTCTCTAAGCTTACCAGAATGTCATGCGGCCTTACATTAATATAGAACGGCTCTAATTCTACCCATTCATTATCCCTTATCTTATACCTCAACTTTATTTCATTATTTCCTTCAAGCGCATTTTCATCAACCTTTAACCTATAATCCTTTATCACTCCAACTGCGCCTGTTTGTCTGCTATATATAGATCCTATACTTTTCACAGCACTTTCTCCAGGATCAAGCGAAAAAGGATACCTGGGCAATAATTCAATAATAATGTCTTCTGCATTCTCTCTTCCTGCATTCTCTAACTTGAACCTTACAGTCACATATCTTCCTGCTTCAGCAGGGCTTGGCTCCTGATTTACCATACTTACATTCATGCTGTAAAAGGAAACAGTATTTGCTCCAATCACAAATACAGAACTAATCAAAAAACAAACTACAATCAATCCAATCATTAAACCTCTTTTGTTCATTTTATAACACCTCAATCTTTAATCTTTAAAAATGTTTCTTTCCTTTTACAATTTGCCCGTCATATAAATGCTCTATTCTTTGTGCGCACTTTGCAACATCGCTGTCATGAGTTACCATCACTATGGTTTTCTTCTCATCTTTATGCAGGCTTTTTAAAAAATCAATTACTTTATGCCCTGAAGTAGAATCTAGATTTCCTGTTGGCTCATCAGCAAGTATAACCTCTGGATTATTAACCAATGATCTTGCTATTGCTACCCTCTGCTGCTGGCCCCCGCTTAATTCATTTGGCTTATGATCTAATCTCTCACCCAAATCGACCATATCAAGCAATTCTTTAGCCCGTTTCACCCTCTCTTCCTTGGCAATATTCTGGAATATCATGGGCAATGCAACATTTTCAAGCGCGCTTAATGTAGCTATCAAATTAAATTGCTGAAAAATAAACCCTATCTTTTGCCCCCTTATCTGAGCTAGATCAGATTCAGGAAGCTTTGAAATATCATGTTCTTCCAAAAAAACTCTTCCTTTTGTAGGTATATCTAAACATCCTATCATGTTCATTGCAGTGCTCTTCCCGCTTCCGCTTGAACCCATCAAAGCCAGAAATTCCCCTCTTTTCACTTCTAGATTCAATCCCCTCAATGCAGGAACCTCTACCTCACCCATCTTATAGATCTTCCATACATTCTCTAGTTTTATTACAATGTCTTTATTCATCTCAGTATATTAATCCCCTATGATAATCTATTATAAATTCTACTTTATAAGTTTATCTGTTATCTAAAAAGTTTCAAAACCTTTAAATATCAATCAAAAAAACCAATAACTATGGTAAAAAAAGAAAAAAAGTCGAAATGGGGCATGGTCTTAGTTATTTTTATAACTTTAATAATGGTTAGCTCCATACTTGGTTTTATTTATAGCA
>JAHJAV010000093.1 GCA_018813685.1 Nanobdellota archaeon | reverse complement strand
ATCATCAATCTTGACTTTCTGCCCAAGCTTAAAAGTGTTTGATGCCTTTATGTAAATTCCCGCTATAAAATTTTCCACAAAGGTTCTCGTGCCAAAAAATATATACAAAAAAAGCAAAGCCATTATGCCGTAGAAAAACCATCCAATAGCAGAAGTTATGCCGCTTATATTAAGGCCAAACAAATTCAGCAGGAATAATACAGTAGACAAATACAAGGAAATGCGCACAAAGGCAACAACTCCATTTAGAAAATGCTCTTTCTTCTGCTCAAGCATAAACTCGGTTATTCCTGTTGCAGCAAATGTTCTTTTTAGCCCAAAAGTTATCAAATTTACTACTGCTACAGCCAATATAAGCAGCAATATCGCAAGCAGTATCTTTGGCAGCAGATCATATGTATTCGAGACAAAATTGCCCAATATGGTTATATCTTTGATTAAATCAACCTGCAGATAGACTAATGCAGCCAAAATTGTGAGAATCATAACCATGTATCTGAAAAACTTTACAAACTGCATCTGTTTGACACTAATTGTCTCCTTCTTCTTTGAGAATGAAATTATTAAGCTGCTGCCTACTCTTATTATTAAGTAGCCTATTATGATTATTAGAATGCTTGTTAAAAATTTTGCTGTGGTTGGATCAAGCGGCATTTTCAATAATTGGTTTTTTAACTACCCATTATAGATGATATCGGAGGTTGAATAAATAGTTTATTGTTTTTAATGAAAATTGTAAGTTTTGATATGGGTTTGGAAAATGTATAATTCGGAAATTAGTTCTCGCTTCTACAGCATATAAGTCATTTTTAAACTTTATAAATAAAAACATCTTAAACAGTCTTATCCATTTTGTGAACTAATTTTCACATTGCAGTATATTTTTAGACGATAAAACGTCTAATTCGGAAATTAGTTCTCAATTCGAAAATTGGTTCACAGATTTTCTATGTAAACTTCTTGAGGAGTTTTATAGCCTAAAGCATGGTGTATTCTCTCTTCATTATACCACTTTACAAAATCTTGTAAAGTTTCGTCAGGATGCTTTTTCAATCTCTTCTTCATGGTATCAAACCATTTCTCCATCTTGCCATTAGTCTGCGGATGATTTCTCCTGCTTGTCCAGAATTCTATTCCTAGATTCCCTAATTCCTGTTCGAATAAGCTAGGAGTTAATTTTCCTTCCTTATTCTTCTTGCTATTATAAAATTGTGTCCCCTTATCACTCAGAATAATCACCGGGCATGCTTCATTTATCAAGATAGCTTGATAAAGCAGGAAAATAGCATTTTCTTCATTTGCATTACTAAACTCACCAGCCGCCATTATCTTTCTGCTTCTATCGTCAATAAAGGCTATGTACCATTTATCTTCTTTTTGACTCCAATCACAGTGCCACATGTAGTTTGAGATAGGCCACTGGTAACGAACGTACTTCCGTTGACCTCTCCTTTTTGGACAAGGATCCGTAAGATTATTCTCATCCAAAATACTTTGAATGATGTGTTGAGAAACACTAAATCCATCCCTCTTCAAGACAAAATACAGCTTCTCGCTGCCATAGTCGGTTTCTTTCCTTAATTCAATAACTTTCTTTAGAAATCTGCGGTGTATTTTTAATCTTGGTCTTCCAACCTTTCTGGATTTGTATGCCAAAACTCCTTCTACCTTGAACTTTGTAACTAATTTATAGACCATTCGCCTACTTATTTTTTGAATTTTTGCTATTGAGGTAGCACTTCTGCCTATTCTATACTGATTTACAATCCATCTTCTTTTTTTTCGTTTAGTTTTTCCATATTACATCACCAAAACTGAGAAATCTCAACTAATTATTAATAAGTGTGAACTAATTATCAAATTGAACATATGGGTTTGGAAAAAGAAACATTTATATACAAACAAACATTTTTTAGCTTATATGTTTTTTGACAATACTATTTTGATAGGGCTGGGTATTTTAATTGGAATTTACTTAATGTACAAACTATTTTTTAACAAGAGCAAGTTTGATGAAGACTACCAGAGGCTTTATAATAAGGTCCTTACCTCGGATGAATATAAGGTCAAAGGT
>JAHJAV010000092.1 GCA_018813685.1 Nanobdellota archaeon | reverse complement strand
CAACAACATAATTTGGTGTTCCAAACGGACATGGCATTTTCTATTCCTCCTCACCTCTCTTCTTAGAGGAATATGGGGGTATTTTTAAACCTTTTGCCCCTTTCTCGTTTCTAGGTCTTTCTTTCGATTTTGTCTAACACCTATTAAACGCAGTTTTAATTGTCGTTTAATGGGTGTTATGCATTGTAAAGCGAAACTTTTATATACTTATTGTTATTTCTGGGTGAGATGGATGATAATCAGCCTTATTTTACAAAGCTGTCTGAGGAGTTGAAGCTTAGGAAGTATTCTAAGGAGACTGAGAAGAGCTATGTTAATGTTGCGAGGAGTTTCCTTGGGTCTGGTAAGCAGCCTAGGGAGTTTCTTCTGGATTATGCTGATAAGAGCAGGTCTTCTGTCAGATCTGCTTATTTTGGGCTTAAGTTCTTTTATGAGAATGTACTTGGGCAGAAGTTTGATGAGAATATCCCAATAGCTAAGAATGATATGAAGCTGCCTGTTGTGCTTAGCAAGGAAGAAGTAAACAAGATGTTTGAATCTGTACTTAATATACGGCATAGGATGGTGCTGATGTTTCTTTATTATACTGGGATAAGGCTTAGTGAATTAGTGAATCTAAGATGGGGGGATATTGATTTTGACAGGGATACTATCCATATTAAGCTGGGAAAGGGCAGCAAGGATAGGATAATCTTTTTTCATGACTGCCTTAAGCAGTTTGTGCAGATATTTAATCTGAAGAAAGAAGGGCTTGTATTTATCTCGAATTTTGGAAAGAAATATAATAAAAGGACAATACAGGTAATTGTGAAGAATGCTGCACAAAAAGCAGGAATCAAAAAAAGGATAACTCCCCATACACTTCGGCATAGTTTTGCAACTCACTTGTTGGAAGCTGGCGCAGATATCAGGCATATCCAAAAGCTGCTTGGACATTCTAACCTGCAAACAACTCAGATATATACTCACGTTGCAAATAAGGATATCAGAAATCTTGCTAATCTGCTGTAAAATTAAACCAACCTTTAAATACAACTTAAGATAAGCTATCTTTATGACAATACCTTGCAGTAGATGCAGAGCAGACATGTATAAAAAAACTACGATAATGGCCAGCAACACTAAATATGATATCTATGAGTGCGCAGAATGCGGGAATGAAGAGCAGGTATGCATTGGAGTAAACAGCTAGTTACCTTCTCATTTTTAATTAAAAAACCGCAATCTTTAAATATCACTCTATATCACCTAGACTCACTCAAGGTGATACCATGGCACAAACTATACAATTAAGGGCTGAAATAGACGATTACACCAATAGAGTATTGGGTGTCGTAAAGGAAAAGTTCGGGTTAAAGGACAAATCTGCTGCCTTAAATAAATTCGCAGAGATGTACGGTGATGAGATTGTTGAGAAAGAAGTTAAAGAAGAATTTATCGCAAGAGTTCTAAGCACTATAGAAGAGCACCATAAAAAATATCCTAACCGAAGGATGACTTTAAAGGAACTGGATGAACTGACTGGCATATAACATGTTTGAATTTGACTTTTCATGGGAGTTTAGGAGAATTCTTGGCAAGCTTTCAAAGAAAGATCCGATTATCGCTAAGGCAATAAGCCGTAAGGTTAAAGAGATAATATGCAGGGATGAGAAATCAGTTATGGCCTATAAAAATCTGAGATATGACTTTAAAAATTTAAAGAGGGCGCATATTACAGAATGGTTGGTTATTACTTTTGAAGTTCAGCTGGAAAAGAATCTTATCTTATTTGTGAATATCTCTTCAAGGGATGAGGTTTACAAAAGATAATCCTATTTCTCACTAACTAATCTCTGCAGCACATCATATCCTTTAGTTGAGTCTTTCTTAGAGACGATAAATGTAAGCTCTGTAAGTGTAGAGACCAGCTCATAGATATTTACATTCTCCCAGTTCAGCTTTCTTGCTGCTGTTGATATTATTCCAGGGGTGTGTAAAAAATCTCCTGAAAAGCTTAGTGATAATGAAACAAGGTCTTTTTCTGTGTTAAGGATCTTTTCGCCTTTCAGCTCTGCCTTTATCTTTTCGATGTATCTCATATTAGAGACTATGCTGACTTCATAGTTGCCGTGGATTATATTAAGGGCATCTCCTTTTTCATAGTTGACTATGGAGTAGATTTTTTTCAGTTTGCTGAACAAGCCAGGTGATTTCCTCACAGAGATGTCGCATAAGCTGGTCTTCATTATTATCTCGCTGTTATAGTCGAACTTGGGCTTTACTGTATTTTTTTGAATTGTTTCTGCATATCTTCTTAGAGCCATCACAACAGCAGAATGCTTTACTTCTTTTCCGAGTTCTGTTTCTATTTCAGGCATTAACTTTTCTGCAAGATTGCCAAAACTGATGATATCCTGCTCAATAGCTTCATGTAATATTGGCCTTGAGCTTATGATCTTTCCTACGATGTGTGAAACAGTTGCCATCTTTTTGCCTTTTTTTGGATTTAACAGCAATTATTGCTGTTGATTGTTTAATCGCCTATAACCTGATATATCTAATATATATCTAATATCACAATTTGTTATAATGGTAACAGAAAGTTTAAATAGCTTATAAATTTATCGATTTTAACAGGGTGATTTTATGAATATTGCTATAATAGGGTATGGTAAGATGGGGCATATGATAGAGAAGGTTGCTTTAAGCAGAGGCCATACTGTGAATGTGAAGATAGATCCTGCTGCTGCAGGCGCAACCCATAAGGAAATCAGCAAAGAGGCATTAAAAGGTGTTGATGCCTGCATAGAATTTACAGCCCCTGATGTTGCTGTTGAAAATATAAAAAAACTTGCTGAGCTGGATAAGAATGTTGTTGTTGGGACAACAGGGTGGTATAATAAGATAAATGAGATTAGGCCTTTGATCATGAAGAAAGGCACTGGGCTTATTTATTCACCTAACTTTTCAATAGGTGTTGATATATTTTTCAGGCTGATGGAGCATGTCTTTAAGGTTATGAGCCATTTTGATAATTACAATATCTCAATGAAAGAAGTGCACCATGTACATAAAAAGGATGCTCCTTCAGGAACTGCAAAAAAGATAGCAGAGATCATGAAGAAGCATATAACCAGATTAAGTGATCTGGACATAAAAAGTGTGAGGCAGGGTGAAGTTCCAGGAACCCATACTGTTACATTTGAGTCTGATGTTGACGTAATAACCTTAGAGCATAAGGCAAAGAACAGAGAGGGATTTGCTTTAGGCGCAGTCATGGCAGCAGAATGGATCAAAGGCAAAGAAGGGTTCTATACAATAGAAGATATGATGGAAGAATTAATCTAAAGGTGAGAACTATGCATTTAAGAGGAGTCTTTACAGCTATAATAACTCCATTTAAGGAAGATGGAAGTGTGGATGAAGATTGTTTGAAGAAATTGATAGATTTCAATATAGAAAATGGCGTGTCTGGAATAGTTCCTTGCGGAACTACTGGCGAGAGCCCTACTTTGAGCCATGAGGAGCACGACAGGGTAATTGAATTGACAATAAGCCATGTAAACAAGCGGGTTCTGGTTATTGCAGGAACAGGCTCAAACTCAACAGCAGAGGCAATTCGCCTGAGCAAACACGCTGAAGAAGCAGGCGCAGATGCTTTGCTTATTGTGAATCCTTATTATAATAAGCCAACACAAGAGGGGTTGTATAGGCATTTTAAGGCAATTGCTGACTCTGTTAAGATTGCTGTTATTGTTTATAACATCAAGGGCAGGACAGGTGTTAATGTAGAGACTAAAACACTTATGAGAATAATAAAGGATTGCCCTAATGTGAAGGCAGTTAAAGAAGCATCTGGAGATTTGAGCCAGATGAAAGATGTTATAGCCCATAGGCCAGAAGGATTTTCTGTCTTGAGCGGAGATGATAATATGGCTCTTGATTTGATAAAAGCAGGAGGAGACGGTGTTATTTCAGTAGCTTCAAATGTTATACCTGACAGGATGGCTGATATGGTGGGCGCTGCCCTTTCTGGAGATCTTGCAAAGGCAGAAGAGCTTCATAATGCGATGATGCCATTCTTTAAGGCAGAATTTATAGAGACAAATCCAATTCCTATAAAGTGCGCTCTGGCTATGAAAGGGATGTGTAAAGAGATTTATAGGCTGCCTATGTGTGAATTAAGTGCAGAGCATAAGCAGGAACTGAAGAAAGTAATGGAAGAGATGAAGATAATTTAATTTCTTTTTGTTTATAAGGTTTGAAAAATCATAGAAATGCAAAGCATTTCTGGGACACAAAAAATCGCTTTGTGATTTTTTCGTACTTTTAAACTAGAGAAAATTTTATTTTCTCGTTCTTTTTGGCTTGTTCAATATGATGATTATCGCTCCAAATAAGAATATCAGTAATCCTAAGACTATAATCAGCATTATGGTCAGGAATAGCGCCAGAGGCTCCTTGTAGGAATAACTTATTGTGGTTTCACTTGCTGCTGTTATCTGAGATAAGGATATTGTCTCTTTTGCATTTGGAGGCAGCGATTTTAAGGCAAGGCTTGTTGATTTTTGTATTGCTTTGTTGCAGCTGTCTATGTTAAGGTAAACTTCTTTTGTCGTTGAATCTTTGCCGTCGTTATAAGCTGCCTTGATCTTTATAGGGTAGCTTCCTCTTTCTATAGCAGGTATGCTTAATGTGAATGTTCTTTCATATTCAGCATCATTATCTGTTCCTGTGCCCATCTCTATATTATCTTCTCTGAGGTTAATGCCTAATGTGTCGCTTGTTATTTCCAATTTTATCTCTTCGTCTTTGCTTCCCAGATTTAATAATGTGATTTCTAGATTAGCCGGGCTGCTGCATGATACTGAAGAAGGGGTTAAGGATGCTTTTGTGATCTTTAGCTTATGGTTTTCTTTGTCTACACTTAACTTTAACTGCCAGTCAAGAATATGCAGGTTATTGCTTGAGTCTCTTCCTTCAAGATGTATCTTTACAGTATAGTCCTTTTCATCAACTATCAAAGGTATGTCGAGATCAACATCAACTGTTTTAGAATTGCCTGAGCTTAGTGTGAATGATTCTGAGTCTTCATCAATATCATCATCACCTATATTATTTATTGTTACAGTTGCTTCTATGCTCCTTATTTCATCTGTGTATAGGTTTTTTACGCTAATGTCAAATTCAATATTGGATTCTTCTTCTGCAGACTGGCTTATTGATTCTCCATTTTTTACATCTTGGACTGTGTTTCTGTCTACAATTACGTTTAGGTTTGTTATTTCCAGTGTGTTAGTGTAGGTTGAATAGGGATTAGTGGTGTTTTGAGCAGGTGCTGGAGTATCATCATCTGTAATAGGCGGTTCAGGAGCCCACCCATCTGCGATTGTAAAAATAGGTAGAAGTAATAGGATTGTTAGAAATATTGAAATTAATTTATTATTAACCATTTTCCCCCTAATTTACTAATACTGCATTATTTAAATAACTTTCTATATTATCTACTTTTATGTAGCAACTATTTCATTACCATTAAAATTCCAATCTGCATTATCTTTTGCCTTTACAAAAATGCCTATTCCTGGCTTTAATGTTGTTAAGGTATTTAATTCAGCCGGCCTTTCAGGATTGTATGTTTTCCATGCTCCATTTTCAAATGTTGAGATTGAATCTATATTGAACATTACACTGCTGAAGAAAGAAGCTACTGAGTTTTCCTGTGTTAATGGATAATTTAATGTGTTGAAGCCTTTCTTTATACTGAAACTTATGCTGGTTATTGGAGTTCCTTCAATATTTACAGATGTTTGGCTTGAATTTACCCAATAGCTGTAAGAATAGTTTAACTGATTGTTTCCCTGGAGTAATTTCCAATTGTTGTTTTCCATGAAGTACAGTTTTTTCTGGCTGAAAGTGTCAGATACTTTTTTATTTGATGATAATGGTAAAGATATTGAGTTCCATCCATTGTTTAGATCTAGGCTGAATGATTCTTCTGTTACATTTAAAGTATAGATATTGTTAAACTGCCATAATGCATTGTTTTTTACTTTTATCAAGATACCTGCGCCTGGCTTTATCAGCAGGTTATTGGGCCTTTGCGGGTTGAAAGATTGGAATCCGTTGTTGTATGTGTAGATCACTTCTATATTATCCATTACCTGTCTGAATAGGTCATTAGCGTCTTTTTGTTCTAAAGAAGGATAACCTATCATGTTCCATCCTTTTGTAAGGTTGAATCTTACATTTGTTGCGTTCTTGTTTTCGACTAATATCGATTGGTTAGTTATTGCTTTTATCCAGAACCCCTGTGATTCGCCGATATTCTTTAAGTTTGAGCTTGATGGATATGATTTGTCATAGATATGCCATTTTCCTTTTTTTAGGAGAAGTACTTTTTCATAATTGTTGTTGAACTGTTTTATTATTTCAGTGATGTTTGTGCTGTTTATCTTTGGGAAAGAGAAAAGATTCCATCCTTGGTTTATATTGAGTTCATATTTCCCCAGGCATTCTGGATCATTTGAATCTATCTTTTGGTTGCAGTTGTCGTCTATTCCGTTGTCGCAGATTTCAGCTTTTCCCGGGTTTATATCGGCGTTTTCATCATTGCAGTCATTGTCGCAGTTTGTGTCATAATCGTCATGATCATTGTCTGTTATTATTTCATCATATGATGTGCAGGAATAGCTTGTGCATGCGAATGCTGAATCGCATATGTTGTTCATATCTGTGTAGTTTCTGTATGTTCCATTGTAGCACATGTCTAATTGATTACATTCTGTAATGCTGCAGTCGGGATTTGAGTTGCATTCTTTTACTTGGATTACTAGGTCGTCTGTGTCTGTCCATTCTTTATTTAGATCATTATTCCCGCAGAGTGTAGCTGGCTGTAAGTTGAATCCAAATATTCCCCTTACAGCATGCTGGCCGAGATTATTGTCTAATTCGAATGTTGAGGTGAGTGTTTTTATTCCTGTTGGAGTGCATCCTGTGCTGTTCTTTACAGACCATTGGGGATTGTCTGCATCATTTGAGTAGACTATATTGAGCTTATCTGACAGGCTTGTGCAATAAACAGAAACATTTGCCATTATAGTGTCCCCTATCTTGAAGAAGCTATGGTTAAGGCTTTTTACTGTGATGCTTTCTATTGATTCTGCTGTCAGTTGATATGAGCCAGATGTTCCATCTTCACATCCATCTAGAGTATTTGGTGAGTTTGGTTCCGGTGTGTTGATATTGTCTCTGGATTTTATCAATACCTGAGAAGCTACACATGGAGAGTCATTGCAGTATATTGCTGCTTCCCCTTTTTGGAATTCTGTGTAGAGGTATGCCTGAGTATTATGCGCATTTGTTAATGAATGTTCTACTGTAGGTGGCAATCCTCCTCCGCTGCAGCTGTCCATCGATGAAAGCTCTACATATTTTAGTGAATATGGGCCGTTTACCTTGTTCTTATAGATTTTCAATCCGCTGAAATTAAGAGGGTAATATTGTGTTCCTGTGTTCATCTGTTTACATTGGATATACTCAAGAAAATTGCCCTGACTGTCTTCTAATCTGCTGTAGATTCCATAATATTTTGCCTGTGTTATGCTTACCTGTGCGTTTATGATCAGTTGGTCATATAATCCATCTGTACCTATATCCAGACCATAGCTTGAGAATGTTCCTGTGAATGAGCTTGCATTAACAATAGGCAGAACTAAAAGAAATAAAAAGATTAAATAAAGTTTGTTTGGCAATGTTAGACACCCTTTAAAATGGTGGTGGTGGTGCAGGGGGTTCAACTGGTGGTGGATTTTCTCCTCCTCCTGAGTTATTAGAACTTTTGCTTCCACCACTATTATGATTAACTATTGCATTGATAACTAATCCAGTAACTACTGCGTGAGCGGCTGTCTCTACTGGAGCATCTATTGAATGCAATACCATACTTTCACTTAAGGTATATGCATAAACTACTGGTGCACTAATTGGCAGGAATATTGTTCTTACATTCTTTCCTGTTGGTGTTTCTGCATTGTTTGGATTTATTCTGTCCCATGTTTTTACAGGAGTATCATATACTATTGCTTTAGGGGTTCTAAATCCCATATCAATAAGCCAATCAGCAGGATAACAGACAACAGCCTGAACAGCTCTTCCTGGACTTAATTCTTTTATTGCTGCGCCTAGCTGTTCATCTAATGTGCCATAATCTACAGTTGAATGCCGTGCTCTTTCTCCTAATGGAAGTTGCATGAACTCTTTCTGAGCCATTCCTTTTTTCATTAATTTTGGAGGGGCATAACAACCTTGTGAGCCGAGTAAGGCAGCAGATAGTAAAAATATTGCTGCTGCTCTTCCTGCATAAGGCAAGTTAGAATATGGTTTATGTTGAGTTGGTTGAGGTAACTTTCCTTCTGCTGCAGTATCTATTGTTGCAGTGTCTCTTTCAGGAGCATGTCTTGCTTTTGTTACATCTTTATGAACTGCTCTTGTTGGTCTGCCTTGAGCCAATCTGTCAAATATTGTTGGCTGGCCTCTCCATACATATTGTTGATTATGTCCTCCTTGGTTTCTAATTCCATGATTTTGTTTGTAATTTTGTGGTTTGTACATTTTCTATCACCTTAATTCGTTTGGTTTGTGTAGTCTGATTACTACGTGTGATCACCTTTTTTTAAAATGTCAGAAATTAAAATTTCTGAGCATGCTCAAAAACCAAATCGATGGTTTTTGACATAAAAATAATTCTTTTAGCTGAATTCGCAATTGCCCAAGCTGTTTATGAAATATCCCTTTCCTGGAGCTAATACTTGAGTCCTTACATATTGGTTAGTAGCTGCGTTTCTTCCCCATGGGCCGCTGTTTGTGGCGCATGTGCCTTTTACTGTATTTACATCGTTTACCTGTTCACTTGGAGCGCCGATTGTGTTCCATCCAAGTTTTATCTGTTTTGATCCTAAGTATCCTATCCATTCTGAAGTGAACTTATATCCTTCAATGTCAAAGTAGCAGTTATTTGCCTGGGTTGTGAAATAACCTTCACCAGGGTATAGTTTGGTGTTAGCATCGATGTAAACATATTGAGGGGGTGAGGCAGTTGGATTCCAATAGGCTATTCCATCTGATCTAGTTAGAACGCATCCAACTTGTAAGTTATTGAATGTCTTGTCTGATTCAGGTATTAATGGCAATGAGAACATACTGATTCCTGCGTCAATTGCAACTCTCATCACAGTTTTGCATCTGTTGTCATTTGTTGTTATGGTTGGATCACAGCCAGTGCATGAGCAGTCATTCTCGCATGTTCCATGAGCAGGGTATTCTCTGTAGTCATCTATTATTCCGTCACTATCAGAATCTATGCAGCCTGTTGTTCCGCATGTGCAGTCTGTATCTTGTTCGCATTGAGCGCTGCAGCTTGTTTTACTGCATGCATGGGCTATGTCTGCACTGCCTGTTGGGCATAGGTCATTTGCTTCATCACATGTTGAAGTGAAAGCAGTTCTTGAATCCCATGTGAATGGATTATTATCTGGATCATTTGTGCATGTTGCAATCCCTGCTATGTTGTTTGCTGAGCAGTCTTTTGCTGAGCCTGTGCATATTCCTCCAGAGCAGGCATCATTTACTGTGCAGTACTGGTCATCATCACACGCATCATTGTTGTTGGTGTATTGGCATGTGTTTGCTGCTGAACATACATCATCAGTGCATGGGTTTGAATCATTACAGTCTGAATTTACTACGCAGTCAACTCTTTGGTGCTGGCAAGCGCAGCTGCTTAAGCATGAATCTATTGTCAATGAATCACTATCATCACAGTCTGCGTCAATAGCGCATTCTGCAGAGCATACATCCTTTACACAGTAAGTATTTGTTGAAGGCGCTGAGCAGTCTGTAGCGCAGGTTGTGCATGAGCAGTTACCTTCGCATGTATTGTCACAAGAATCATCTACTGTTGTGCTGTCCATCACCTTGTCAGAGTCATACTCTACAAGCTTAAGGCCTGCGCAATAATCATTGTATGTCTGTGAGCATGTGCTTTGAGCGCAATCAGTGTTTTCTTCACACTGGGCGTTGCATTCTGATATGTTGCATGTGCTTACTACATTTAAAGTTCCTGTTGTGCAGCTGTCTGTACCTTCATTGCAGATTGAAGTAAACCCAATGAAATAATCCCAAGTAAATGGATTGTTATCTGGGTTATTAGTGCATGTATTTACTGGTGCAATATTATTTGCCGAGCAGTCAACTGTTGAGCCTGGCTGGCAGCCATTTACTCCATTGCATGTTTCCTGACCGTTACAGTAAGCTCCATCGTCGCATATAGTGTTTCCATTCTCATCTATGCTTCCGTCACAATCATTATCTTTTCCATCGCATGTTGCTTCAACAGCCTCATAACTTGCATTCCATGCTAGGTAAATAGAAGCATTACATCCTAACCACTGGCCCTGTGCTGTGCATGTTTCCTGTGAGCCTGAACATACTCCCTGTTGTAAAGCACAATTTCTCTT
>JAHJAV010000091.1 GCA_018813685.1 Nanobdellota archaeon | reverse complement strand
TATAATTGTCTAGCTCTTGGTTTCATTTTTATTGCTCAGCTCACGCTATCTCAAATTATCCTCCCCTAAACTAAGTAAAGAGCACCAACATGCTCCCCCTTGCTCAAAAACTCCTCTTTGTAAGCATAGATAAATCAAGATAAATCAAGATGAATATATAAACATTCTGTTATTTTCACCACAGGTAAGTAAAAACTAATGATTTCAGGAGTAAACGAAATAATAACAAAGGGTAAAAAATACCACCCATCAAAACCCTATTCACTTTTGTAATGCTTAATCGAAGAAATAACAGAAAAAATCATCCTATAATAAATCACAAAAATTAACTAAACAGAATTAATAAAACTAAACCTTATTCAGAAACAATTCAAACTCTCTTCCCTTTACCTTTTCTTTAGAGCTCTTCTCAAACCTTTTCTTTGGTTCTGCTTCAGAAATAACTAAAGTCTTAGCGCCTACCTTCTCTATTATCTGTTTTTCAAACTTTCCAATTCTATCTTTTAATTCATTATCCGCCTTGACAAACAATTCAATCCTGTCTTTTTTCTCTAATCCAGAATCCTTTCTAAGCGATTGTACCCTTCTCATTATCTCTCTAGAAAATCCTTCTGCTTCTAGCTCAGGAGTCATCTCTTTATTCAGATACAGGATTCCTCCTCTAAACTCAGCTTCCTGATAGCCCATAGGAACACTCCTCTCAAATATAAGATGCTCTTTTACAACATTTAATTTCACGCCATCTATCTCAACCTCAAACTTTCCGCTCTTTTCAAGATGAGATAATATTGTTTCAGGGCTTTCTACTGCAATCTTTGCAACTACTTTTGGAGATAATTTCCCAAAATCAGGCCCAAGCTTTGCAAAATCAGCTTTTACATTCTGCCTTATCCCTGGCATTGTCTCCTGTATCCTTAATTCCTTTACATTTGTCTGAATCTTTATTGTATCTGCTAATCTTTCAACAGCCTCTACAATATTGTTATCTTTAGTAGTGATTATAGCTTCCTTTATAGGCCATCTCTGCCCTAACTGTATTTTTTCCCTTCCTGCTAATATTGACTGCACGACATTCTGCGCAATAGCAAGATCTCTTTCCAGCTGGACATCAATATCCGCATCAATACATTTTGGCCACTTATGCAGATGTATGCTCTCATCCTTAAGATTAAACACTTCTTTCAAATTCAGATATATCTTCTCTGTTATAAATGGCATTATTGGTGCAGCTAATTTCAGAGCTTCAAAAAGCACATAATAGACAACCGAAACAACAAGCTCCTTTTCTTCATCTGCCCCAGTAGATGATTTCTCTCTTGTCAATTGGATATAAGTCCTGCTCAGTTCAAGATAAAGCTCTTCTATAACCCACGGAATCTCATTCAGCTTATAATCTTCAAAAAGAGAAGTCACTTTCTTTATAGTAGAATTCAATTTTGATAGTATATATTTCTCTTCAATAGAGCATTTCTTCTTGCTTAGCTTAAGTTTTTTGACATCAACATTTGAATTATTAACTAAATCTATTAAATATTTGTGAAGATTCCAAAGCACAGTAAGGTTCTTATGCTTCAATTTAGTATCTTCCTGGTTATAGTTTATATCCAACCCAGGACCTGAGCCGCCGATCATATAATACCTTAATGTATCTGCTCCGAACTTATCAATAACTTCATAAGGTGAGATTATATTTCCTAATGATTTTGACATCTTTCTTCCTTCTGCATCCTGAACAAAGCCGTGCATATAGCATGCCTTATAGCTGTGCTTTTCCATACTGACCATAGAAGCCACTAAAAGAAGATTGAACCATCCTCTTATCTGGTCTTTTCCCTCTAAGATAAATTCAGGGGGCCATAGCTTTTTGAACATCTCAGTCTTCTGAGGATAATCTAAGCATGTCCAAGAGGTTGTTCCTGCATCTATCCATACATCAAGAATATCAGGTATCCTCCTCTTCACACTGCCGCATTTACATTTTATCTCAACATTGTCTATCTCTGGCTTATGTAAATCAGAGGGAACATCCTTAGCCATTTTCTTAAGCTCAGCTACAGAACCAATCACAACATAATCTTTACAATTTTCACATCTCCATATCGGAATAGGAGTTCCCCAGTAACGCTGTCTTGTAATCCCATTATCTCTCAGATTATCAAGCCAAGAATCAAACCAATTAGAGCCAGCCCAGCCAGGAACCCATTTTACTTTCTTATTTAGTTCCCTCATCTTTTCTTTCAAATCTTCAACCTTAAAGAACCACTGCCTTGTTGTCTTGAACACAACTGGATTCTTGCATCTCCAGCAGTGCGCATATTCATGCTCAACAGGCCTTATTGCAAGAAGAGCTCCTTTTTTCTCGAGCTCATCTATGAACTTTTGATTATCTCCTTTAGCATCCCATCCTGAAAACTTGCCCATTGTATTGTCATACTTTCCATTCTCATCTAATGTATTAAAAGGAAGGATCCCATATCTATACCCTATCTCATAATCCTCTGGACCGCACCCAGGAGCGCAATGCACTAATCCAGAGCCAGAGCTTGTATCGACATATTCTTTTGATAACAGCACAGTATGTACTTTACTGCTTTTTTTCTTTAGCTCATCATAATGCTCTTTTAACTCAGAATAAAAAGGATGCTCATATTCAACACCTTCAAGAGCCTCACCTTTCATCTCTTCAATTATCTTAAACTGCTTGTCAACAGAGCTTATGAACACATTAGCCAGCTTCTTAGCAACAACCCACACTTCATCATCAACCTTAGCCCTTACATAATCCTCTTCTGGATTTACCATAACTCCTAAATTATAGGCTATTGTCCATGGCGTAGTTGTCCATATTATCAAAAATTCATTCTCTTTTCCAGCAACTTTAAACTTTAGAAATATTGAATCGTCAGTTACATTCTCATACTCTAACTCGTGCTTAGCTAATGATGTTGAACACTTAGGGCACCAATGCATTACCTTTTCTCCCTCATAAAGGCGCTTGTTTTCATATGCCTTTTTTATCAGCCACCATTCCCCTTCCATAAACCCTTTCTTTATAGACTGGTAAGCATTTTCAAAATCCATCCATATTCCCATTCTTGTAAAATCTTTGTTCATCAAATTCATGTTCTCAATACAAAGAGTTCTGCACTCTTCAACAAACTTTGCAACACCAAATCCAGGAATATCATCTTTACTCTTCAATCCAAGCTTCTCCATAACTTTATTTTCAGTAGGAAGTCCATGCATATCATAACCTGCTCTGTCCCACACATCAAAACCATTCATCCGCTTATACCTTAATACAGAATCCTTCAGTGCCTTATTCCATGCCTGCCCAAGATGTATTCTACCTGAAGTATATGGCGGCCCATCTAAGAAATAATATGGTTTTTTGCCTTTGCTCTTTGCTTTGGCATATATATTATTAGCCTGCCAAAACTCAAGCATTTCCTTTTCTATTTCTAAAGCACTATAATTTCCAATCATATGTTAAAGAGAATACTGGTTGTTTATAAATATTATCAAAAAAATGGATAGATTCTTTTCAGGCTCATTTTCAGTATACAATTTCCGGAAATTGTTAGTTATAAGGGGTTTCATTCGTTGTCGTTTCTCATCGTAATCTTTATATAGAAGTCATGCTTAGACTTAGGATATATCATAATTTATGGGGGAGTTTACTAATGATAAATACAAGACAAAAGATAATGGGGTATCTTAAAAAGGCAGATTGACCGTCTACAACAGAAGACAT
>JAHJAV010000090.1 GCA_018813685.1 Nanobdellota archaeon | reverse complement strand
ATTTGATATATATTTATATGTATAAATACCTATAAAAATGATAACATTAATCAATAAAAAAGATATTATTGGAATTAATAAAGAGGTAGGTGAAAGCGGAGCTTTACAGAATCCGGGGAGTTTGGATTATTCGTTGTCTATCTCACAACAGAAGAAAAGCTGGCTTTATGAATTGGCGTATTTGTCAAGAAGCTTATTAGTTGATCATGCTTTTCGAGATGGAAATAAAAGAACCTCTTTAGTCGTTGCATTATTGTTCATTAAAGATAGGGGCTTGATCTATGATAAAGATAAGCTCGTAAAAGTTATTTGGCAAATTTCAAAGAAAAATGTTTCTGATATTAATAAATTGGCGAGGATGATCAAAAGTGCAATCGATACTTGAAAAGGCAAGAAAAATAATAGATGAAAATCAGGATCTGCTTACTGTATTTGAGGAATTGGATAGGACTGGCAGGTTTAAAAAGAGAACATATAAAGAAAAGGCAGATTTCACTATAGATGCGGATGTTTTAAATAAATTTAGGAACTATTGCAAACAGAATAATATCAATATGTCCTCTAAAGTAGAGTCTTGGATTAGGGGTGAGCTAAAATGTCAGAAGTAACTGATCCGAGGCAGGTTGTTTTAGTGAGTTCCAGAGAAGAGATGGATGTGATGGGTAAGAAAAAGCTAAAGGACAATATAATAACCTTAGCATGGCACATGCCTGTAAGCTTTAACCCTAATCTTTATGCCATTGCTATAGGCAAGACTAGGTTCAGCTGCGAGATAATCAAGAAAAGCAAGGTGTTTGTTGTTAATTTTATGCCTTTTTCTCTGAAAGAAGCTGCTGTATTCTGCGGGACAAAGTCAGGGATGCATATCGATAAGTTTAAGGAAGCTGGACTAGGAAAAGAAGATTGCAGAAATGTAGATTGTCCAAGGATAAAAGAAGCATTAGCTTATATCGAATGCAAGGTTGTGGATGAAGTTGATGCAGGCGATCATATTATATTTATAGGGCAGGTATTGAATTCTGAGTTTAAGAAAAGCGGGAAAAGGTTATTGCAGATGGGCAGGGGGTTTACGACGAGTGCTGATTAACAATTAATTTATTTATCCTGATAATTTTCTGGGAACAATTAATTCTTCTGAAGATGGATTTGGAATTCAATTAGATTCAAGCCCAAAAAAACCGTAAAGTTTATATATAAAAGCTATTTTAATATTAAAATGTATTGTAGGTACTGAGAAATCAGAGATTTCTGGTACTATGGTGTGGTGATATAAAATGGAAGTAGCTTTAACTAAGATATCTCAAAACGGACAGGTTGTAATACCTTCTGGAGTTAGAAGAGATGCAGGTATAAAACCATCAACACAATTTTTAGTTTTTAATGAAGACGGGAATATATTACTAAAACAAATAAGGAAAGAATCTCTTAGAAGGGATATGCTGCTGATAGATAAGATTAAAAGAAGTGAAGATGAAATAAAAGACGGGAGATTTATTAAAGCAGACACTAAAATGAGTGATGAAGAGATTGATGATCTGCTGATGCACTGAGAAATCCCTTGGATTTCTGGTGCCAAAAAAATCAAAGATTTTTTAGGGGCTTAAAATGCAAATAATATTCTCAGAAGAGTTTAAGAAAGACTTTAAGAAAATTAAAGATAAGTCCACGAGAATAAAGATTATTAACCACCTTAAGAAGTTAGAGCAGGTTTCAGAATCAGGAAAACCACTAAGGTATGATTTAAAAGGCCATCGAACTATTAGAGTATCTCAGTTTAGGATTATATACCGAATAGAGAAAGAATCAATAATAATCAACTGTTTTGACCATCGGAAAGATGTGTATGGGTGAATTTCTGGGGCTTCTCATCTAAAAATAACCTAGGGGGAGTAATTCTTGAGGCTATTTCGCAAGTTTTCCTAAAAATCAGATAGATTGTAGTCTGCTGCTGAAGGGGCACTGTAAAATCCTAAAGTTTTGTCCCAATAATTTATTTTTTTACAAAAGGTTTATACAATAAAAATCAGAGATTTTTAAGCATAAACCTCTTGGAAACGAGAAAATTTCCAAAAGGTTTATACAATAAAAATCAGAGATTTTTAAGCATAAACCTCTTGGAAACGAGAAAATTTCCAAAAGGT
>JAHJAV010000011.1 GCA_018813685.1 Nanobdellota archaeon | reverse complement strand
GATATAACTGAGATAAATAAAGACTCCCCTCCAGAATACCTCCACAGGCAGGCAGCATGCAATTTAGCATCTGATGGAGGTTATAACTGCACATTCAACAATATAGAAGTCAAATTAGCTCAAACAACAAATGTAAATATAAGGATTAATGCATCTGACATTGCAGGCAACCCTTCTTCTGCTGTATTGGCAAAAACAATCTATTATGATATCACAGGCCCTGCTATAACAATCATAAGGACAGAATTAGTAGATGCTGGAAAAAGTTATGTTGGAAACAGCCTCAACACATTTATTGTAGAGTTCTCTGAAGAAGGCATAGGGGTAGATAAAAATTCAATGCGCCTTGACTTAAGCAGCGTAAAAACAGGATTGACAAATAAAGCTGCAGATGAATGCACCAGCTCAGCATGCTACTGGTATAATATAACTGCTGATAAAAGCGATGGTGGCAAGGTAATTTCTGTGCTCAGCTCTTCCTCAGACAAGCTCAATAACTTAGTTACAGGATCTCTTGCTGGAAATGTGACTGTTGACAGGACACCACCTGGCCAGGTTTCATCAAATATTTCATCTATAGGAACTGGCGAAGAGGCAATCCCTGGCAAGATAAAAACAACAGACAGGATAAGCCTAAAAACAAAAGCCACTGAAAAAAGCACGCTCAGGGCATATGCTGATTTCAGCGCCCTCATCACTACTCAAAATAATGAAAGCGGCTCATGCGCAAAAGGAGATGATGACAGATGGCAGTGTGAATGGCTCTCTGAACCTATTGATGTTCCTGGAATGCTCCAGACAACAATCCCTGTAACATATACTGATTTTGCAGGCAACAGCTATACCCAAAGCCCGCAGATCAAGGTATATAATTATTCCAGCATCACAAGCCCATCTTACTGGGCCAATTCTGTAAGCTGCTCGCCTCTTCCGGTTGACAGGCAGATCACCTCGCTTATCAATTATAAGGTGATATGCTCAATAACATTGATCCCGCTAACAGCAGATCAGGAAACATTATCCATATCATTTGAAAACTGCGAAGATGATGCAGAGGGCTCAACAGCCTATATTGCTTCTGCTGAGCTGCTAAATGCCAATGTAGGAAGCACTAATCCATACCTGAGCTTCAGCCTGTCTAAAACAGAAATGAGGATTGACAGGATCTCGCTTAAATGCCCTCTGAATATAAAAACACGCGCAGGAAGCCAGATAATGCAGTATCCTGAAACAGAGAATATCATAGTCGGCATAAGCCTTTACGACATGCCCCTTGGAGAGTTTGATCAGGCAACAATTGGAAAGATAAAAGATGTTGAAGACACGATAGCAGTCGGCTGGACTTGGATCTCAACCTTAAAAAAGATATTGTTCTATGCTGAGAAGCTGTGCAGTATCCAGCAATTACTGAACAAAGTTCAGGTATTATTTGGATTATTAGAGCAAATACCTGCTATCGGCAGCAAAGTCCATCCACTATCTGTCTTTATAGCGAAATGGACCACTGGCCAAAACACTCTCCTTACAAAGTTCTGTAAAATCCTTTCTTGTGATTACACTTTATGGGGAAACTGGTACACAGGGCAGCAAAGCCTTTTCCTTAATGAATACTCAAAAGAAGGAAGAGGTGAGAATTATAATTTGTGGGGTGATAAATTCGGTATCGATTTAAAAGAAGCAGGGCTAAGTGCATGGCCTAAAACCCCAAAAGAAAGCATAATCTTAAGTGTAGCAACAGGATGCATACCTGGATTAATATATGGGATAGAAAAATGGCGCCAAATACAATGCAACTATGGTGTTTGTTTATGGGACAGTGCAGAAAACAACATTCCAATAAAAACATGTGAAGACCAAAAGTCATATTTAGAATGTAAATTTCTTTGGGGGGAGATATTCCAATTAGTTCCGTTTCAATTTATGAGGCAATTTGGCCAGATGATTGCCGCTATGTTTTCAGATCCAATAAGCTTAGTTTTTGCTTTTATTGGCTATCTTTGTCCGCCTGCGCCAAAATCACATGGTATCTGTGCAGTTTTCAGGGGAATTGTGATTATAGGAAGTATAATTACTGATTTCCAGGCGCTTACAGACTCAAACAACTGGAAAGTCCAGGGCGATATGTGCGAAGTTTATTTTGACAGGCTTGATGAGCTGGAAGGTGAAGGAGATGAAGAAGATTGACAGCAGAGGTTTGATTGATTAAAATGTTTGCAAAACTTTCGAACAAAGCGAGAAATGGTTACAAAAAATGAAATTTTTTGAAAGACACAGATGGCCGACCTTTGAAGGGATTATGATGATTTTGATAGTTGTAAT
>JAHJAV010000089.1 GCA_018813685.1 Nanobdellota archaeon | reverse complement strand
GATTCAATGAGACAGCTGCCTTCCCAGTAATCCTGATTCCCAAGCTTTGAAGAACTATAATAAATATTATAGCAGCAGCAATGCCTATTATAACAGGCAGATACTTGTTTTCCTTGCTGAGTTTTCTTTTTATCATTTAATTTGCCTTTATTTTAAACTTATTCCCCCAACTTTTCCAGCATGTTTAAAATAAACATTACATCTACTGTTCTTCCATTATAACCCTGCCCCCACATCTCAAGAGCAATTAATACATCAGTTGTATCTATTGCATTATCGTTGTTTAGGTCGTAATAGCTGTACTGGGATGATGCGGTATCATCCGTACCTGTGACAAACCATCCTTCTTCATCAGTTAATTTAAACCCCCATTTTCCCCTGAATTCTGAATCATCTAAAGCTGCCCCTTGGATTAAATAAGTAATTGTAGAAGGAATTCCTTGATCAACAGTTAAGGAACCAATAGTTTGGGGAGGATTTTTTGCAAAAAACCAAGTGAGAGATTCGTCAGATACAAAAACCGGTTCTGGTTCAAAAGAATTATATACAAAAGACAGCCCGTTTGGAATGGTTTCTACAAGAATTAAAACGTCATAATAATTAATGAAATCATAATCTGGAGTTATACTTAAAGTAATTGAATTATCACTTATAGTTCTTCTGACTTCGATAGGATATTCTATACCTAGGTCTGCTTTTGTCGTTTTAGTATTAATCCCAAAAAGCAATACCAAAAAAAACATGCCAACGATTAAATATTTCTTTTTCATTTTCATATAACGCATGAGTTCAGTTTTTGACCTGAATCTTCTTTAACCAGGGTAGTCAAACAATGAATATTGCCATGGCCAACACCCGTATCCTGAACTACTTTTACTTTATAACCTGCACTTTCATAAGCTTCTTTATTTTTTAAATTAAGCCCCTCCATCTTGTATTTCCCCCCCTCATTTGGGAATATAGGCATAATAATTGTTTTTTCCCCTGTAGTTTTATCAGTATAACTAATTACATTAGTATACGCCTCGAAATTTGATGAAGAATGCGAGTCTGCCTTCAAACCTACAATATCGAAATCATTTTCCGTAAGGATAGCTCTATATGCATCTATTTCTCTTTTGATTTTAAGTGAACCAGAATATTCTTCTATTTTTTCTAATTGTAGTTGATACTTCCCCCCTATCTCCATTTCAGCCTTATCAAATTCCTTTTTTTGTTCATCGCTAGCCCTCTTAACCCATTTACCCAAGTTTAGAAATTTTCCACGTTGCTCATCGTATTCTATACCATATTTTTCGGTTAACTTTTTTAGTTCTTGCCGTCTTTCAACTATGATTTGCATCTCACTCTTATCCAGTTTATCTGGTTTTACACTCACCATAGCAATCTTTCCATCCCCTAAAGGGACCATAGACTGGTCCAAATGAAATATTTTATCATCCTGTTTTTCTCCATTAGGTTTTTCAAGTATTATAACTTTATCGGCATTAAAAGCCTTTTTTAAATACTCCTTAAATTGCGATTTTGAAATATCCATACACCCCCTATTATATGTATTGATTGTGGCTTTGTAAGCATTGCCTCCAATCAAAACCACTTTATTCCCCTTTTTATCTCTAGCTATGAATACATTTCCCCCTCCGAATAAGGCAGGGGGCCTAATAACATTAACCCCATATTTTCTTAATAAATCTAATTCTTTATTATTATCTAACTGATGTGCAAAAACACCTTGGACTTGCCCCCCTCTGATATATGACATAGAAGCCACATATACCCCTTTATTAGCTACACCTGGATCCTGCATCCAAATACCAAATGAAGTCCCTTTACCAGTTTCTATGAAGTTTATCCTATTATAAACATCAATGGGTATCTCTTTTTTTAGTTTGCCTTTAATGTAATCTAAATCACCAGAAGGAACCAATATTTTTATTTGCGTATAGCTTGGTACGTTTTTCAATATACCTGCCTGGGTTGCAAATTTGTACTTAGAGTTTTTGTCCATAGACAGTAAGATATTATCTAAAGATTGTTCATACTCTGGATTTAAATCTGATTTTTCTTTCTGAAACATAAAATCTTTTTTTAACTTATCGATAAAATCACGATATTTCTCATAATCTTCAGGACAGCATCTTGCTTTTTTTGCCTCCCCTTCTCCAACCCCACTCTTAAGAACAATGCACACTTCCCCCCACCTACATACTTCTTCCTTTTCATGACACTTTTTGATTCTTTGTTTATAGTTTTCATAGCCTTTCTTCTGACAGGATTCTTCAACCCAATCACAAACAGTCGTTATTTTCTTATAAAGATCAGGCTCATTCTTAGGGACAACTATAATAATGTCCATACCAGTAATAACCTCATTATCTTGGGATGTTCCATCAGGCAAGACACATTTTTGAATTTTGTTTTTGCAATCATTAATATCTTCACATTCTATTTTAGGTTTGCATTCATTACACGCTTGAGTATACATACATTGCTCATCAGCACAGTCTATCCAGTCATCTCCATTATCATCAATGCCATTATCACATATCTCAGGTTTTTTTGAGTTTTTTGCCGCACAACATAAAGGAAACTTTACATCTTGATAATAGCACCATTTACTTCCTGCAGGATATTCTTCAAGGTTATCAGGGCATTGAACGCCTTCCTTGGATTTATCATAACCCATACATTGTACAGGGCATTTTTCTAGCTCCTCTTCTGTAAGACAGTTCCCGCACATAACTCCATCTTTATCCAACACATAAGTCTTATCTGAAGTTCTTACTGCAATACATTTTTCACCAGTCTCTTCTTTACACCCAACAGACTCCCCCATTTCGTTAAAGAAGCAGGTATAGCCCATGCCTTTGCAGGATTCTCTCTCATCAAATTCTCTCTTGCAGCAGCAAACCTTGTCTTTTCCAAAATTAGGAACATTCAGATTATTGCCTGCTAAATAATCATTAAGACTTATTTCATCTTCCTCACAATCCTCCCCACTATCTATTAAATGCCCACCAAAATAACCATAGCTCTTACATAAATCAGGGCCACAAGTATCTTTTTCATCAAGCTCATCGGGTTCCTTCCCATTATTTCCATCTTGTCCTTCTCCCCCATTAGAACCCCCGCTGCTTCCCCCACTACCTCCACTTCCACCCCCTTGGCCGTTGCTTGATTTTACTCTGCATTCGCCTGTTGGTCCGGCATAAGTGTATACGTTCCATGTGCACCCCCCAAATTCCCTGCATTTTTCTTCATTTGTTAACTCAGTGCAATCATGCATAAAATCATCATCAATATAGGTTCCCTCGCATAAGCCCATTGGCTCTTCATTAATTTCAACCCACTCGCATTTTTCAAACGGGTCGCAATGGCATGGAAGCAATATGCTCGGGCAGTTTACCTCACCATCAAAGTTACAATGCCCTTCCCCGGGAATTATATTCCAGCTGCATCCATAGGATGAACATTCTCGTTCAGTCAAAGCTTCACTGCATGATGAATCATCTCCTTCACACACCATAATATCCCCCCTCTTTTCAACCCATTTCGCCCCATAACTCTCGCAATCAGCTTGATTCAATGAGACAGCTGCCTTCCCAGTAATCCTGATTCCCAAGCTTTGAAGAACTATAATAAATATTATAGCAGCAGCAATGCCTATTATAACAGGCAGATACT
>JAHJAV010000088.1 GCA_018813685.1 Nanobdellota archaeon | reverse complement strand
CTCTAAAGAAAATTTGAAACTCTTCGGTCGAAGCTTGCCAGAACTCCGCAAACATACCACTTCTGTAAATAGATGTAAATCTTGAAAGAACCCGCTTATTTCAGCCGCTGTAATTCTCTCAATGTTTGCTCGTAACTGAAAAAGTATTTAACACGCCTTAGGCGGATGTTATATTCAATTGTGTTTAAGTTCTAAATAACAAAAAAATGGGCGGAATTTAACCAAAATGCTTTTATACTTAAAGTCATTAACTTATCCTATGGTAACTTACTCCCTTAAAATTGGACCAACTGACTATATTTCTGGAGATACCTTAAGACAAACGATTATTGGTGGTTTAGAAAGATATTTAGGGGATCAATTGGATCTAAGAAGGGAAAAAGGTAATACACAAATTTATACCTCACCACACAACATTGTTAGGTTGAATGAAATTGAAGGAGGAGTTGTTCAGGTTAGAGTCCGTACTAATAAGAGGTATACTGAAGATTACCTTCAGTTAATGGTAGAAATGTATACTGTACTTGAATCTCATAAAAGATTTTTAGAACAAGATCCACGGAACATATGGCATCAAGGGGATCCACCACCTTTATGTGGATATTCACATGAGGAGTTAGAACAACAAGTTCCAGCTGCTGGTGAAGGAAAACTCCCATCTGAAAGCGGGTTGTCTGATAGAGTTAATTCTTAATATGGTATAAGTCACTAAATAAATTCCGCCCCTTACTTCTTTAACGTGATGTATCGTTTGCACTCAGTAAGCCCCCAACTCTTAAAATATAGTCTGCTTCGCAGAATTGATAGAAAAGTGAAAAATGGACTCTGCGCTCACGAATTTCATTCGTTCGCTTGTTCGGGTCGTCTAACAGTGCACGATGAAAGACGTATAGAATTTGCTCCTCCTTTATTGACGACAAACACTTAATCTTAAAGGTACCCTCTTCTGAATCTGAGCAAAAGGGCCACAACATATGACGCGTTTTTGCTCCATTATTTATAATGTCTCAAAGGATATATAAATCTTGTCCTAATTTTGCGAAGTTGTTTTGCTTGAATCTATTCGAGTTATTTATCTCGTTTTGAGAGTGTTATCGGAACCAACTCCTACAAAGTGGAGGGAAGGAAGTATGACACAGGGCAACGACCATTACTTTACAATAGTAATATTTATTAATAGTTCAGAACTCTCTAAACATATATAATATGAAACAACAAAAACCCCCTTTTTTGAAAGCATTAAGTTTTAATGAAGATGAGTTAAGTACAGCTGAACATACAAGACTTCTTGAATTTAGAATTCATAATGGGGAAGAATGTAATTTAAAATGTAATTATTGCGTAAATGATCATTCAGATTCCAATGAAAGCGAACTAACTATTGAAGAACAGAAAAAAATTATATGGGAAGCCAAAGAAATCGGTGCATTGACTCTTAGTATTCTTGGAGGGGGAGAACCAACACTTAAAGGCAATTTAACAGAATTAACAGAGTATGCTTATAGCTTGGGGTTAAGAATTGCTGTATTTACAAATATGATTAATATCGATGAAGATGATGCTCAAGAAATGAGTGCTCAGGGAGTTAATGTTATTGGTAAGCTAAATTCCTTTGATCCTAAAGTTCAGGAACTTATGTCTGGTAAGGATGGAACATATACTACTTTTCAAGATAAAATAAGGATGTTTAGAGAACTTGGATATACAGAAGATCTTGCTTTTGGATTACATTCAGTAATAACAACGGGGAATTACAGAGAAATCCCAGCGTTATTTATGTGGTGTAGAGAATTAGGAATCGTCCCATATTTGGAAGATATTACTACAAAAGGGAGAGCAACCCCAGATATGTCTCTGGGGAGAGATGAGTTAACATCATTATTTCAGAAACTTTCAGATATTGATAAAGCAGCTTATGGGTATTGTTGGCAGCCGAAACCCCCCATTGTTGCTGGAGATTATAGCAGATACAGGTTTGTTTGTACTGTGGATAGTTTTGGAAATGTTTATCCAACAGAAGCAACAAGAGGTTTATTAAAAGATAATATAAGAGACAAAGGGCTAAGAGAAATTTTGGAGTCAGAACAATATCAAAAATTAAGAAGAGAGGATAAACATCATGCCTAAGGAATGGCACTCTCCTGGTACAGATAAGGGATTTTCTTACTCTGAAATTTTAAGATTATTTGTCCCAGAATATGAAGAACTACATAGTGGGGTTGTAGAAGTATTATTATCACAACAATCCGATCAATCATCAATTCTTGTTCTTGGCTCTGGTGAAGGTGAAGATGCAGAAAGGATTTTGGATAGGATTGTTGACTCAAATGTTGTTTGTGTGGATAATTCAGAAGAAATGTTAGATAAAACTGCAAAACGTTTAAAAAGATTCTCTGGAAGATACAGGCTTATAAATGCAGATTTATTGAATTATGAACCTGAAGGGAGTTATGATTCTATAGTCTCTGTTCTAACGTTGCACCATTTCGATCTCGGTGGAAAACGAAGGTTATATGGGCACTTAATAAGACATTTGAAAGGAGAGGGGGTTTTTGTTGTTGGTGATTTGTTTACATATTCTCAACCAAAATTAAATGAAAGGGTTCTTAAAGAATATGAAAGATATATTCAGTCACATCCACAACTAGATGATTCACTGAGACAAAGAGCTTTGAAAGGTCATAATATTAGAAATATTAATTCGCTGAGTTCTGAATTAGATATATTGAAAAGTATAGGGTACAATTTTTCTGAAGTGTTATATAGGCAATCAAGGGTAGCACTATTATACGCGATGAAGAATATCCAATCGTTGCCTGACTAATATTTCCGATAACATCAGTTAAAAACACCCCCTAAATCAAAAGAGAATATGTCTGGGGGCATAATTTGAAGGCTTTATAAAAGACCAAACCCCCTAATCTGCCCCCTAATCGATCTTCTTGTCGTCGGGCAAAATTTATGGAGCCCCCTAATTTTCAGCCCGTTATTAATGATTGACTATTCAATTTATAGGGCTGGATAATTCTTCTACATCCCATCCTTTTCTTTTGTATTTTATTGCCAATAAAGCCAGAACATTCGATTTTTTTGCAACAGCTACCATCTTGTTCAATTGTTTTTTTATATGGGCACGTGGGTAAAGTCTGGCTTCTTTTGTTGCTTTTACTTCAACCAGATAAACCAAGCCATCTTTAAACAATATACAATCACAAACTGATTCTTTTCCGCATCCACTTCCAGCTATCCTTTCGCAATGATGCCCGTTTTTAATCATCATGTTCACAAATTCATTCTCATACCTTTTGTTATTGTGTCTTGGCATAAATCTTTGCCTCCATCAAGCTCATCTGTTTAAGCCTTAATCGTTTGTCAAGAATTTCTTTTTGTAGCATCAGTGATTCTTTATCAGAGCTTACTTGTATTGGTGGCAGAGCTTTTGAAGTTGGCAGCCTATAATCATATCCCCTTTCAATAACTTCTTTTAGAGTGTCTCTTGTTATTTGTGCGTAAACTCTTGTTGTTTCAATATCTGAGTGCCCTAAAAATTCCTGTATGTTTTCTAATGGCACACCCATCTTTCTTAAATTACATCCACAAGTATGCCTTAATGTATGTAAATGAAACTTGTGTCTTGGTCTTCCATCACTTTGCAGATAATCAACAATATACATATCAGATCTCTTTAGAATTTTAACAAATTTATCCTGATATAATCTATTCAAAGACTTAATTATAGGTCTTTTTCTGTTCTCAAACCTTGATGGAATAACATATTCTTCATCTGTGTTGTAATATCTCCATTTTTTCCACAACTGGATAAACTTGTTATTAACTGGCACATATCTGTCTTTTCCATAGCCTGTTTCAAATCTTTTAACATTTTTAGCATCTTTTACAATAATCATTCCAGAGTTTAAATCAACGTCTTTCCATTTTAAATTCCACATTTCACTGATCCTAAAGCCCTGAAATATGCCCATAACAATGACCATTGCCATCCTGGAATCATTTGTGTTATGAAGAATTGTAACTAACTGCTCTTTATTAAAAACACTTGGCAGTCTTCCTGCCTTTACACCGGTTAGTTTTCTTTTAAGAAATTTCTTTTTTGCCATGATTATTCACATCATATAATGTATTCTTCAACATACCAAATAACTTCTTTAATAAAATCAGAATCATTAGTTCCAAACTGTTTTCTAATCTTATTTCTGTAGTGCAACGCTTCCCTTATTGAAATCTCTCCGTTTCTAAGTTTTCTTTGAATATCTTTTGGAGAGTTTGTTACCAATAACCATCTGTAAACAGTATTGAGATTAAACTTATTCTTTAACAGAATCTCAAATACCATAACATCTGTTTTAGTAATTTCTTTTTTATTATCTCTACGACTAACAATCAGCCTTGAAACAATATTTTTTATTTCATCTTTGTCCAGATTGACCTCTTTCTGGATTATTTTAATGACATTTTTTGCTTTTTGAAAGACATCCATCTTTTTCACCTGCAATTAAAGTGCCTTTGCTAGTTTAAAAGTAGTTGTCGGAGCAGAGGCATCGGTACGATGCCTCACGCCAAAATCAATAAAGAAAAAGCAAAAATCCATCCTAAACGTCCATGATATACGCAATTATTACTCCCGATTTTTGGGCATATTGATTGTTTACTTAATGAGTTCTTCTATTCTGTCTACAGAAATTTTACGTCGCATTACTTTTCTGTATAACGTATCATCCCACCACCTTAACAACATTGATAAGTTAAAAGATGTTTGATTATAAGCACCATTTTCTACATGAATTTCTCCTTCCATCAATCTTATCATTGTAGCCACACAACAACCACTTCCCCATCCACAGATTTCAGTACGCCTTAATTTATCTTTCATTATTCGATTCTTTCCAAGCATTGATTGAGCCCTATAAGGTGATTGATACTTTAATTCAAAAGTAATGTGAACCAGTGCCCCTCCATAAGCTAACAACTTTTCAGATGGTTTCCCTTGTGGTAGGAAATAGTACCCTATCACTCCTCTTTGGAGTGACTCATCAATCTTTCTTTGTAAAGAATCTTCAAAGGTAGAACCATAACTACGTAAATTTTTTTCATCAATATGCATCAATATTAATCCGGGCATAGTACATAGGAATAACCTCAATTTTAAAAAATTAACTTAAAATATAGTGCCCAAAAATCGGTCCGTCATAACTTCCCCCCACTTTGTAGGGGTCGGTTCGGGTAACAAGCGTTACGCCGATGTTAAACAAAATCGAAAGAAAAACCTAAAAACGGGAAAGGGGGCTTTGGCATTAGTTAATTTTTAATATACTACATTATTCTCCTAACCTATGGCTAAACTATATACTATGGATGATATACTTGCAGGATGTGAGAAACTAAGGCTTACCAGAGTTGAAGGGAATATTGTTTTTCCATCAAATCCTGATAAAAGAGTGATTCCTAATAGGGAAGTACCAACAGAAGGTCTTGATTTGATGTGCTATGTAGGAGAAGCAGGAATGATATATGCAAGAGAGATAGGGATAGAACAACCAATGGAAGGTCCAATGTTAGATTTAGGAGTTGAATTTATGACCTTACCAAATCAGGGATTAGCTGAATGTTTTATTAGATTTCATAATCTTAAACGAGTTAGGGAGGTGATTGAACTTTTTAAACAAATTGGTCAAGCACCACCTCATTTCTTAATGTGCTATCCAGAAGGTGGAGGAGATATGGTTCCATTTAGAGCAGTTGACAAAGCAGAGTATCAGAATTATAGATATGAGTTAGATGGATTTACTGATCATCCTGAAGTATTTGATGCCAAAGCCCCCTGACTTTTTTAAACTAATGTATTGCATGCGCTCACTGATACGGTCTTTCTTTCGACTCTGCAGAATTTTGCTTCGTAAAACCGCTGTCGCTTTCCTTGGTCACCCCCACTCCGCAAACATATTAATGTGCAACTGGATATAAAATCCCAAAGAACAAAATATTAAAACCCCCTTAACCTAAAACTCAAACGGCCCTATAACTTCCTTCCCAAACTTCTCCTTTGCCTTAAGTAACCTTTCCTTCTCCTGCTTAAGATGCTCAAGGAAAACCTCAGGTAATCCTTCTTCCTGCCCATATACCTTCTCCATCCTGTCTAATTTCTCAAGAAGCTTTGGAATCCTTATAGAAAACTGCTGCTCATACTCTTCTTTAGTATAATCCCTGTCAAACACCTTCTTAAACAATCCCTTCAGATCATCATAGGTAGGTATAAACCCTATAGGAGTCTCGATAGCATTAAACTCATTATGAACCCTTCCCTCTACCCACAATAGCCATATCTTCTTATCTAATTTAGAGTTCAAAAACTCCCCATTATGCTTAAGGAAGTAATTAGTATGAAATATCCTTGGCGGCTTATCTAATCTATCGCCAAAAGCAAGATGATTCTTGATATAAAGCCCAAAAGGAACAACCAAAAAGTCAATATTAGCCATAGGATCATGCGTCCTAACTCCAGCCTTGCCCAAAGTAGCAGTAGTTGTCTCTGACTCAACAATCGCCCCTACATAAACACCATGCGACCAGCTCAATGATTCAAAAACAGGAACAGTTGTATCTGCATCCCTGCCGCCATAAAGAAATCCTGAAACAGGAACTCCATTAGGATCATCTGCCTTAGGATCAGCATTCTCAAGTTCATTTATCCTTATTGTATAGCGTGAGTTCTTATGTGCTGGATCAATCAATTTTCCATCTTTATCCTTCTTTCCTCCATACCATTCGCCTGAAAAATTAATCCCCTTAGAAGGTATCTCTTTGCCCATGTTCAGCCAATGAGGCACTCCATCGACATTAAGCACATTAGAAAAGATAAGCTCCCTAGGTGTTGTCAAAGCAGTATAGATAATAGGGTCATCCATAGAGTTTATATCTTTTATAATCCCAAAAATCCCCTGCTCTACATTAACAGCATATGCAATTCCATCATCCCCTGCTCGAAGGTAAGCAATATCATCCCCTATTATGCTCTGCCCAGGGACCATTGCAGTAGATGTCTTGCCGCACGCCGAAGGATAAGCTCCTGTAAAATAAGTAACTCTTTTCCCATCCAAAGCATGAACTCCCATTACAAACATATGCTCACACAACCAATCTTCTTTATTGGACTTATTTATAGCCAACCTAAGAGCCAACTTCTTCAACCCAACACTATTGCCAGCATACTGATTGTTGACAGTTAAAACTCTATTTTCCTGAAGATCCATATAGATTCTTCTTTTGTCAATATTCTTTGAATTGTTCCTTTCATCTAATTCACCAGCAGAATGCACAAAATAAAAGAAATCCCCTGAACCATTAAGCCGTTTAAACTCACCATATCCTAGCCTATAAAGAATAGTCTCGCTATGCAAAACATAAGAAGAATCCGTAAGCTGCAAAGCAGGTATTGAAAAATTTGAATTATTTGGCCCTAAACAGAAAAAGCATACTAACATCTCTTTTCCTTTCATTATTCCGTCTAAAAATCCCATCACTTCCTTAAGGCCTTCTGCTCTTTCTTTCCACTTTAGGAACTTGCTTGGCTTTGCGTCTTTAGGCAATAATACCTGAGTATTCTTCTTATCCCTCCCTTGATCTATCATACCGTCAAAATGGATAGTATGGCCTTCCATCTTAAGCTTGCTCTCTTCTCCACTCTTCACAGCAAGTTCTCTTACATAAGATATATCTTCATTAGAATCAGTTATTACAGTAACATTCCTTGGCTTGCAAAGATTAACATATTCCTCAACTATCTTCATCACTTTAGGATTTTTAAGCTCTTCTAGTTTCTTCAGATTATTTTCATCCAGTATAGTTTTGTCAATATTCATCTTAATAAAAAGAGCAAGATAGTCATTTAAATAGGTTATGTTATTAATGTAACAAATACTAAATCAGCACTTCTCAATCAAAACCTTATCTCCATCCTTAGCCTGCCTGAATAAAGAAATATCACCTAAAACCTTTCCGAAAATGTCAAGAACCACCACAATAGATGATGGCATGCCAATAACATAACTACCATAATTTAGGTGGTTCTTGAGCATGCTCAGGAATATATCATCTCCCAAAAGGAGATAGTGGACTTTGTCCACTGGTCACTATGCCAATAGTATATTCCTGACACATTCACAGCACTAACTGACCTTATCTCATCTCCCTGAGAAGCAGGAGTCTTGCCAAAAAAAATACAGAAACAATCGCCAGATGGCCAAAACCCTAAATCACCCAATGAAACAATCTCTTTAGCAAACTTCTCTTCAAGCTCAATATGAACAGGAATCTCAAAATAAATCTCATCACCCCATCTGCTCACAGAACCGACAATAGGAAGTTTAGAACATATGATTTTTGCAGTCTCAGATTCATTCAGTTCTGCATTAAACTTCAATCCATTTACCTTGATATTTATCCTCATGTTATAGTATTATACAAAGAAAGATAGCCTTTTCTCGCCAATGTAGTCATATCTGCAGTAAGATTAAATTTTATTGTCCCATCCTCAACTGATTTCTTCACAAAATCCTTAACATCGTCTGACTTAAGTGTATTATAAACAGTCTCTTGGCTAGCCCGTATAGAAATATCTGGATTCTTAGGGTTGCCTTTTTCAGTGACAGGCATATGTTTATCCACATATGAATAATACATCTTGCCTATATCAGTAAGGACAAATTCCATTATAGGATAGTTCTTTGTAAATATCGGCTTATTCAGCTTATAAGCCCCTAACTCATTTATTACATAATTTATATGGCTTGCATTTATGACTTCATTCCCTGCTTTTATCTTTGCCAATGCATCTGCAGAAAAAAAAGGAAACTCCATAAAAGGCTTTGAGACCATATTAGGTGCAATGATAAAGAAATATGCTCCTCCAAAAACAGCAACCACTAATATAAGGGAGATTATTCCCATTATATGCCCCCATATCCAGTGCAGTTTCTCTTGTATAAACTCTTTTTTCTTTGCCATTCTCTAATTTTCCTTGCAGGACTTAAATATATTATCAAAAAGTTCAGGCACAATCTCTTTCTTCACAGAAGAGAAAGCAATCCTCAATACATTTCCCATAGAGATAACCCCTGTTTCATATTTCTCTAAAAGGATCTGCCTCACCTTCTCCCCATCTTTACTCTTCAACTTTATGCACATAAAATAACCTGAATTATAAGGCAATGCATTAAATTCTTCTTCATATTCCTTATGTTCCTTCAAAACATTCTTGACTTCATCAAACCTTCCCTTTAATATCTTAAACTTCTTCTTTTTCTCTTTCCAGTAGTTTGGCTCACTAAAAGCATGATACACTAATGACTGTGACAGATTTGAATCATTTGATATACTCCCCCTAACAGCACCCGCGGTCTTGTTCTCCAAAGCAGCATATACATCCTTATCTGCTCCTTTCACCCCATAAGTTACAAATCCAACTCTTAAACCCCATACATAATCCTCTTTTGTTGCTCCATCAAGCTTGACAGCCAATAAATTTTCATGTAGATCAGCAAGCTCTGCAAATATGCTCTGCAAATAGATCCCTTTTTTGTACACTAGACCAAAATAAGCATCATCTACCATCACAATAATCTTATTACCTTTTTCAGCAGCCTCTTTCAAGATATCTCTAATCTCAACTATCTCGCCATCAGTAGGTGTATACCCAGTAGGATTATTCGGGAAATTCAACAACACTATTTTTTTTCCTATCTCCCCACCTAGTTTCTCCCTTAATCCATTAACATTAAATCCATTGCCGCTAAACATCTCAAAAGTGTCAAAAACAGCCCCATAAGCATTCACCATTATCAGCCTGTAATTCCCCCAGAAAAGATCAGGCATTATCACCTTGTCCCCTGGATTGATAAACATATAACCTGCCATGCTCATTCCATGGGTTAATGCATTTGTAACAACAGGCAAGCTGACTTCTTTTCCATTAAGTAAAGGATTCTTGGCATAAAGCATATTCTTCCACTTCTCCCTCAACTCAATCTTCCCAAAACTAGACGCATAAGGAAAAACATCCTTAGGATCTAATTTGATCTTCTTAGCTATTGGCTTAAGCCTCATAGGGCTTCCATCATCCTCTAAAGCAATGCCTATTGTTGCATTTATCCTCTTGCCCTTTGCCTCTGCGCTCTGCCCTAGAATTCCTTTTTTAGGAAAAAAGATAGCTTTTCCTTTCTCTGATAGCATCTCATAAACTGCATTGTTCTTAGATTGTAGTGTTTCATTAAGCCCGATTGCCTGTTGGTTTAGTTCCATTTTAAATTTAGAGAAATATTACTTATATTTATAGGTTGTGTACTGTGAATAACAAGAATGCTATGCCCCTTTTCCTTAGCTTCATTAAGACATATATCAAATATCTCACAATCTAAGTTCTCCCTTATCTTATCTTTAGAGTATTTTCTCTTCTTCAGCCTTTTTTCTAATGTTTTCAGTTCGCATTTTGTAACAACACACAAATCAACATACCTAGCAGGCAAATAATGCGAAAGATGTGAATCGATTATTATCCCTTTTATTGTTTTATTATTTTTAATCTTTAATATCTTTTTATTTAATGAATGTTTTCTTGATGGATTTTCATAGCATTGAATCAAGTTGATCAAAACCTTATTCAACTTCTTAACATCCACTATCTTACAATCCATCTTTTTATCATAACCAGAAGAAACATCGCTTATATCGATCAATCTTTTAACATCAACATACTCCAAACCTAATTTCTTAGCCAATCTCTTACTAAGTGTAGTCTTTCCAGAACCCACAGAGCCAGTAACTATGATTACATTCATAATAATCAGATAAAAAGAAGAAATATAAAAATGTTGGTAATCTATACCCTAACAATCCCAATGTCGGGCTTCCTAGCTTCTTCAACACAATTGTCAAAATCAGCTGTCTTTTTCCAATCGCACTTACCAGAAACACACCCACAATCTATCTGTTTATAACAACCATACTCTTCTGTCCACTCACATGTCGTAAACATCAGTTCAGAATTCTTGCTCAGGCATATTGTTCCTGAGCATCCGCCTATAACACAATCAGAATCTGATGAACAATCGGCATTTGCATTTACAGGGGTTTTACTGCATTCTCCCCTGTAAAAAGCCCATTCTTCGCATTCTGATCCATCAGGTAAGATACAAACCCCATACTGCCCCTGTGGATTCTCCCTTATGTCTAATTTCCCGCCTTTTTCTATACAATTGACAGAAGCAGGATTTGCTATCTGAGTATTATCTTTTACAGGCGCTTGATTACAACCTGCAGCTAAAACAACTAATAAAAGAACAAATGATAATCCCTTTTTCATCCCTTTCACCTCTTTATTTTTCCCTTTTAATTTTTATCAATTCAAAAATAACCATTAAAACAATGACAAAAACACACCCAAATAAAAACCACAATGCATAATTCGGAGCAGTCTGAATAACCTGCTGCGCAGCTTCAGGTGCTCTCTCAATTACAGCATTCGCTCCCTGCTCAGCTGCACTCTGCATCGCAGGAGCAGCAACCATATCAGCAGATTCCATTGCAGCTGACTTCACAACACCAAAAACACCGCCCCTAAAAAGTTTAGTATAAGCCTGTATAATCCCTGCTCCAACCAAAGCCAACAACCCTACAGGAAGTATAGCCCTTAACTTCTCCTTAATCCCATAAACTGACTTAGGAGCAATTATAATATATTTATTAGCAAGCTTGTAATGATTTACCTCTCTCCCTTTCTCAGAATAATGAAACTCATCCACAGTTATGATCCCTGATTTCATAAGCTGCTGCAGATTATAATGCACAGTAGATATAGGTAAAGTTAATTTCTGGGCTATCTCTGTTTCAGTAGAATGCTGTTTCTCGGCAAGATAATCTAAAATCTTCCTGCAGCTATCATTAGATATGACTTGAGCTAATTCCTTTGCCTTGTTCTCTTTCAAGCTTACTAACAAAAAAGATTGTTTTGCCATATCTATTTGAAATTATCAATGCTTATAAATAGTTTTTGATAATTTTGAATTGAGTTGAAACTATACCTAGTGAATCAAGTCAAATAATCAATAAATATAAATAACCCTTAACCTAATTATACTTATTCTAATGAAAAAGAGAGGTATGATAGAGGTTAATTTTAATTGGATCTTTATACTTATAGCCGGCGCAGTCATCTTTGTCTTCTTCATAAACATAGTAAACAAGCAGAGGCAGTTCTCTGAGATAAAGACATCCGGCTCCATAGTTACTAACTTAGAATCGATCTTAACAGGCGCCCAAGTTTCAACAGGCACAGTAAACATAATAGACCTCCCAAAAGTAGACATTGGCTTTGAATGCGACCGTTACTTTATAGGTCCTGTACCCAAACAGACAAGAGGTAATGTAATCTTCGCCCCTAATCTATTGAAAGGAAAACAAATGATAACCTGGACATTAGACTGGAATCTCCCATATAGGGTAACTAACATATTATACATAACAGACCCTGAATTAAGATATATAATAGTATACGATAGCAACACAGAAGCCTTAGCCAAAAAACTAGATGACGAACTCCCAAAAGAGATGAATAAAGAACTGGTAGATAAAACTAAGTTAGGAAACTTAGGCGATAAAAACAACTACCAGGTAAGATTCATTTTCCTTGCTGGAGTTACATTGGATGCAACTGCCGCTAACGGCTTGACAAACCTTGCCAAGATGCGTGATGAAGACGTAACAGCAATAAACCTGACTGAACCCGGAACATCAAATATACTTTCAAACACTGGAACAATAAAATTCCTCCAAAAACAAGGCAATATCTGGGTAGAGAAAGGCACAACCTATTACCTAAAAAAAGAGACATTCTTCGGAGCAATCTTCGCAGCAGACTTGGAAACATACAACTGCGTTATGAAAAAAGCATTTAAAAAGCTCAATCTTGTAACTAAAGTATACACTCAAAGGTCAACAGAACTAAGAACATATTATGGTTTTACGAATACTTGTTTTTCTCCTCACGACACAGCTAGATTAGTTAATATGGAACAATACTCCCAAACCCAATCAGATGATTTTCCAAATGACCTAGCTGCAATTAATGCAATCCAAACAACTTACACAAGCATTAAAGACCAAAACCAAAGAGCGCAATTATTCTCATGCGCCCTTATCTACTAATATGAAAACAAAAGCGCAGATACAGATGGGAGAATCAGTCGGTATATTATTCATCTTCTTCATATTGGTAATGTTCAGCTTTGTCTTCTACATGAATGTCATGCAGAGCTCTGCTAAATCAGACTCAGAAGAAAACATCCAGCTAAAAGCCATAGGGATTGCCCAAAAAGCATCATTCCTCCCTGAACTCCAATGCTCAGAAGAAAACATAAGGCAGGAAAACTGCATTGACCTGCTTAAGCTTGAAGCCTCTGCCAACCTATTAAGTGAAAATAACCTTTACTATTATGACATATTTGAATTCAGCGACATAAAGGTAAAACGAGTCTTCCCATTCGGCAATGCCCATGAATGGATTCTCTACAACCATTCATCCTCAAACTACAGCAGCAAACTTTCTACATTCATCCCAACTTCATTATATGATCCCGAAACAAAAAAATATGATTTTGGAGTGTTATCAGTAGAAGTCTATAAAAGATGAAGCTATTAAAAAAATCACAGATGGAAATGATGGGATTAGCAGTTATTGTAATCCTTATCTCAGTAGGCATGTTATTTGCAATAAGATTTGTAATCCTAAAACAGCCCTCACAATACAAACAAGATTACACTCAAACAGAGCTTGCATCTAATATACTAAGCACCTTGCTCAAAACAACAGTTTCAGAATGCAACAGCTTAAGTTTCACAGAACTTTACCAGGACTGTTTTAAAGATCCATACAACCCGCAGGTAGAATGCTATGGGGGGATGAAATCCTGCGATTACATCAATGAAACAACCACTAGAATACTTAATGAAACCTTAGGTAAATGGCACATAGGTTATGAATTCAATGCAAAAACAGATACATCCCCTTACATAATAACTATAGGTAAATGCCCCCCAATAAAAAAGCACAAAATTTACCCCATACCCATAGACTCATCAGGTCAAAATACATTGTTTATTACTATGGACATATGCAGCTAAAGAACATTAACCCTGTAATTCCCTGAAAATCATCGAAAGTTTTAAATATAACTTACCCTAGTTAAAGTATAATTCAATTTTAACAATAAAACGAGGTGTATATAATATGGAAAAAAAAGGTCAGGGCTTGCCCTTGAATGTGATTATCATAGCAGCTATTGTTCTGATTGTGCTAGTTGTCTTATGGGCAATATTCACAGGAAGGATGGGAGTATTCAGCAAAGGATTGACTGATGTTACTAAAGGTGGAACATGCGCTGAAGCTGGCGGTGTAGTAAAAACCCAAGTTGACGGATGCGCCTCAGGATGTACTCCAGTTTATACACAATTATCTGATGTTTCAACAGGAGAGACCTGCTGCAAGCCATCAAAAGGTTGCCTGCCAGGAACTTACACAGAAGTTGGTTCTTCAACTCCAAAGAAATGTGAGGACATCACATCAGAACCAACATGCACATCAAAAGACTGCACATGGGGTCCATATGATAAGAGCATCTGTTAAATGCCCTTTATATTTTTTCTTTTTTTAATATTTTTTTATTAAAATGTCTAAACAAGCCATTTCTAACTTAACCATCATTGCTTTAATCGGCTCAGTAATCTTGATAATAATCTTCCTTCTTATGACTATAGGATTCTCAAAAAGAGTAAAAACAACAGATGAAACAGCTAGTGTGAATAAATGCAGGCTGCCAGGAACAAACAACTACTGCTGTGAAACTTATTCTGACAACACAATAACTCCTAAAGAAGGCGGCTGGTCTGACTGCAATGAACCATTAAACGCCTGCTGCATCGGTTAATAAAAAGATTCATACTAAATCGATACTTTATTGAGTGTGAATCTCTTGAAAATTAGTTTTCAAAAGATTTAAATACCAAGCTTTCTAAATAAAGTTTTATGGTAAATCTGGGTAAAAGAGGTCAAGAAAAAAGCAAGTTATTGATGCTTATACTGGTTTTGATCATTGCAGCAATATTCTTTTACATCTGGTTTAAAGTTCTTTTGCCAAACTTGTTCCCAACATGATAAAAAAAAAGAGATCAGCAATAGAAGCATCTACATTAGTCCTTTACATACTTTTAGTTGCAGTAACCCTCTCACTTGTTGGCGCAACTGTTTACTACATAAAACTAGGCAGCCAAGACATAAGGAAAAGAGCATGCGAATGGGATATAGTAAAAGCAGCGTTATCTAAAAAATTGCCTGATGCTGCAAACTTTCTTACTCTAGGCAATAGGCAAACATCATTAACTAATTGCAGAAGAGACAAATTAGGGGATTTAGTGATAAAATATGATGATGTGGTTGAAAAAGGGCTGATAAACCAAGATAAAACAAGCAAGATAATTGCAGACGAGATGGTCGAATGTTGGAAAATGGTTGGTGAAGGAAAGATAGACCCCTTCTCTAATTGGAAGAATATGGATACTTCATACTGCATGCTTTGTACTACGATAAAATTTGATAAAAAGTTAGGTGAATATTATTTAGAATCTTTAACAAATAAGGAAGTATATGAAAAAAGAAAAGAAAAAGGGGTAATATTAAGTCCAATCAAATGGATGACCACCCACGAGTATTCCAAAGGCCAATCATATTATGAATATATATATCATTCTGAACCTAAATTTACAAATAAGGACCTAGGAGATATGGATAAGCAGTTTTTAATAGAAGATACAGCTATACTGCTAAAATTATATAAATTTGAAGATAAAAATATATGGAAAACAATAGTCTCATGGGGGCCAATAATAGTTGGTGCTTTACTGATTGCTTTAGGAGCCACACTTTCTTTTACAGGACTTGGTGCAGTCATAGGTGTCCCTTTAACAACAATGGGTGTTAAAATATCCATAGCGGGCGTTGCAATAACTGCAGGAGTTGTTCTAATGGTTTCAGGGGGAGTTGCATTAGCAGGAGTCTGGATTTTTGACCCAGTAAGTGTAAATCCATACTCAGAGTGCCAGGAATGTAATGGAATAGGCTCAATCAAGATTATTCCCCCAGTGTTTGACCTATCAACCCATGTGCAAATAAAATACCCTAAAACAGAGGACAGAAAAGAAATAACTGAAAACGGCCCATACTGCGACATAATAGTCAACTAACATGAAACCAAAATCAAAAAAAGCAGGCATGCAGGCATACGTAATAGGGTTATTGCTGTTCTTAATACTCCTAATCACATTCTCCACAATCTATTACCAGATAAAAGGCAAGATGGTAGAAGGCTCCTTAAGAGAAGTAAGAAGAGCTAATGTAAATCAGCATGCAACTGCCCATATAGCTGGGCTAGATTTTTCATCGACATTAAGCTTCCCAATAATAAAAAAAGAAGTCAAAAAAGGAGATGAGATGAAAGAATCATCAAGGGCATTAGTAGAAGACTGGAGCGACTTAGGAAATGGAAAAAAAGAGCTTTTTTCTGCAGATACAGATAAGATTGTTTACTGTGTGCCAGGGCATTACTTGATGTTTAAAGACAAGAGCCAAAAGATTCTTCCATCTGATTTTCTCAAATACCAGGAAACCCATACAGTAAGCCAGGTAGGCGCAGCAGGTATAACTGGCGATAGTAATTCTTATATAAACGAATATATAACAGGCTATTCCACAAACAAAGAGCTCTTTGAAAAAGAGATGAAAGAAGTAAGAGATAAATTAGGTACAGAACGGATTACAGTATTGAATGAAAAAGATATTGGAGAAAATGCAGAACTAATTAGGTATGTGATAAACACCCAGTCAGACTACACAACTGTTTTTGTCTATATGAAAAAAGGCTATTGGATGAAATGGCTGACTGCTATCGCAGGAGCAGGCGGAGGGACTGCAGCAGCAGGGGTGATTGGCATTATATTAGTTCCATTAACAGCAGGAGGCAGCTTGATCATTTCAGGCATTGCTCTTGGAGGAGGCGCCTTAGGAGGCATCATCGGCTATGGGATGGGCAGCGACAAAAGCGCTGACTGGGACACAGGAATATTTCTAGTTCCAAACAAAGCAGACCTGATAAAAGACCTGAAATGCAATGTTCTGCCGGCAAAAGGTGAGACAGAATGAATCTAAATAAAATGTTATTAAACAAGAAAGGGGATATGCCTTGGTGGGTTACAAGACTGATAATACCTATTGCCTTGCTTATCCTATTAAGTTTGATTATAGTAAATGTTATGAGTAAAGGAATAATGCCAAACATAGCAAGTATTTTCGCAAAATGGTAATATTAAGTTTTACCTAAATCCAATCATGAAATGAAAAAACTGATCAAAAGCAAAAAAGCAGGAGAAGGTATGCCTTGGTGGCTCATTCTTTGCATACTTGCAGCGATAGGCGTATTAGTTGCGTTTTTCTTTTGGCCAAAGATAATCTTAGCCAAAGATATGTTTTTTGATATATTGGGGATAAAAGACAAAGAAAAAACCTGCGGCGACTCTGGACAAAGCATTTCTGAGTTAAAAGAGAGTATAAAAAAATACCTTTCAGATAACGAACTGGGTAAATCAGGTTATGCACTCGATGAAGCTTTTAGACTCTCAGATGAATTGTTAAAATGCGCTCCAAAAGAAAAGGATTATGTAAAAGGTTTGTATATCCAAACATTAGACAGATTATCAAAATCAGGCGACCCATTCTTAGCTTCAAAACTCTATATTGAAACAGCAAATAAATTTCCTGATGAAAAAGCTAAGATAAGCCCCTATCTGCTTGAGATAGTTATAAGGCTAAAAAGGTTTGATGAAAATAACTTTAAAGATGTAACCTATGCTCCAGTGCAGGCAAATGTATTTTTATTCTTGAATAATGTCTTAGACATAGCGCTTGCAGATAAGAACACAGGCTTGATAAATACCATGAAAACTCCTTTCTTAAGTTATGCCTACAATCTGATTGACTCTCCAAATCAGGATGTGAGAACTTATTCTTCAATATTTATAACTAAAATAAAAGGCCAAGTAACAAGTGAAGAGATAAAAACTATATTAGGTCCTAAAATAAATGAGTTGATAGAAAAGTTATACTACTCAAGAAATGCTGAAATCACTGGAAAAATAGAGGAAATATTAAGTTTATTAGGTGAGCCTGCTGTTAAGCCAGTGATTGAGCAGCTTAAAGGTTCTGAACCTAATTATAGGGCTAGCATAATAAGTATACTTTCAAAGATTGGTATTCCAGCTATTCCAAGCTTGATTGAAGCAGCCATAAAAAATGAAAATCCCCAGATTTCAAATGGTGCTGCTCAGGTTATATCAATGATTTATGAGAGTACTCCAGAAAGCTCGAATAATCTCTTCTTAAGCCTGCTAAACCAACTTGGTTCATTGGAGAATACTAGAAGTTATCTAAATGATGATTATACTCCCCCTAAGATAAAAGAAGGCATACTGGGCTATTTTATTAATAATATTCAGCAAGGTAATAGCAAGGAACAAAACTCGATTAAAGCATTGAAAGGCTTAAATGGATTTTACTATGATCATGAAATGCTGAAGATTATTTCTAAAACAGATGCTGAAGAGCAGCTTAAATCAAAAATAAAGGGTATATTGGTAGAAGCTGCAAGAACTTCTGCAACCCAAAACACGCAAAGTGCTGACACAATATTCCTAGGCCTGTTCCTCCCTTTCTATACATCTTATGACAAAGTGGATAACGATTTGGTAAAGGGTATATTGATTGAAGCAGGCCCTGCAGTAATTCCTAAGTTAAATAAAGCAATTGAATCAAAAAACGCCAAGTTAGTAGAAATTAGAGAAAAACTAAATGAAAGAATACAACAAGATAGTTATAATTACCAGCCATTGTTTAGTATAGAAAGCCCAGAGGAATATGAAATTCTTGAAGTTTACATAAATGGAAACAAAAAGACAATGTATGATTACACTACCCGGGACTATAGGGATAACTCTGATCCTCCAAAAAAACTTACATCAGTCTCATTTGTGCGTTCAGTTGAACAGAGCCTAAAAGTAGGAGATGTAATAAAGCTGGTTGTCAAATCAAAAACCCCTCAGGAAGATATAGAAAGCCAAAAGCAGGTATTAGAGCAGGAAATAAGCACAATAAACTCAATCATAGCAGATATCAATCCGCTTCAATCATAAAAAAGCAACATTTAAATAAAAAAACAACCATAATCAAAAACATGAGCCTAAAAAACAAAAAAGCGCAGGGCCTTCCATTAGAGATAATCATAATAGCGCTTGTTGTTTTGATTGTAGCTGTTGTTCTGATATTTATCTTTAAAGGAGAAAGCAACAAATTTGTCAAAAGCTCCAGCTGCAGCGCAAGAGAAGGAGTCTGCCTTAATGGAAAAGGGGATTGTCCAGACGGCAAACCTATTAAAATATACACCAGTGATTGTGTAGAAGCTGAAAAAAAAGAAGATGCTGACACATACACCCCTACGAAACAAAAAGACAAAGACGGAAAACCTACAGAAAAAAATGTCGGCTCACCAGGCCAGTGTTGTATCTCATTAACCTAAGATGAAAAAAAAAGGCATCGCTTTTACCATGCTAGTATTATTAGGATTAGCCCTTATAGCCGCAGTCATTATATTTTTTATTATGGCTAAAGGCAGCTCAACTTATGTAAAAAGCACATCTTGTGATAGTGTAGGTGGCAAATGCGTAAAAGCTGTAGATTGTGAAGGTAAGCAAAGTTTTATGCAAGGCTGCAAAAAAGAAGAAATTTGCTGTTTAAACGAAATAGGGTAATCAAATGAACAAACTGATCAAAAGCAAAAAAGCAGGAGAGGGTATGCCATGGTGGCTTATCCTAATGTTGATTGCGGCAGTATTCTTTGTTGTTTGGTGGCTTATTTCCAGTAAAGTTATAAGTGGTTTTTCAGAAGAGGTTGCAAAAAAGTCTGTAGAGCAAAAGCTCGATGCCTGCAAACTAAAGTATGAAAAAAGCGCCTCAGAAGGAGTCCAACTTCCTGACAAAGATAATGACGGCCTCCCAGACTCTTGCGATAACTGCCCCACAGTACCTAATTCAGGAGAACTTGTAGAAGATAAAGATGGTGATAACTTTCCAGTATTTAAAGATACAAAAAATACTATATGCTGCGGAAATGATGGTATAGGTGGAGATGACCCTAAATTAGTAGAAAAAAAATATAAATACTGCGAAACCCAAGACAATGACAAAATCTATGGCCCAAGCAAGCTGATTACTTCTTACATAACACCCAAAAAGTCTTAAATATCAAAAAAGTTATAAAGTAATGCTGTCAATATACTAAATAATGCATATTAGAGGATTAAACAAAAGAGGAGACATAAGAACATTAGCCCCCACTGAGCTTGTAGGCTATATTTTAGGCGGATTAGTTCTTGTCCTTATAATCATAGTAGCAGGCGTATTCACTGCTTTTTATTTCAATGAAAAGGATGAAGAGTTCGCTGTAAACAATTTTATAGCATTGGCAAACAAGCTGGAAGGAATATCAAAATCCCAGCTGCAGTTCGAAGTCCAAAGGGCATTTCCATTCTATATCCCATCAGATTATATTATAGTTGGATTCAATAAGGGATGGAGTGATTCAAAAGTAAGTGACGGCTGCCAACCAGAAGCAGTCAGAAAACCAGACCAAAGAGACGGCAAAGAAGGCGAAAAATGCATCAACTCAGCATGCATCTGCCTGTTTGGCGATTCCAATGATAATTTCATGAATAGTGATGGAACATATAATGTAAATCTTGTACAATGCCAATCTATCCCTGAATCAGACTACATATCTACATTACATCTAACTGATGCCAAAACTTACAACTACCCTAAAGAAGTTTATTATAATGTAGTGGGGCAAAACAACGGACTTACAGATTACTCCAAGATAAGCTTTTCAGATTATGCTTTCTTCTACCTATACGGCCAATGTGATGGTTACTGGTTTGATAAGGATACAGGAAGCAGAAAATTATACATTGAAAAATTCACAGATTCTCAAAACAAAAATTATATCTTCATTGCGCCAGAAGGCTCACCTGCAATAGATGAAAGATACACTAAGATGAATGAAAAATATGGAAAATTGGCAAAAAGTGAATATCTAAAAATAATTGATAATGTTCTTGAAAAAGAGGCCTCTACAGGAACAGGTTATGAAATAAGATTAGATGCAATAAATAGTTTCGTAAATCTATTTGCCTACTATGGTTTTGTAGATGAGTTAAGGCCCCGCTTGATGAAAATAGCTGCACTTTATTTAAGGCATTCAAAAGAATTCAAGCCAAAATTAGACCCAATAATCCAGTCTATGGGCATCTTAAAAAGCTCATCAAGTGGTGATGAAAAATTACAATCCCAGTTCTTCCTTTCAAGACTGCAATACATGAAAAGCACAGCCCAAAACTCAAGAATTGCTCTGCTTGAGATGCAGAACCTGATAGATAGTAATGCAGAAACATATAAAAAGTATCTAACCAGTTCTACAGATGATTTATCTCCATGTGGATCATATTACCAAAGTATAAGGCAGGATAAGAAAGATAACTCTCTCTTATTCCATTGCTCAAAACAATTACTGAATAGCACATATGATATAACCCACATACTTGTTTACGCCGGCGAAGGCGAAGAGTTCAGAATAGACAATTACAAAATCAAAGTCAAAAAAGTAAAGCTGGCAGAAGAAGCAACTATCTCAATATACAAGT
>JAHJAV010000087.1 GCA_018813685.1 Nanobdellota archaeon | reverse complement strand
GTATATTTATACTTATTTATATATAAATCTTTTGATTTTATAAAATGTTTAGAATGTCAAATTAATAATAAATCAAAAAATTTACTTCTTAGCTTCTTTAGCTGGCGCAGCTGCTTTTGCTGCTCCTGCTGCTGGCGCTGCACCTGGCGCAGCTGCTGCTCCTGCAGCGGCTTCAATCGGCAATAGCTCTTTAATCATTGCGTCTGGGATTCCGGCTTCTTTCAACTTAGCCTTGATAGCCCCTCTTTCCTTGCCTGCCATTGTGTTGATTATTTCCTTAGCTTTTGCTTCTAATTCAGCTTTTCTCTTTTCCATGTCTGCAGCTAATCTCTGCTTCTCTTCTTCTAGTTTTGCTTTTTCTTCTGCAGTAAGCTCTGTCTTTTCTGATTTGATCTCAGCATCATACTTCCCTTCTTCAATATCTTTCATTGATTCTTCAGCGTCTTTTCCTTCTACTAAGATACCCATAGAATTGCATGTTCCGATAACTTCTTTCATCTTGTTTTTTAATGTTTTGCCTAGTAAAGATGATTCTTTCATCTTAGCGATCTTGATAATCTGCTCTATAAGAACATCTGCGACCTTGTCTTCTTTAGGATTGCCTGAGCCTTTTTCTATATTGGCTTCTTTTTTTAGTAATTGGGAAGTTGGAGGAGTTCCGACTGTAATATCAAAAGATTTAGTGTCTTTATCGACTATTACTTTGACAGGCACTTTCATCCCTGCAAAGGCTTTTGTTTTTTCGTTGATCTTAGCTATGACCTGGCCTATGTTAACTCCTAATGGGCCAAGCGCAGGGCCTAATGGGGGCGCAGCTGTAGCTTTTCCGCCTTCGACCATAACTTCAACTGTTTCTTTTGCCATTTTCTTCGAAAATCTCAATACTTACTCACTTTGTTCGTAAGTTTAGCCATTTTTTAGTTTTTATAACGTTTTTAACGCCGGATACCTGCCCTTCACCAGGCCTGAAGAAATGCCTGATCTAATGGGCAAGCCACCGATATAATATTAAGGGTTAATGGATTATTTATAAAACTTTTGAAATTGCAACGCAATTTCAAGGGCTAAAAAATGTCAATGCATTTTTTATGCTTTTGAAAATGATTGCATTTTCAAGGGCTCAGAAAATCGCATTGATTTTCTGTTGCTTACCCTTATCTTTCTTCTTCATCGTCTTTATCTCTTCTGATAACCTTAACAGCGTCCATCTTCAATGTTATAGGGATAGGAACAGCAGCTTCTAATAATTCAACTACTACTTCTTCTTTTTGCTTATCTATCCTTGTAACTTTTGCGTTTTCCCTTTTGAAAGGGCCTGAAATAATCTCGACAATATCATTCTTCTTGATGTTCATCTCTACCTTGACAGTTTCAAGCATATGCTCTATCTCCTTGTAATCAACTGTTTTTGGCAATACCCCTCTTGCATAAGGAACATTGAATGCTGCCTGCTCTGCGTCTGTTCTTGAAGCTGCTTCGACAAATATGTAACCTCTCATGCCATGGGGCCTTACAACAGAATAGACTTCAAGCTTTTTCTTTTTAGCATTGCTTGTAACAAAATCCATAACCTGCTCTTCTCTGTTAGCTGTTACCCTCAAAGCATATACAATTTCATTTTCTTTTGTTTCTTCGCTCATTCTTTTACCCCTGCTGGAAAAATAATACTTTTATCATCTGTATGATAAATCCTGCTAAACCAATGATTAAAATGCCTAATCCTGAAACCTTGACGATTGTGAGGAACTCTGTTTTGTCTGGTTTTTTTGTTACTCGAAGTACTCTTACACATTCATTAATAAAGCTTTTGAATCTCAACCAGATAGAATCTAAGTTCATTTTAATCAATGAAGTCTATTCCAAGCTCCATTTCAATCTCTTTCTTTTTCTTGTTTGTTATTGTAACATCACCGCCAAAAATCTGTGATGATTTCACTCCTGTCACTATAAGCATTGTCCTTATTGTTTTCTGAAGGTCTTTGTATATCTGAGCTCCCCATATTATCTTTGCGTCTTCGCTTAGTTTTTCTGAAACTGTCTCGACTACTTTTCTTGCTTCATCCAGGGTCATATCTTCTCCGCCAGCTACATTAATCAAAGCGCCGGTTGCTCCTGAAATATCTACATCTAATAAAGGATTATTAATCGCTTTTTCAACTGCTTCAACTGCCCTGTTTTCAGAGTCAGATTCGCCTACACCTATCAGGGCCACTCCGCCGCCTTTCATGACTGCCCTTATGTCAGCAAAGTCTAGGTTTACAAGGCCTGCTTTTGTGACTAATTCGGCAATCCCTTTTACTGAGTTTGTCAGGATTTCGTCTGCAACTTTAAATGCAGTGTGTAAGGGTAAGTCTGGTGCTAATTCTAATAATTTATCATTAGGTATTACAATCAAAGTATCTACAATCTGCTCCATCTTTTCAAGGCCCATAACTGCGTTTTCGTATCTTCTGTGGCCTTCCATAGCGAATGGCAGAGTGACTATCCCTACTGTTAATGCTCCCAACTTTTTTGCGACTTCAGCTATTATTGGCGCTGAACCTGTTCCTGTGCCTCCACCTAATCCACAGGTTACAAAAACCATATCAGAATGTTCAAGTGATTTTTTAATTTCCTGTTCCTGTTCACGTGCAGCTTCTTCGCCTAATTTTGGGTTAGAGCCTGCTCCAAAACCTTTTGTGATCTCTCTTCCGATCAATATCTTTTTATCGGCTGTTGTGTAGAGAAGGTCTTGTGCATCTGTGTTTATAGCTAAGGTTTCTGCGCCTTCTATTCCGACTTCTGCTATCCTGTTGATTGTGTTATTTCCAGCTCCTCCAGCTCCGACTACTTTTATAGAAGCTCTTTGCTGGGATAAGAATGTTTCAAGTTCAGCATCAACATCTTTTGTCTTAGAAGAATGGGGAATATTCTGCTTGAATGAAGAAGAATCTTTGTTTGAGAGGTTTGTTGCTTCACTTATGAATGTGTCCACTTTTCCCACCTTTTAGTTATTTATCAGACTTACCGGTATTTAAATCTTCTTGTTTTCCTTGAGCTTTGCTCGAGGTATCGGTGACAATATTTTCTGATTTCTTTATCGTAATTTCGTCTAGACCCGGTAGTGATTCCTTTATTTTATTGATTATCTGATCTTTTATTTCTTTTGGTAGATCTTCTTTTGTTTCTATAGATGCTTTGTTGTTTTCAACCTTTACTTCTGCATCTTTTAATCCTATAGTTACTTTTAATATTGAGATGATCTTTTCTTTATCGTCTTTTACTATCCTCTTTATCTTTATGTCATAGTTAAGCTCTTTTCCAGATAAAGGATGATTAAAATCAACTAAGGTTCTTCCGCCTGATACTGTCTTTATCAGGCCCATCATGCCGTCTATATTGACTTGTAATCCCGGCATGGGCTGTATGTTTTGCTTTAGGAATTTGTTTGTTGGAATCAATTGTATGAGTTTAGCGTTCTTTTTCCCGTAGGCTTCTTCTACGCTTACTTTTATCTTATAATCCTTTTCTGTTTCTTTTCCGACTAATGCTCTGTCTAATCCTTTTATTATCTGACCCTGGCCTACACAAATGATTATAGGGGCATATTCTGCATCCTGCTCGAATAGGTTATTGTCTTTTGCTACCTTTGCATCTGTTGTGTCAAATACTGAATTATCGTCAAGCTTTCCGGTGTATTCAAGTTCAACAAAATCTTTTTCCTTTACTTCTTCCATTTTTTAGTTTCCTCTTTGTTTTCAATTCTACCTCGAGTCAGCTCTGGCAGAAATAACTATGTTTGGGATATAGGCATTATTTATAAAGTTATCGATTGATTTTATTCACTATTATATCTGCAACTTCATCAGGGCTTATGTTGGTTGTGTCAATCACTATTTCATAATTGCCTTTGTTGTGGTAATCCACGCTATAATATTCCATATATCTTTTGTCTTCAGAAGCTATCCTTGTCTTTATCTTTTCTATGGATTCTTGTATATCTTTGTATTGCTCGTGCTCTCTTTTTTCTTTAAGTATCCTCTTTGCCGCTTCTTCAATATCTGCGTCGAGAAATATCTTTATTGAGTTTGGGATAAAGTGAAATCCTAATCTTGAGTCTATTACAAAGTTATCTTCTTTTTTTCCTAATTCTATCTGTTTTTTGTCTAATTCTTTGTCTATTGTATTGTCTTTTTCTGCTATATTGCTGAGCTCTAATAATGTGATGCCTCTTTCTCTGGCAATCTCTCTCATAAAATCACCGACAGAATAATGCTTTAGGTTTAGTTTTTTTGCCAATAGCTTTGCTACTGTTGATTTGCCAGAGCCTGCTATGCCACTGATTGTGATTATCATAATAGATTTAGGAACATAATTAGTATTTAATAGTTTTTGTTTGGGGATTCGTCAAATCAAAACATTTATTAGATTAATGCATATTTGGTATTGATAATGAAACAATCCTTATTAGAGCAGGTCAGCATCTATCTTTTGAAAAAAGGTTTTACTATTAAATCATTGACAAGGACTGCTTTTGATGTGCTTGCGAGGAAAGATGAAACTATACTTCTTATCAAGATACTTCATGATGCAAATGCTGTGAGTGAGGAATATAGCGGGGAGATGAATAGAATATGTTCTTATATCTGCGGTTCGCCTTTGATAATCTCGGAAAAAGCAGGAGATAAGCTGCAGGATAATATTGTTTATTCTCGTTTTGGGATTTATACCTTGAATTTTAATACATTCAGGAATTCCATTGACAATAAGTTTCCGTTTGTCAAGAGGGATCATTCTGGAATAAAAGCGCAGGTTATTGGTAACAAGATTAAGGAGATAAGGGAAAGAGAAGGGATTTCACTTAGTGATATTGCGCGTAAATTAGGTGTAAGCAAACGAATGGTTCAGAAGTACGAGATTGGAGAAAGCGAGGTGGGGATAAATAAAGCATTAAGGCTCTATAAGATATTTGGGCATAGTGTTTTTGAGAAGATAAATATCTTTAGCCATAGTTCTGAGCTTGTGCATAAAGGCAAAAGTGATATCTCTAAAAAATATTCTGAGCTTGGATTTAATTCTTTAGAAGCTCATAAGGTTCCTTTTGATATCATCTCGAGAAAAGAGAAAGAGCTGATACTTACACGAGTAGGGGATGGCGCAAGGTCCGAGTTAGATTCTTTGTCTAAATTAGTTGATGCTGATAAATTAGTTATATTTGATAAGAAAAAGCCAAAGGATATCCCTTCTCTGACAAAGAAAGAGTTTATGGATTTTGAAAATGCTAGAGAGTTGATTAAGTTTTTGAAAGAGTTTGAATGATTATGTAGGGGGTTCTTCAAATAATTTGTGGCCCAAATAAGTACAAGATTTAGGCACTTGTGTTTGTTCTAGTACTATCCTAAGCAGAGTTCCTTTTTTTGCTCCATTATGCACTATTGAGAAATATTCAAAGTGTCTAGAGTGAGAAATTAGAAAGTCTGACCCAGATATATAACAACTCGAGTGAACTAATCCAGTATGCCTCCTTTTTTTTAATCTTTCATCAAAATCAAACTCTTCTTCGCCCTGATCAACAACTAAAATCTCTTTGTTGCCAGAGCATCTGTGCCATAATAAATAAACATCTTTATCTTTGCTCTCCATATTTCCGTGTTCTACTGCATTATCTACCATTCCAGCTATTGTGGCGTGTACTTGATCATAGCTTCTGTAGCGGTTGCTAGGAATGATGCGCATAGTTGTTCCTGCTGCTTGATGTACTAAGATGTCTGAAAATGCCCTTTTATAGTCATCCCATAAGTGAGAGGCATACCCCCCGGTACCTTTTGTTTGTATTCCAGGATATTGAGATGCAACTTCTCCCAGTTCTGTGTGCATCCTGTCTTCTTCGTCATACATGAGTTCTCTGAGCTGTTCAACTGCTGCATCTAGGCTTATATCGGCTGCAATATGCGGGTATTTTGATATAACTCTTGCTAGGTTTATTTTGGCTGTTCTTTCCTTTTCTTGGGTGTCTATACGCCGGGTTAAAATATCTCTGATGCCTCTGTTATACTCATACCAATCTTGGACTAGTCTTGTATCCTCACCACTAATCCTAGCTGGTTTATGTGCTTCTAACAGCTTCTGAAAATCTTCATAGCTTATTTGCCTCATTTTAATCAAAAAATCCACTATAGTCTCCTGTCCAGCAGGCATCACAATAACCATCCCATGTTTCATATGCCGCTCTTTGTTCTGCTAATGTTAAGAAATCTAAAGTTACTCTTTGCGGATTGAAGTCTTCAGGATCAGTTATCACATGGTCTTTTTTAGAGGGCCTTGGTGATTCTCTTGAGACATAATTTTTGTCTTCTCTAGTGCTTTTTTCAACTACCCCTATTATTGCTTGTTCTGTTGGCGGTATTGAAGCAGCCATCTCAACTAACTGTGATTTTGGATACTCTAGTCCGAAAAACCTAAGCCTTAGGAAATTTTCTATGCCTCCAATAAAATTATCTCCCATCCTTTGCTGCATCTGCCATGCAATCAATTCTTCCTGAGTTGGAAAATTGATACCCATATGACAGGCATGCAAAAGAGGTGCAGATGCAATCTTTGCATGATACTCTCTTGCTCCGTGTACTCTTGCTAATTGTACAGTGCCTGCTTGTGTGTCTCCCCTTACTATTGTGTCTTCTGTTACCAATAATTTCTTCCCAACTATATCTGCTGCATTTGGCCTAAATACCCTCTTCCATCCCCATATTCTTCTGTTGGTATCTGGATCAATAAAATTTCGTTTTCCGTACTTTGGGTCTTTTTCAAGGATTGTTTGATCATAGTTTAATCCTGACTCTGAGGAATAACCTACAGCTGAATAGTATCCAGAATTCATTGTTGGCACTATTATATCTCCTTGTGCTGTGTTTTTTGATGCTAATATAGCTCCAGCGGCTATTCTTCCTAGCCTTATATCCATATCAAATATTTTTGGAGAAACTTCTTCTTCAATTCCTGCATTTGCAAGATATATTGGCTCTACTTGGCATCTTCTGTAAACTGGTTGTGCAAATTGCACTTCAGTAAATTCATAACTTTCAGAGTCTTTCTTCTCTATCTTAACCAATTTTCCAGCAGGCACTTCTTTTATGTTTTCTGCACCTAGACTTCTAAGTGCTCTTTCTTCTGAGGCAAAAATATATCCTCCATTTAATTTTCCTAAATATAATGGCCTGTTGCCTGTCCTGTCCCTTACAGCATACAATGTGTCTTTGTATTGGATGAGCATAGAATATGTCGGTTTTACTTCTTTCAATGCTTCAAGTATTGCATCAGTAAGGTCTGATTGCTTAGAAGAAGCAAGCATCCTCCCAAAAAGCTGGGTGTCAGATGGATTTTCATCTAATCCAATATCGATTCCACTTTGATTTGCATATTCCCTAAGCCTATCATAATTTACTAAGTTTCCGTTGTGAACTATTCCTATTCCACCATCTAAAATTGGCTGTGCATGGAGTAGGCCCCCTGCTGTGGAATAGCGTACCTGGCCTAAGCCTGTTTCTCCTAGAAGTCCAGTACTTTTTGGAATGGCTTCTTCTACAAGACCTTGTTCCCTCATAAGATGATAACTTTCTTTGTCATATGTCAGAATTCCGGCACTTTCCTGGCCTCTATGTTGAAGGCCATCTTTTAATCCAGTGTAAAGAACTCTAGCGATATCTTTAATTCCTATTCCTCCAATAATTCCGCACATATAATTTAAAGTAAACTTAAGAGCATATTTAAACCTTTCTTATATTTTATTTCTTTAGAGTAGTAACTTCATACAACCAATTTAATAAAAAAGATACCTTTAAATAGAACTGCTTACTCACTATTTCTAGTAATTTTACTAAATTTGGAGGAACTGAGAAATTATTTCATAATTTCTGGTTCCTCACAAAATGAAACATTTTGGAGGGTGAAAATATGAGCAGAGAAGTACAGCCTATATTTATTCTGCCGGAAGGCACACAGAGGACTACTGGCAGGAATGCGCAGAGGACAAATATAATGGCAGCTAAACTAGTGGCTGAAACAGTAAGGACAACATTAGGGCCAAAGGGAATGGACAAGATGATTGTTGATAGCATGGGTGATGTTACAGTTACAAATGACGGAGTTACAATCTTAGAAGAGATGCAGATTGAGCATCCATCTGCAAAGATGATAGTGGAAGTAGCTAAGACCCAGGAAGATGAAGTTGGGGATGGAACTACAACTGCTGTTGTAATTGCAGGTGAATTATTGAAAAATGCTGAAGTTCTTCTCGATCAGGAGGTTCATCCGACTGTTATAGCAAGAGGATATAGATTAGCAGAAGCAAAGGCACAGGAAATTCTAAGAAGTATTGCTGAAGATGTTAAGATTACAGACAGAGATATTTTAAAGAAGATTGCAATGACTGCAATGACTGGAAAGGGCGCTGAGAATGCAAAGGAAACATTAGCTGATATGACTATAAAAGCAATAGAGTCAGTTGCAGAAGAAATTGATGGGAAAATGATAATTGAAAAAGAGCATATCCAGATAGAGAAAAAAGTCGGGGCAAGTGTTGAGGAATCTGAGCTTGTCAAGGGAGTTATTTTAGATAAGGAAAGGGTTCATTCTGGAATGCCGATGTCAATAAAGAATGCAAGGATTGCTTTGGTTGATTCTGCTGTTGAGATAAAAAATACAGAGATTGATGCAAAGATACAGATAACAGACCCTTCACAGATGCAGGCATTTATCGACCAGGAAGAGAAGATGCTTAGGGCTAAAGTTGATAAAATAGTCAACAGCGGAGCAAATGTTGTAATATGCCAGAAAGGCATAGATGATATTGCACAGCATTTCCTTGCTAAGAAAGGAATCTATGCTGTAAGGAGAGCTAAACAATCTGATATGGAAGCATTGTCAAGGGCAACAGGCGGAAAGATCGTTACAAATCTAGATGATTTAAGCGCTGATGATCTAGGCAAAGCAGGTGTTGTTGAAGAAGTTAAGGTGGGAGACGAAGAGATGACTTATGTTAAGGAATGCAAAAATCCAAAATCAGTTACAATGCTGATAAGGGGCGGAACAACTCATGTTGTTGATGAGGTTAAAAGAGCAATCACTGATGCAGTTGGAGATGTTATAGCTGCTTTGAAGATTGGCAAGGTTGTTGCAGGAGCAGGAGCGCCTGAATTAGAGCTTGCTAAGGAATTAAGGAAGTATGCTGAAACATTGTCAGGTAGAGAGCAGCTTGCTGTACAGGCTTTTGCAAATGCAATGGAAGTAATACCAAGAACCTTGGCAGAGAATGCAGGAATAGATCCTATAGACTCATTGACTGAGCTTAAGTCTGCGCATGATAAGAAGCAGAAATGGGCAGGTATTGATGTTTTCTCAGGAAAGGTAATGGATGCATGGGAGAGGGGAGTTATAGAGCCTTTAAAGATTAAAACACAGGCAATAAGCTCTGCATCTGAGGTAGCAGTCATGATATTAAGGATAGATGATGTGATTGCTGGTTCAGGAAAATCAGGCGGGGGGATGCCTCCTGGAATGCCACCTGGCGGAATGGGCGGAATGCCTCCTGGAATGGAGATGTAATCTTATTTTTTATTTTTCTAATTTTAATTCTTAAAAACGCAAGTTATTGTACCCAATACTTTTGTAGGGACTCCAAAACCTCAAACAAGTTTGAGGTTTACGGTTTCGTTTCACTCAACCGCAAAGTATTGTCCCAATCCTTTACGTTTTTCATTTCATTCAAAACGCAAAGTTTATATATCCTTATACTCAGATATATATTATTCATTAATTATATTGTTAAAAAAAGAGGTTGATAGTAATGGCTACAGACGATTCTTATGAAATAATGCCCTATAAGGAGATAGTAGAGCTTAAGAAGCAGATAGGGGATTTACAGAAAAAGACCGGAGACACTTCTTCAAAAGAACTTTTAGGATCAATGGCTGCTTTGACAAAGTCGATGAACGGCATGCTGCAATTATTCAGCTCAGCTGCAGAAGAGATGAAGCTTGAGGAAAAGAGTGAAAGCGAATTATCGAGGCAGATAGGGCCTTTGATGGAACAGGTAGCTAATCTAGAGCAGCAGAATAAGACAATTGCTGAAGGTTTAGTAGCTGTTGCTGATATGGTCAAAGATATAAAGAAGGAGTCTGGCAAGATAGAGCGGGATATAAAACCAAAGGCTCCATCAAAAACCCGTCCTTTATTTGGCAATCCCCCTTTAATGGAAAAGCATGAGGATAATTCTTCATCTGATAATGAGTCATCAATGGATATGCCTGAGCTGCCTCCATTAGAGCCTCCGGAAGATGATGGAAATGATTTAGGGTTGCCGCCATTAGAGCCGCCAGAGCCTATGAATCCACAACCTCCCCATCAATCTCCAAGGGTTGTTTTAAGAAGGCCGATGAATGGGCCAGGTGGACCAGGACCAATGCCTCAGTTTGGGCAGATGCCTCCACCAAGAGGACCGCCCGGAATGATGCCGCCGAGAGGACCACGGGGAATGATGCCTCCGCCAGGACCTATGCCTCCAGGGCAGTTTGATTTGGGTCCTTTGCCGCCATTACCACCATTAGACGACGAGCCAAAGAAAAAAGGATTTAGTTTGTTCAAGAAGAAGTAGAATGGATGATTCTAAGGGAGATAAAGGAATAGACCCGGATAGATTAAAACGTTTTGTTAAACATATGTGTATTCTTGCAAAGAAACATAGAGATAGAGAACAAGCAAGAATAGATTTAAAGAAGCAGATGGAAAGATTAAAGAGATTTTCTTCAAAGAAAAAAGAGATGGATGAAGAACTTAAAGAGCTTAACCGAAAAGTATCTTTGGTTTTAGAGAAGGAAGCTCAACTTGTTGGAATAAAAAGAGGGGAACATGTTGCTTCAAAACAGATAATGGGCCTTGCTGTTGAGAATAAGTACAGGATTGGCCAGATAAATTCTTCTATAAATGAGATAAAGTCAAGGTTACAGGGATATATTGAAGCAAGGACTGCAAGGGAAAGAAAGATAGCTGCTCTAGAGAATAAGATAAAGAATAAGACGAAGACTAAGAAAGGAGTTTTGCTTTTGAAGAGTAAGCTGAAGAAATTAGAAGGGATCTATAATAAATTAAAGAAAAAAGGCGATAATGTAAGCAGGCTTGAAAGCAGGATGAAAGGATTAAGGTTAAAATTAGATTTTTTAAGTTAGATATCTTTTCCCATTACTGTGTTTCTTGAGTTTTCTTTTGCTCTTTTACATGCTTCTTTTATTAATGCAATAACCTTTTCATTCAAACGTTCATAAAAGTCTGTAGACACGTTCAATGATTTTTCATTTACCTTAGCGTATTCTTTTATATTTGACCTAACGATGACTGATTTTCCCATGTTTTCACCTCAAAATTTTTAATTTTGATGGTGCTGGAAATTTTATTTCCATCACCCCTATTTATGCGTAAACCAAAACTTTAATCTATCTTTTTCCTTTCTATCTAATCTGCAAAAGCCGAATCTTTCGAGCTGTATTATGTCGCCTTCCTTAAGGCTTTTGACATTATGCTCTGCCAACCCTTTCATTATTTGTTTGTCTGGCATCAGGACTTCTATCTTTACATTGCCTTCTGCAGGAAGCCAGTTTATTACCTTTTGGCCTTTGCCTTTTTCATATTCTGATGATTCAAATATAAGCTTATTCTTAACTTTCTTTGCATTTAAGCAATCCATAAGCCTTATCAGTTCACCTTCTTTTATGTTTTTGATATCTTCATTTGATAATATGAATTTGTTGTTTACTTTTATCTTTCTTCCGCCTTTTTTTTCATTTGGGTTTATATTGAGCTCTACTTCTGTTTCAGGAGCGTTTTGGATTGTTATCTCTTTTGGGTCAAATACTGCAGAATATCTTGGAGCTATATTGTCCAATAATCTTTTGTTGTGCATTATCATATCATCCCATGTCATTGTAGCTTCTGCTTTTGATATTCCTGTTGAAACTACAAAATTCTTGATTGCTTCTGGCAGGAACCCTCTTCTTCTTAATGCAACTAGTGTTGTTAGAGAAGGATCATCCCATCCTACAAGCTCTTTGTTTGCTATCTTTTCCCTTATTATCCTGCCTGAAGAGAGTACACCTGTCAGGTTAAATCTTCCGAACTCATAGGTTTTAGTTTCTTTAATTCCTAGTTTGTTTTGTATCCATCTTTGCAGCTCAGAGCGCATCTCAAATTCCTTGCTTCTTAGCCTTATATCAATATTTGAATAAGAGTCCATAACTGCATTCTGGAAATCATAGTTTGGCCATACTCTATATTTTTTACCTTGTCTTGCATGAGGTTCATCGATGATCCTGAAAATAGTAGGATCCCTCATTGTTGTGTTTTGGTGAGTTAAATCTATCTTTAATCTTAAGATAGCAGAGCCTTTTTTTGCCTTTTTTAGCTCCTGCCATAATTTTAGGTTTTCTTCTGGAGAATTACTTCTGTTCTTTGATCCAATGCCTTTTTCCCTGCTCAGCTTTACTTCTTCTTCGTTTGATTTGTCAATGTAGGCAAATCCTTTTTTTATCAATAATTCTGCTTTTTCATAGAACATATCCATGAAGTCAGAAGCGTATATGAGCTCATCCCATCCAACACCTAACCATTTGAAGTTGTCAATCATTATATCATAGAATTCTTTTTTGACTAATTTAGGATTAGTATCTTCAAATCTGAGTATGAATTTTCCATTATACTGCCTTGCGAGCATATAATTCAACAATAGTGCTTTTGCATGACCAATATGGGGGTATTTTTCTGGGCCAGGTGGAAATGCAGTGTTAACTTTGTCATTTTCTTTATATCCTAAAAATTTAAATAAGTTTCTTTTTTTCTCTTTCTTTTTTTCCAATAGCTCAGGGGCTGTTTCTTCCAGCTCTTTTCTTTGTTGATTTACTGATAATTTTCCTATCTCTTTTATTATCTCGTTTACTTTCTTTGCTACACTCTTCATATCTTTCTTTAATTCTGGTTTTTCTGCAATAATCTTTCCTATAACTGCACCTGGGTTTGCTTTTCCATTGAATTTTACTGCGTTCTGCAAAGCGTATTTTCGTATTAATCCTTCCATATATACTTATAGAACTAAGGTTGTTTATAAATTTGTTGGAATAATCTTATAATCCCATAGAAACCAAAAACTATTGTACAAAGTCCAATCCTTTGCGCTAAAAAACGCAAAGTATTGTCCCAATAGTTTGCGTTTTTTTCACTAAAGTTCAAAAACCACAAACTATATAAACAAGCTTTATCTAAAATAGTTTATCACCAAAGACTAAAGGGGACACCTTTTTACAAAGGTTGTTATTATCGGGGGTAAAGTGAGACAGATATCTATAATTCCAAAAGCGCCAACTGCTAGAATTCTTTTGAATGCAGGAGCTAAAAGAGTGTCTCAGCCGGCTACAGATGTTTTTGCAGAAGAGCTTGAGAAGATTGCAGAAGGAATTGCTTCAAAAGCAGTGGATTTTGCAAAGCATTCAGGAAGAAAGACAGTGCAGGAAGAAGATATAAAGCTGGCTGCAAGGTAAGGTTTAAATATTGCTCAATAATACTTTTTCTATGATGGGCCTGTGATTCAACCCGGTAGAATACGCCCTTGGCTATAAATCAATGGTTTACCTAAGTGGGTGATATCCGGATTCAAACGACTGGTTATTTAACTATCCTGAAAGTTCCGGCAGGTCCATATTTTATTTTTGATTGGTAAGAATGATAGGAGTAATATCTGATACACATGATAATGTTTCTAATGTAATTAAATCTATAAAGATATTTGAGAATGCAGAGGTTGATTTTATAATGCATTGCGGGGATATCATTTCACCAGCAACTGCAAGGTTTTTTAGAGGGATCCATACAAAGGCTGTCAAAGGCAATTGCGATGGGGATGTAGAAAATCTGAAAAAGGCTTTTGAGGATATTCATGGGGAGTTTTTTGAGGATATCTGTGAGATGGACATATCTGGAAAAAAGATACTTGCTTATCATGGACAGGATACTTTGAGGCTGCAGAGCTTTGTAGATAATCAAGGATATGATTATATCCTGACTGGACATACACATAAATGCAGAGATGAAAAGATAGGAAAGACAAGAATTATAAACCCTGGCTCGCATTATTATGGTGGAGAAAACAAGGTTGTTTTGCTTGATGTAATAAATGATAAGGTTGATTTCATAGAGGTGAATTAGATGCAAATTCAGATGAAAAAAGAAGAGATTGTCGCAAGTAAATGTATTCAACAGAAATCAAAGATTTCTGAGCATGCAATTTCTATTAGAAATTGCATATTTTGCAGGATTGTAAAAGGAGAGATTCCATGCGCAAGGATATTTGAAGATGATAAAGTGATTAGTTTTTTAGATATTTCTCCGGCAAATAAAGGGCATGCTTTGATTGTCACCAAGGGGCATTATGAAACTTTGCTTGAGATACCTGATGAAGTTCTTTTAGATGTCATGTCTAAGGCAAAGAAGATAGCAAGGGCAATGTCTTCTGCATTAGGAAATAAAGGATTTAATATTGTGATGAACAATGGGAAAGCTGCCGGACAGATAGTTCCACATGCACATATCCATATAATCCCCAGGTTTGATAGGGATGGAATGAATGTTGACTGGAAGCATAAGAAGTATAATGATAAAGAGATTGATGAGTTTAGGGGGAAAATAACAAGATTTTTATAGAATCCTTTTATCCTTTCTTTTTATAGATGCCGCTGTAGCTCAGTTCGGTTAGAGCGCTACGCTCATATATTTTGAGCGATGATCCTTAAGGGAGATGACTTAAGCTCTTATCGAGGCACGTAGAGGTCCGGAGTTCAAATCACCGCAGCGGCACTTTTCTTTTTTATAAAAATAGAAAACGCCAAGGCCCGGACTTTCAAAGCATATTTGCTTATTTGAACCGGGATATCCTTGCGGATAGCAGTTTTCTTTATTGAATATTCGAGACTGCCGCAATACCGGATTATGCGACCTTGGCAATAAATACATAGAATCTGTTGAAGTTTAAAAAGACTTTTATTTTCCGTTTCTATTAAATTCCTGGAAATGCCTTGCCCAGTCTCCATCTGATATCTCAACTACCTCTGGCGGCAGCCACGTAAAATCAACTAAATATGCATAGGCTGTAGTATTAGTTCCATCTTTAAGCCTGACCCTAACTGCCTCTATTTTAAATCCATACCTTTGTTCAAACCAGGTAAGGTCATCAAATTCGTTTTTAGTTAGATACAATAATTCCCCGATTACAGGGTAATGCGGTTTTCCTCCATATTCACCTACAATATTTCCACTATCTTTTCTTTCAATTCCGTCAGCAACAGTTGCTATAGGTATGTACGGATGACCTGGATTGCCATCATGACCTGCATGTTCATAGTCACAGAAGAGTCTCGCATCTAGAGTGACTTCTTTTACTAAAGGAGTTTCTGGAAAGTCACTTGAATCTCTAATTCTACTTAATAGGCTGCCATAAACAAATACAGTTATTCTTCCTTCTGTTCTTTTAGTTTCACTCATTTTAATATTTTACCTGATGCTTATTTTTTAGGGTTAGTGAAATGTTTATAAATCTGATGTTATACCAGATACAATGAAGATATAAAAAGGAATTAAAAAATGCTCCCAACGGGACTTTCGCGGCAAAATTCTGCCTTTCGAACCCGTGTCAGAGCCTCGAGAAGGCCCTATCCTTGACCACTAGACTATGGGAGCGGAATTAAATTGGCGAAGCCAATTTATGGCTTCACCCACGCCGCCGCCCAGATTTGAACTGGGAAATCCTTGCGGAAACAAGATCTCTTGCCTGGTTGGAACTTAATATGATTTCCAGTCTTACGCCCATTTGGTTTGCGCAGTACCAGGTTGTGCCACGGCGGCTTAGCATAGAAGAATTCTATTTTTGTTTATAAAGTTTTACTTTATTTAGTAGAAATACCTGTTTAAGGGTTTACTCCTAATATGTTAGAGTGGGATATAACATCTCTTCCGTCGAACTTGAACTTAGCTATTGCCTGAGACAGACTGAATTGCCCAAGTATAGACAGATGTGATTTTATCTTATAAGAGATGACTCTTTCGTCGCCTGTATCCAGCTCATCAATAACCCATTTTATTATCGTGCCTTTTTTTTCGTGCTTTAGGATCTTGGTGGGGTGCAATGTGCCTATTGTAAGGCCTTTTTCAAGATCAGCTATGTTTGGAATCCTGTCAATGATCTCTATGCCATATAACTTTTCTTTGCTCCTGTTTGTTATGTTAAGGACAACCTTTAGTTCTGATACTCCTCCTTCTCTGAATGACACATTTGCAGCTGATTTTTTTAATGTCAAGGGACTTCTTAACATATAATACAAAATCGTTATTATAATTCCAAAGCAGCCTAGGACAAGCAAGGTGATGTAGTTTTGAGTTACAGTTATAGATATACTTTCACCTGGAGATAAGTTAACTGGAATAACCATATATCTTTGCTCATCTTCTTTTATCATCTTTCCTTTTGGATTTGATGAGGTAAATAATCCCCTGATCAGTGATGTTTCTATCTTAACATTTTCTTCATATTTTACATTACCTATATTTGTGAAAGTAATCTTCTTTTCGGCCTTTAGGAAACGATCATTTACTTTTTCGTCTTTAGAAAGCTCCTTATGGGCGATTATTTCTATTCTTTTTACCTTGGTGTCAAGGGTTTTTTCATTTGAGATCAGATTTAAAACTAAAGTGTCTTCCTGCGGGGGAGTTTGAGGGGATATTGTCTTAGAAAGAGTGATTGTTTTCTTTTCTTTTTTTCCTAAACTTTCTTTAATCTCTTCTTTTATTACCTTGCTGTCTAGTTTTATTATCAAATTAGGATATTCAATTGGGTTTTGATTATTCAATGTTATCTTGATTGGAATCTCTTTAGTCGGATCGATATGTTCATCTATTGTGATGGTGGCAAGAACTGTTTCTACATATGTGCCTGCCTGCGGAGAAACTATGCCTACTCTTAATGGCGTTTCTATTTTTTCTTTTTTGCTCACCAGCTCTACTATCACTGTGACATCATAGATGCCATAGTTGGAGATGTGCAGTGGATTAACAAATAATTCTATTTCGTTTGTTTCCTTAGGGTTTATAGAGAACTGAATGGGGTTCATTATTGGATCTGTTTTTATCTCCCATAATGGATAATCTAATGTCTTTACCTTGAATGTTTCTTTTGTGTTTAAGTTATTTGTAACTGTCAGTTTAAATTCAGCTAATTGGCCGAATGTTATTGTGCTGTCTGTTGCTTCAAATTTAACATCAAAGTCAGCAAGAACGCTTATAGGGATGAGTAGTAATATTGCAAATAATAACCCTCCTTTTTTTATAAAGCCCATTTTCCCACACTTATATCTATATTAATACTTATTAGGGGATAGTAATATATAAAATTATCGCTTGTATGCTCGAAAAATAAAAGAAATGGGGCTCCGAGGACTTTCAAGGCTTTACAGCTTTTTGAACCCCGATCGCTACCACTCTGGAATCCTGTTTACAGACAGGCTGAGGCATTACCCCAAGGTAGAGTGATAACCAAGTTACACTAGAGCCCCTTAAAACTTTAGATTTAAGTTGATTATATAAATATTATGCAAGCTGGCTTATCTGTTCATTCTTGTTAATCCTAATTACATTATCTACAAAGCTTTCTATCTTTGATTCGTGGCTTACTATAATGACTTGTTTGATGTTTAGCTCTTCTAGAATGATCCTTATCTTGTCTAATTGTTCTGTTGAAAAGCCGTCTGTTGGTTCGTCAAGCATCAAGATGTCCTTTGTCTTTATTTCGCTGATGATATCGTTTATTACCCTATTTAGGGCTAATCTATAGGCTAATGCTACTGCTGTTCTTTCACCGCCTGAGAGGTTTTCAATCTCTGTTTCGTAGCCGTTTTGGTCAATTACTGGAGTGAATTCATCATCTAATCTTACACTTAATGTTTCATCTTCTATAAGGACATTGAACCATTGCTGGAATAGTTCGTTGAACTCCCTGTAAACCTGCAGCATCACATGCTTTTCTATGGTGTTCATAAGATTGATGAAATGCTCTTCAAGCCAGTTCTGGTATTGTGAGAGTTTAGTGAGCTTGTTTTTTATCTCTATTTTCTTGTTTATTTCTTCTTCTATTGCTTTTATTGTCTTAGTTATCTCTTCTTTTTTTACTTCAAGGCTGTTTTTTATTATTTCTAATTCCCTTTCTTTTTTTTGGATGATATCGAGCTCTTTTCTTATCTTTAGATATTCTTCTTCAATGCCTTTTATTGCTCCAATCTTCTTGTTAAGCTCTATTTTTTTCATATTTATCTGGCCAATTTCCTGCTTAAGCTTTTCCTGCTGCGCTTTTATTTCTTGGGCTTTTTTTTCTTTTTCTTTTATGATGCCTGTTTTTAGAAGTATTGATTTGACTTCAAATTGTTTTTTTCTTATTTCTTCCTGCAGCCTGTTGATATTTTCTATTTTCTTTTTTGCTTCTGTTTCCTGTTCTTTTTGGAGTTTTATGTTTTTATCCATATCTTCTATTATATTATGCTCTTTTTCGTGGATTGCTTTTTTATGGTCTTGCGTTACGTTCTGCAGGCACATCGGGCATTTGTCTATCTTAGAGACTTTTTCTTCTGTTTCTTTGCTGAATCTTTTTTTTGTCTCAAATTCAGAAATCTTTTTGTTTATCTCAAGGATTGTGCTGCTTAAATCTCTTAACTGTGTTTCGTTATCTTTAATTTCTTTTGCGAGCTTTTCTGGATCTTCTATGCTTTTTTCTTTGATATCATCTTTTAGCTTTTCAGTGTCTTTTTCCAAGTTTTCTATATCTTCTGTGTTATTTTTTCTTTTTTCAAGCTTGTTGTTAAGGCTTAGTTCATTAATCTGTAATTCTTTTTTAAGTTCATTTAGAAGCTTGATGCTGGTTTCTGCAGAGCTTATGCTTTGTTTTTTTTCTTCTAATTCCTGTTTTGTTTTTTCTAATAAAGGAGAGATATCTTTTGATCTTTTGTTTAATTCGTCAACTTCATCCTGCTTTTGTTTTTTGGCTGCTTTTTTTTGCTCTAAATCCTGTATATTACCTTCAAATGTTTTTCTCTTTTCTTTTAAGTTTCTGACGAAGATTTGCGAATTTTCTCTGATTCTTTTGTATTTGTCTATGTTAAAGACTTTTCTTAGTGTGTCTAGCCGTATGTCTTTTTCCTCTAAAACTATTTGTTTCATCTGCTCTTGAGGGGTATAGACTGTGTATCTGTATATGAGATCACGGCTTTTTGAGAGCAGGTCTTGAGGATAACCTAACAGGTTGAGGATAATTGATTTTAGCTCTATATGAGTTCCTTCTTTTTTTAGGCCGTTTGTTATTATGTAGCCAGCTTCCTGTGAGATGTCTTCTTTTCCTCTCTTCAGCTTTCTTTTGATTATTATCTCTTTGTCATCTATTATGAAGTTAAGCTCTACTTCACCTTCTTTTTTTCCATGCCTTAATAATGAGCTTCCTGAAAGGTGCTTTCTTTTTACTCCGAAGAGTGCAAATTCAATCGCTAGAAGTATGGTTGATTTTCCAGAGCCGATATCGCCAGCTAATAGAGTTGAGCCTGTCGGGAAGTCTATTCTTTGGCTTTCATAGCTTCTTATGTTCGTTAATTGTATTGATTTTAATAGCATTTTTGATTAGGTTATTAGTTAAGTTTATTTTGAAAAACAGCAACAATAATGACAGCAGACGGTTGCTACACAACCTACGAGCCACCCCGACTGGGGCAGTTAAACGCCATAAATTCCTACGGAATTTAATTCACCCCGGCTCGTCTGCGTCATTGTTGCTGTTTTTTATTATGAAACCCTTAGAATGAGTAAGCTGTGTAAATATAAAAGGTTTGTGTTGTCTTTGGCAAAAGTGTTGAGCCATATAATCGGTTTACATTTCCGTATGCATTAAGCTCCAGACGGCAGCTCTGCCATGCTAAATAATGCTCCGCATTATTGGCACCCAAGAAACTTCGTTTCTTTGGGTTTTCAAAACTCCCAATGTGCCAGCCAATAGCTCTGTGTCCCCGGATGGGGCGTACTGAAAAAGCCATAAATTGCTACGCAATTTAATTTACCCCACGACGAGCTTGATACCATTGCCGGAAAGAGTTTTGACCTTAGGATGGCAGAACTGCCAAATTTAGCTTAATGCATACACATTTCCAAAAAGCTTAAATATTTGCTGCCCTTACTACAGCACATGGCAGAAACAATTTCAATCAAGCAAGTCTATGATGAAGTGAAAAAGATGGAGAAAGATATGGTGACAAAGAAAGAGATGATGTCACTTATAGATACAATCGGAATAATGGGCAACCCTGAAACAATGAATCAAGTAGCTGAAAGTATGGAAGATATTAAGAAGGGCAGGGTGAAAGAGGTTAGTTCTGTTAAGGATTTGATGAGTGAAATGTAAAATGTGGGCTGTGAAAAGAACAGACACTTTTCTCAAATTTCTAAAGAAACATAGGAATAATCATCCTTTGTTGACTGAGCTTGATAAGATGATTCAAAGGCTGATAGAGGACCCTTTTATTGTAGGTGGAGAGTTAGCAGGCAACCTACATGGCCATAGGTCTACCAGATTAGCAAAGAAGTTTAGGCTGGTGTTCAGTATTGATGAAAAAGAGAAGGCAGTTTATTTGGAAGCAATAGATCATAGGAAGGATGTTTATTAATCATGGTTTCTTTTTGTTTTTATTGTTTTTTCTTTTTTTGATACTATCCATTGTCTTTGGCAAAAGCGAAAAATGTATATACCTAATTAGATTATTAATTATTATGGGCATTTCTAAACAAGATGATGGAACTTACAAAGTAGACAGTGAGTCTAGCAAAGGGAAGTTCTATACTGTTGATCTTAATCGGATGACATGCACCTGCCCTCATTTTAGAACTAGGTTACAGCGGATTCATGGAATGTGCAAGCATATGGAGGCTGTTAAGGATAAATTTGAGGGGAGGGATTCTGAAAGTTATGAAAATATTATTGCTTATGTTAAGTCTAAATGGGAAGTTGATAGTATAGAACTGATAAAGAAATTTTCAGAAGAGGCTGTTGATGATCTGATATCTAGAGGAGAATTGATAGAATATAGGGGGAAGATTAGAATATTAAGCTAAAAGAAATGCTTTGCATTTCTTTATAAGCAGAACTAAAAAATGCTAAATATTTTTTAGTTTGCTATAACTGTTTCTTTAACCATTCAATAACTTGTACAGGGGTAGGGTCTACTCTTTCCCTCATTGCAAGATAATAAGAGGTGTAGTCTCCTAGGTAAATAGTTGAGAACATCCTTGCCAGCAATGAAGAGCCTTTTACTTCTACTTCATTAACATCTATTTTTCTTTCCATTACCTGCTTGCAGATTTCCATCCTTTTCTTTATTCTTGGATGGTCATTTGGATCTTTTAAGAGGATTGCTGTGAACCTGTTCCTGTCCATTGCGCTAACTGAGTTGATCTCATTATGGTTCATCTCAGGGAAGGCTGAATGGAAAGCAGGGTATTTTGCGTTTTCATTTATCTGCGTCTGCCATCTGTATGCAACTGGCTTTAATAATTCAGATGAGTAGATTATTGGAGTTTTGCCCTGTATCTTTTTAGCTAATTCCTGAGCTTGTGTTTTTAGGTTTTCTTTGTCGTTTAGTAGAGTGAGCATCTCATTTAGGTCATCGTTCTTTATATCAACCATGTTTGAGTTATATAATACGCCCACCATTGGGAAGAATAGATAGCCTATAGCTGCTCTTGGCTGTAGTCCAGCTGGAACTTTTATAATTTTGCCTGCTAATTTTGACAGTTCGCCGCCTGTTGTGAGTGCAATTATCTTTGCATTTTTCTTTTTTGCGTCGTGGAAAGAAGATAATGTCTCTTCTGTGTTGCCTGAGTAGGATACTGTAAAGACTAAAGTGTATTCATCTACAAATTCAGGAACTTTATAGTCTCTGCTGACAAATACAGGAATTTTTGAGCTGCTTAAGTATAATTTTAGTAGGTCTCCGCCTATTGCTGAGCCGCCCATGCCGCATACAACGATAGATGTTACTTCACCTTTGACTGTTATGCCTTTTGGAAGGGAAAGAGCGTCTTTGCACTGTTTTGGGAAATCATCTAGAACTCCCAGCATGTTAGATTGGTCGATTGGCATTTTGTTTCTATTTAGGAGGAGGTATTATTTATAATTTGCTGTTTTGAGGTGGTTTACACTGTTTTCTTAAGAATATTGTAACAATGATTCAGTTTTTCTACTTTATCTTGATTTAATCTAAAACCAATTTCCTCTTTGAATTTAATGATGTTTCTCTTGTTTGGTTTGATATGGAAGTATAAATCCTGACATCTTGTTTTGGTTTCAATTGGTCTTGATATATGACTACACTCCACCCCAAATGATTCTATCGCTTCTTTTACTTGTTGCATGAACTCTCTCAGATTGGATGTTAATTCTTCTCTTTTAGCCAATTTTAATCTGGGTCTGTTAGAATAATTACATTTTCTTATCTTTATTGTAGTTAATTCATCTTCTAACAAAGCTTGTAAAAATAATTTCTTAAATCTTTTATCAGCTAGTATCCAGGATGGAACATTAAAAGCCTTTTTTGTTTTATTGCCCCTAGGTGCCCCTAATAACGATAGGATTCTCCCGAGAAATGCACAATTAATATGTAATAAATGTGAAACTCCTTTATTTACTCTTTTTCTTATTGAAAATCTATTTGCATCTATTTCGAACTTATTGATAATTAAATCACGCAAGGTTATTAGGTCTTTTTCTTTTCCGATTAATTTTAAGGTGAATTTAGAGTCTAAATGCCCATCACCTATTACTTTGCCTATAAGGTATGCATATTCTTCTGTTAGTGAATCTTCTAAATAAATAGGAAACTTCTTTTTGATTGATGAACTAACATAATTCTTATTTTCATAACTATCTAAGAAATCTTCAAAATCCAATAACACGTTTTGTTTATTCATAAAACCTCTTTTTGGAATGAACAAAATGGTTGGTTTTGGAGTTTAAATAGTTTATTGAAATAAGAAAAAATGCGAGGGAAGGGATTTGAACCCTCGTACGGACTAACCGACAGGATATCTTACAGTACAATTGTAAGTGTCTTCTTAAGTCCTGCACGTTTGACCAGGCTTCGCTCTAAGGATCAATAAGCAATTGCTTAAAGACTACCCTCGCATTATGCCTGGCAACCTAGAGAGTAGCTGAACCCTATTTAAAACTTTTGCTATATCTCATGCGATTAGCATCTTCAAAACTCTTGGTGTGATTTGTAAAGTATCGTTCATGCTCCGACGGAGCCGACCCTCTGAACTTCTTAGAAGAGTTGATCAATCGAGTTTTGACCTTATGATGCTAATCGCATACTTTATGCCTTATACTTACTGAAGAAATCATTTAGAGTTTCGTACAAATCATTTACATCTGCTGCTATCTTGTCTTCGAATTTGTTAGTGTAGAATTTCCATACAAACTTGTCAAAGACTGCTCTCATGAAATAGAACAATGGCTTTTGCTGCCATTTTCCTTTTTTTTCCTCTTCCAGGATGCCGTCAAATATCAATAGTACATTGCCTGTGTTGAGGAGTTTCTTTTTGTTCTGTTTTTTTACACTAATTTCCTTTAAATCTGTCAGTCTTGCATCAAGCCTTACGACGCTTCTTGAATAATTCGAGACATCTCCCCATACCTCAATAAGGTATTCTATTTTCTTTCCTTTTGGCTCTACATGTTCTGATTTTTTCTTTATCTCTTTTTCTTTGCCTTTTTTTGTTATCCACTCGTCAATTACCTTATAGAATTCTGTAATCTCAAAAGGGCCGCTGTAGGCAAGCTTCAAACCATCCATAACAAATTTTTTTCCTTCCATCTTAATAGCGGGGTGTTTTTGAGATTACTTTATAGCTCCCGGACATGTTCAAAAACTTTTCTATCTCGGTATATAGGTCCTGGACTTCATGAGCCAGTATCTGTTCGAATCGTTCTGTGTATAGCTTGTAAATGAACTTGTCATAGATTGTCCTTATGAAGAGGAGGAATGGCCTGTCATCCCACCTGTTCAGGTAATCGTTCTCCATGTATCCGTCAAGATAGATTATAACCTTTCCTTTGTCTATCTGGACCTTTTTCTTGTCTTTTACAATCTCTACTTTGTTCAGGTGCTGGAAAAGCAGCCTTATTTTGATTATATACCTATGGTAGTCAGATACCTTTTTCCATGGGCTGATTTCATACTCTATATATTTTCCGTCTGATTTATTATGTTCGTGATTTTTGTCTTCTTTTTTTTGATAGTCTCTTTCCTTACAAAATGAGCCTATAATCTTAAAGAATTCCCTTACATCCATCAGTCCACTGTATTCCAGCTTCAGATGGTCTACAATTATTCTTAGGTCAGACATTTTTTACTTCCTTAAAATCTCCTGTGGGCTGCGCCTTTAATCATATGCTCATATTCATCAGATTCCATCTTTAAGCGCTCTTTTACCATGGCATGGAGCTCATACATCTCATATCTTACTTTAGGGTTCCAGCCCTGGGTGAAATTTCTTCTTATTATGTATTTGTTGTAAAAATCCCTTAATCTTGAGTAGAATGTATTATCTTTCCATCTGCTTTCCCAATCTGTAGCTATATCTGCTTTTATCTGCACCCATATTCGGCCTTTGGTAAACCTCTTTTTGCTTCCGTCTATTCCTACTGCTTCAACATCATGGGCATCATAGGTATGGATGTATACATCATAATGGAATTGGACATAGTCATTTTCTTTTCTTTCTGCTTCCCAAATATATTGCCGTTCTACACCAAATGGAGAAGGGTGCTTGTGCTTGTAGACTTTTTCATGGAATTTGTATTTTCTTCTCCTGAAGAATTCTGCAACAGATTCATATAGGTCCTGCATATCCCATATTCCAGTATGCCTTATGAATGCAACTGGTTCTGATGTTTCATCCCACGAGCCTTCTGCCATATTTTTTGATTCAGAATTGTAGATATTTAAAACTTTTGATATTATGCAGCTTTTTTGCAGGCATCGCACATCATTGAGCTGTCAACTCTATTGAGCTTTTCTGCATATTCGCCGCATAGCTGGCATATGCCTTCCTGGGGAGATATCCTGTTTATTGGCTTTTGCTGTTCTTCCCTTAGCTCAAATTTCTCAACCATCAGCTCAAACAGCTGGGGTTCAATCTTAAGAATATCTTTTAAAGTTAATAATCCTATAAGGTTTCCATCATTTATCACAGGAAGATGCCGTATGTTTAAGTCTCTCATCTTTACCAGGGCTTCAAAGATGTCTGCTTCTGGCTTTATTGTTATGATCTCTTTTTCCATCACATCTTCAAGTTTCATCTTGTAGGGGTCAAGGCCTTTTGCAAGTATATTTCTTACAATGTCCTGTTCTGAGATGACCCCTAATGCTTTTTTGTTTTCCTCTACGATGATCGTGCTTACATGATGCTTTTCCATCTCTTCTGAGCAATACTTGATGCTGTCGAGCGGAGAAAGAACTATCGGCTTTTGGGTCATTGCATCCATAACAGTTATTCCAGTTTTCATAGGATTGCTCCTGATTAAATCATATGGAATGATATATTTAAAGATTTGTGTTATAAAAGATATAGAAAAAATGATATAATAAAAAAATTAATAATTCAAAAGAATCTCAACATCTTTTCCAAATACTGTCTTAAGGTGCTCAAATACTTTTTCTTTGATGAATACCTTAGGGGGTATCTCTACTTTTGCCAGCGCTTTTTCAAGATCTTCCAATGAAGATGACCTTATATTGCTCAATCCACCGTCTGATGTGATCTCTGCCCTGCTTATCTCTTTTTCTTCTTTGTCGATGTCATGGATGATGAATGCTTCGTTTCCTAGGAGGAGCACTTCACCGTATCTGTTTCCATGCTTAACTCTTATCTTTGCTCTTTCTAGCTCTTTTCCACGCTTTCTCTGCATGTATTCAACAAGGAATTTTATAAAGATGGTCGAGTCTTTCTTTACTTTTTCTACTTCTGTCTTGCTCAGCTTCTTTTCATCATAGTCTTTTTTTGTCTTTATTATCTCATTTAGGATTCTTAAGAATTTTGCAGGAATCTTTCCCTGCGAGATAAGCTCGTCTTCGAAAAGTTTTACAACTTCTTCGTCTGCTACTTTTTCAACACCTTCTATCCTTAAGACATCTCTTATTATTGTGACTACAGTGTCATACACATTGAGCATATCTTTTTCTTCTTTTATCCTTTCAATCTGGGTGAAAAGCCTGTTTATCCTTTTTAGATATTTTTCTGCTTCTTCTAACATCTCGTCAAGCTCTTTCCCTGTTGTCACTTTCTTTAATCCGTGCTCGATGTCTTTTCTGTTTTTTATCACTTTGTCAAGAATATCTACAAATTTGTCTTCTAATAGTTTTTCTTTTTTTACAAATATAGCTCTCATGAGCTCTGCTGTCTCTTTTGGCGCAGGAGGAGCAACTCCATGGAGCATCAATGCTGCCTGTGATGGAGTTAGAATTGCATAATAGATATCTTCCATCCCTATTGTCTTTAGCTCGTTTCTTACTCTTTTGAGCATCTGTTCTCCGGATGCCATAAACATATCGATCGCTTCTGCAGACGGTTTTATCTTTCCCATCTTTAATAATTGTTTCCATGGCATAAATATTCCCCTGTCGTAGAATGGAACACCATCTCTTAATAGTGTGAAGATTATTGGATTAGCTTCTTTTAGAGAATCCCAGAAGTCTGTTAAAATGTAAACCTGGATGTTTAGTTTGTTTTTTATTCCTGTTATTTCTCCTGCTTCAATTCCCATGCCTATGATTATAGCTCTTAGCTTGTCTTTTAGCTCTGCCCTGGTCATCTTTTTTACGTCTGTGTCGTCTATAACGACCCATACGTCAATGTCAGATGTTTTTGTAGCCCTGCCTTGAATTAGGGAGCCTGCTAAAACATAGCTTACTATGTATCTTTCAAATTTCTTTAGAATCATGTTCTTGTGAATTTCTGCAATCTTTACTGCGCTTAGCATGCCAAGGTCGTAGATAGGAGCAGACATTGCGATTAGCTGCAGAAGGTCATATTTTCCGTCATAACAGTTCTGCCACAGCTCGCTTAATAACAGGACATCAGGATAGATGTTTTTGTCAATTTCCTGGGCAATCTTGTCTGTTATTGCTAGTAATTTATCTCTTAATTCAAACTTTGACATCTTCTTGCTGTCAGAATCATCAACTAAAATTAAGGTGTTTATCCGGTCTTTGTCTATCTTTTCTCCTTCTTTTGGCTTTGGAGGGGGCATCAAAGCAATGCCCATTATGTATTTGTCAAATTTTTCAATAACCTGCTTTTGGAATTTGTCTAACTTAGCTTTTATTTCCTTTAGCTTTTCCTCCTGTTCTTTTGTTAGTGGTGGAAGCTGAGGCGCTCCAAGTGGAGCTTGAGCTGGAGGCAGATTAGATGCAATATTTGGTTGATTTGGCTGGGTATAATTTTGAGCTTTAGGCTCTTCTTTAGAATTATCCTTTGGTTTTTCATTACTTTTATTTTTTTTAGCCATAGTAACACCTTTGATTGTTTTTAAGGACTGAGTTCCTTGTATTATATATAAAGCTTTTGTTTGATGATAGTAGTTAAAAAATTGGGGATTTGATATTAATCTCAAGCTACCCCCTGTTCGTCTGCATCATTAGCGGTGTTTTAATCATGCATATTTTACTACTATGGTCTACTACTGAAATTGTCCCAATTCCTCATGCAATAGCCTGAGGAAACCGAAAGATTTATATTTGAGAGATTAAATAGATACCTTGGATTAAAATGGCATCTGATAAAACAAAAAAAGTCAAGTTGAATGATAAGGGGGAAGTTAGTGATGGTGATGATTTAGAAACTACTGTAGTTAGGGAAATTAATTTAGCTGGATTAGGCCAATCAGTTGCAGATACAACCGAGCGCGCTACTAGGAAGGTTGCAGATGTTCAAAAAGATTTTGATAAGGTTTATGAGGCGCAGCAAAAAGATGTTTATTCTTTAGATGAGGTAGCTATGAGAGATGCTCCTAAGGGAACAACAATCTATAAAGTTAATGCGATTAGGCATGAACTAAACGCAGAAAATGTTGTTGATAATCTAGGTATATTCTTAGCAAAGAAGCATCATAGGAGACTAGCAAAGAGATTAGAAGATCTGAAAAAAAAGTTAGAAGATGAAGATTACGATTCAAAGAAACATGAGGATGAATCATCTATAAAAGAGGAATTAGCAACTGCAAGAGAAGAATTAAAAAAATTAGGGTTTGATTGGCAGGCTGTTAAGAGATATGTTGGGCAAAGGGGTCTTGACGATAATCTACTGAGCAGTATAAAGGATAGTTATGGGAAACAGGCGCCGTCATTTGAAGCTTCAAGATACCTTACTCAAATAACAGAGGAGCATAGGCCTTTAGTGGTAGAGCATTTAAAGCAAAAGCATAACCCTTTTGTTAAATACAAATTAGGGGATCTAACTTTGGATGAAATAAGGCAGGTATTTGCTCAATTCTATGGTTTGGAGGGAAGACATAGAGGTTCAGATAAGGCTGATATATTAGAACGGGAGAGGCACGATGCATTCAAACATCTTTATAGAACAGGAGCTGCTAAACCTAAATTGGGCGAACCTACACCCTATACGGCTCCAAAAGAGTATAAGCAAGCAGCTTAATCTTTTCTTTTAATCTTTTTTTGTCTTATTTTTTGAGTTAGTTTTAAAACCTTAAAGATTCAAACCGAAAAGTTTTAGAAACTATATTTCTAAATCTTTACTCTTTTCTCACTAACGCTCGAAAATAGTAAAGTTTATATACTAATTAACCACTAAATAGTAGTATATGGTATACTCACCGTATTTTCCACAAGGCGCAATAAGGATTTATCCCGAAACAACAGCACAGGAATTTGAAGGAGTGAGAAAGCCTGTTACTAATCAGGATAATCTCGAGAAAGCAATAGCTATAGCGACGCTTCCGTCAAAATATCATCCTAGTGTTTATGATAGGGGAATTCATCTTAGGGAAGAGACATGGGGGCAGTTTATCGAATGGAGAAAAACAGGGGAAGATGACCAGACTCTCGATTTAGTTAAGCCTGAAAAATCAATCGGTATAATGATGCCTACAAAAGGAACACCACATCATGCAAATGTTGTTGGGGTGAAATTACCTTATGCCCATGCACAGCTTAATATGAGGGATGTTGGAAAATATGTTACAAGATATGGTAACTTTAAGCATGATCTTACAAATTATATGAGGGGTGATTCAGGTCAGGCATTGGCTAAGTTTTTGAATAAATCAGGGCTTAAAGCAGATGATATTGAATATATTGCAGTTGGGTTTTTGCCTGATAGCGCTATCTATGCTGTTGGAAGATTGGCTAATGGAAAGGTTGTGATATATTCTCATGAAGATGCTCATCAGAAGATCTCAGATTGGGCTTGCAGGGAAGGGACAAAGCCCGAGGAAGTTAAAGAAGCTGCAATTGGCGAGGAGATTACTCATATTTTTAGGAATTCTAAACCCTCTATTGCTGAAGAGAGAGAAACAAAGACAATGCTGATGGAGATGTATAAAGGGCTTGCTTCTAAAGCTACTGATTCTAAGCTTAGGGCAAAGTATGATAGGATAATAAGGCATCTGGAGAGTGATATTGATACGGTAGGAAGATATGCACAAGAATATTCTGGGTTGTCTTCTCTTGTTTCATTGTTTAATTCTGATGCTGGAAAACTTGAGGTTCTTTTAGAAGCAAAGGCAATTGCAGAAGAAGGGATAACTTCAAAAGAAGGAGTTAGAGGGTATGTGTCAAGGAGTTTAGAGGCAATTGCAAAGGCTGCTGGGAAATATTCTGCTAAATCAGATTATAAATCAGGGAAAGGAGGTAATGCTAAATCTAGTAGTAAGGTTGGAAAGGGCGCTGATAGCTCTAAAGATGGGGAGGCTGCTGCTGAGGCTGAATCAGAAGGTGCTGAGGGCGAAGAATCTGGAGATGGCGAAGCAGCTTATACTGGTAATTTTTCTGGAGAATGCGCAGAAGGCGGAGAATCAGGTAGTGAAGGCGGAGGAGATTCTGGTGAAGGGGGCTCAGGCGGTGATGGCGGCGGCTCAGGCGGAGAATAAGTTTAGTTCTTTAGTTTTTTGTCTAATTCATCTATTGAAACTATCAAAAATAATCTTGCGAAGACAAAGCTGAATACCCAAAAGATAACTGTTATTGCTAATAGGAGTATATTTAGTTCTATTGTGAGGTAAACTAACATTGAGAATAAAGCTATGGTTATTATGTTGATCAGGTATATTAAGAGAATGTAATTCGCTTTTAAGATGCCTAATCTGAATGTTGTTTTAAGAATATCTTTTGGGGTTTTTTTGCTTATAATGCTTAGCGCTATGAATGTAAAATATAAGATTATCAACAATGCAAAAAGGCTGCTGATAAATGGAAGCATGCTTATTTCCATTGTTATTATGGATGCTTTTAATTTCTGGAATATAAGGACATAAATTAATAATAACGAGATTAAATTGATGATGATAAACTTGAAGAGATAATCGATTATTTGATGTTTGCTTTTATTTTCTATCAAGCTGCTGCTTAATGGCCATATGATGCTGCTTATCAATAGGATAGAAAGTATTGCGAATAAAGCTAAGTACTTGAGGTAGTACATCATCTTATTGTAGCTGTTGTATACTGATAATGGGTCTTCTCCTAAATAACCAAACGTTCCTGAGGTCTCTGTCATGTTTATGCTATCATAATATTCAACTGCCATTTTAGCATTATCCATCGCAGGTATTATTGTCTTGTACGAGATTATGCTTAAGGATGTGAATAAGATCACCTGGAGAAAGAAGATCAGAAAGAGCTTAGTCTTGTTGTTCTTGATAATTTTCAGTGTTTTTTTTATTGATTGGAGTATCATTTAGGACCCTATTTGGATTTAGTTTATTAGTTGATGTTGACGGTTGTAGGGGGGTTACTTTCAACTGTTTTTTTTCCTGAGACCATGGAGTTGTCTGTACATACTGTTTTTAGGGTTATCAATGAGGGTTTAGGGGTAGTGTCTGGTATGCGGTAAGCGTAATCTATTATCCAGTTTGGATCAGAGTTGATATTGGTAGCTATATTAACACCTGTATTCTGTATGTTTATTATGCAAGTTTCCTTACCATCTGGCTTGTCATCCTGAACATTCACTTTTACATTGATAGTATCTCCTGGATTGTATCTTTGTGAGGTGTATGGCTCTATGATATTGACTATAAGGGGGGTTGTATCACCTTGGTTTACTTGTTGTGCTGTTGGTGCTGCCTGCTGGCATCTTGCTATTTTACTTGAATCTTCATAACAATACCATCCGGCTCTTGTTGATTCTGTAAATGTAGATTCTGTTGTTTGAGCATCTCCACAATCAAACCTGTCTGCAGGGGTTGACGGGTCGCATACGCATTTGGCGGTTAATGGATTAGCAAAGTCACATCTAGGGAATTGCCTGCATCTGCCATAGCAGAAGTCATAATTTTCTTTAGGGCAGTTCTTTGTAGCGCCT
>JAHJAV010000086.1 GCA_018813685.1 Nanobdellota archaeon | reverse complement strand
GTAGCGATACTTAGTTGCAAATTCAATGTGCCAGAAGTTCACGCCAATTTTGTGGCTGTAATGTTTTAGGTTTGTCATTTTTCGTCTCCACAGACGAAAGCTAACGCTATTTTGAAGTAAATAGATTATTGCGCAGTTTCGCCCGCAGATTATTCTGCGGCGAAGCCGCAATAAATTTCTTTCTAAGAATTCGACCTAAAGGTCGGGGAATTAAACCCCTGTGCTCACTACGCTCGCATTAAAAATAAATTGAGTGTTTGCAATGAGATAATAACAAGCAGATGTTAAATTAAACCGCACTAATTCAGTTAAATAAAAGGTTTCTCGCCTGCTAAAAAAACGATGGGAAGGTTTATAAACAAAGTAAATTTCTTTAATCAAAAGGAATGGAGGTTAATAAGGCTAGGGCCGAAGCAACACAAGATGAAAAGAAGCTCGAGGAGATGGAAAAAGAAAGGACAGATGAGATGGAAGTGGCAGCGTAAGAGGATGAAGAAAGAAAAAAGAAAGCGGCATATGGTCAAAAGATAAACAGATTTTCTAAATTTTTATTTTTCAGTTTTTTTACTAAAACCAAATGCGCATAGCTAAATGATATTATAACCTAATTTAACCTGCCACTAATCAATAGAAAACCTTATAAAATAAGCAAATTATTCTAATTAATATGAGTTTAGGAAAAGAAGTACAATCAATAATTAAGAGAAATCAAAAGGTTGAGGCAGACAAAGCATGGGAAACCAGCCTTACACGAAGATTAATCATAGCCTTAACAACTTACCTGCTTATTGTGCTTTTCCTATGGATAATAGATATGAAGCATCCATGGTCAAACGCTTTAGTTCCAACAATTGCTTTCATCTTATCAACATTATCCTTGCCATTCTTTAAGAAATGGTGGTTAAGGAACATCCATAATAAGTAAAACAGATGGAACCTAAAAAACAAGACATAGGCGGACAGGCAGTGATTGAGGGAGTTATGATGCGCTCTAAGGATCATATAGTTACTGCTATAAGAAAAAACAGGAAGATTATCTACAAAAAAGACAAGCTCAAGAAAAAATCCAAATTTGCCCAATTATTCTTCATAAGGGGTGTAGTGAACTTAGTTGAAATGTTAGTTATTGGGATCAAAACATTAAACTGGAGCGCTTCGCAATCAGTAGGGGAGGATGAAGAGCTAAGCGATTGGGCAATTGCACTTACTTTGATAATAGCATTTCTTTTTGGAATTGGATTATTTCTTCTATTACCCTATCTTTTAACATATCTAGTTGGAGTAAAAGAAACTCAAAATCCTATCTGGTTCAATGTAATAGATGGAATAATAAAAGTAGCCATATTAGTTTTATACGTTTACTTTATCTCCAAGATGAAAGACATAAGAAGAGTCTTTCAATACCATGGAGCAGAGCACAAGGCTGTCTTTTGCTATGAGCATAATAAAAAACTTACAGTTGAAAATGCAAAACAATACTCTACCTTGCATCCGAGATGCGGAACAGCTTTTATGATGATTGTCATAATTATAGGGATCTTTTTGTTTTCATTCATCCCATTTATTGTAGAAAGTTTTTATCCATCAATAACTAGTCTAAATTGGGCTTTAAAGAGATTAACACTCTTTACTGCAAGAATCCTGCTCCTGCCTATAATAGCAGGTTTAGCTTACGAAGCACTAAAGTTTGGGGCAAAACATCAGGATAACCTTATTTTTAGTTCTTTAACAATCCCAGGATTATGGATACAGAAGATAACAACTCAAAAGCCTTCTAAACAGCAGCTGGAAGTTGCAATAGCAGCGCTAAAAAAGGTTCTGGAGCTTGAAAATGGAACTATACGAGCCTAGAGAAGATTCTTTCTTAATACAGAAGCACATAAAGAAATACGCCAAAGGCATTGTTTTAGACATGGGTACAGGCTCTGGAATACTTGCAGAAGAAGCAGCAAGCTCAAAACATGCAGTAAAAGTATTTGGCGTTGATATCAACGAAGACGCAATCATTCATTGCATAAAAAATCAAAAAAGCAAGAAAATAACCTTTGCTATGTCCAATCTTTTCAGTCTTTTCAAGAGAGACAGAAGATACTTAAGCATTAAATTTGACACAATCATCTTTAACCCGCCCTATCTTCCAAATGATCCTGATGTAAAAGATCCTGCTTTAGATGGGGGTAAAAAAGGCTATGAATTAATCTGCAGATTCCTTCACGAATCAAAAAGATTCCTTAAGCCAAAAGGAAAAATCCTGCTTTTATTCTCTTCCTTAACAGGGAAAGAGAAGCTTGAAAAATTCCTTGAAGAAAACTATTGGAAGTATAAAGAAGTAGACAAACAGCATATATTTTTTGAAGACTTATTTGTTTATCTAATCGAAAAGGTGCCAAAATGAAAGATAAATTAAAAGAAATTCAAAACATCCAGTATTTTACAAAAGGCCATAGGGGCATACTATACTTAGGGGATTACAAAAAGAAAAAAGTAGTGATAAAATCAGAAAGAAAAGACTCAATGGCAATTGCAAGAGTAGAAAACGAAATCAATTACCTTAAAATATTAAATCCAAAAGGAATTGGGCCTAAACTCTTGTTTTATGACAAAAAATTCACTTATTTTGTATATGCATATGTTGATGGAGACTTTCTCCCTTTATTCTTGCAGCACTGCACTAAACAAAACAAGAACCTGATAAAAAAGATAATCAAAAACCTATTCATCCAGTGCTTTAGGATGGATAGGATGAATATTGACAAAGAAGAGATGCATCACCCTTATAAACATATTATCATTGAAAAAAAGACTCACAAACCCATTATGATTGACTTTGAGCGCTGCCACAAGACAATAGACCAGAAGAATGTTACTCAATTCTGCAGCTATATCATCTCTGATTTTATGATTAAGGTATTAAAAGAAAAAGGGATAAAGGTAAATGCAGAAAAGATAATCAATGCTGCTCGGAAATATAAGAAAGACATAAAAAAACAAAATCTCGATAAGATTTTAAAGAATGTAAATTAGGTTATTTTTCTTCTAACATCCTAATCAATCAACATCAACACCTAAGCTATTTAACAAATCAACATCCAATCTACTAATTTTTACAGATACAGATACTGTTCCATCAGGATTACGTTCTAATTTTGATAATAATTTTAGGATCCTCCCTGATGATTCCATAAATCCAGCTACTAACTTAGTATCGTCTTCATCCAGCGGGTGTCTTTTAGGTTTTATTAATTTATATCCTAAAGAGGCTAATATTTCAGTATAATCACCTATAATGTCCAGCTTAGAAGCCAAATATATTGGAATTGAAACGTCAATTGCCACAGGTTTTGTTCTTTGAACTGTAGTGTCTAATAACCTTTTCACTGTATCTGATTTTATACCCAGTGAAGATTCTATCTCTTTTGCCATTAATGCTATTGCCTTTTCGTGGCTGTATCCGAGATATTTTTGTTCTGCATAGACTTGGACTAGCTTAGGAACTCCTTGATTCTGTATGGATCCTAACTCTACAGCTAATGTTTCATCCGGACACACAAGCATATAGACAGGAAGAGCTATTGTTTTTGGCATATCCTCCCTATTTTTTATTCTAGTAAGGGTAGCGTACCCCATACTAATTCCAGTTCTTTCTATTATTGCACTTGATGCTTGATACAGATCATCATGCTTAGATGTAAAACTCAGAAACTGTTCCCTTACTATGTCTGTTAATTGCACCCTCGTATCATATTCAACCATATCCTAGGAGAATGCAGATTAATTTATAAATATAGGGGATTTAGGCAATGTTATGCTCAATTTCAATAAGAAAGTCTACAATCTAACAAAGAAAGTCCCAAAAGGAAAAGTTACAACTTATAAGATTATAGCAAATAAACTAAAGACCGCAGCTTACAGGGCAGTCGGAACAGCTTTAAAGAATAATAAAAAACTGGTAATTATACCCTGTCATAGGGTAATAAACTCCAAAGGCAGCATAGGCTCTTACAAAGGAATAAAAAACAGCAAAGAAAAGGCCAAATTGTTAAGAAAAGAAGGGATAAAGATAAATAACGATAAAATAAATTTGAAGAAATATCTATTCAAACTCTAAGTTCCTGTTCTCAATCTTCCAATAAGGTAATCTTGTATTCTTCCTTCCATACCTGCTTTAATATGATCCGGCACCTGACCTTTTTTGTATGAAGAATATGCTTTAAAAAATTTCTTAGCATCTTCAAGTAAATCAGGATGATGATTTCCAACCCACTCATCTAAGCCAGACTCACCTATTTTTCTTGCTTCAGCTTCAACATCATATTCAACCCTATGGAAAGTTATTGTTGATTCATCAACAACAGCATAGCCGGCTCTAGGATCACCATCCCTTTGCTGTCCAACAGCACCGCAATTAAATAATATTGCCCCTTTATCTATATGTTCATAGGAATATGGCCATTGAGTCGGAACTACTAAAGTTGGAGAATCCTCAATTAAAAACTGCTTATGCGAATGGCCAACAATGCAGGTATGGCACTCAAGAGAAACAATAAAATCCAAACATTCCTGCAATTTATCAGGCAATTGGCTGCCAAAATCCTTAGGCTCCACATATTCATTTAATTCATTTCTTGGAGAACCATGAACCAAATAATAATCATCATGTATCCGACTGGTCTTTTCTTCCCCAAGAAATTTGATCCTTGCTTGTTCTTTACCTGGTTCTTCTGCAAGCTGATGTTTTGTCCAATAAATAATCATTTCAGGAACTGCATTAAATGTATTTGGGAGTTTAACAGCAACTGCATGATCATGATTCCCAGGAACCCATATAAGGCCATCTATCCCCATTAACCGGTCTATACACTCATTAGGATCAGGTCCATAACCTACTGCATCACCTAAGAAAACAGTTTGTTCTACTCCTTCATGTTCAATATCACCAAGCACAGCATCTAATGCAGTGAGG
>JAHJAV010000085.1 GCA_018813685.1 Nanobdellota archaeon | reverse complement strand
CCAACACCAAAGTGCCGTTTTTTAATTCAATCTTCCTCATAGGATATCTATGGATATCCTTAACTATATAAGCTTTTCGCTTCTTGAGAATATAGTTCAGAAGTTAGGGGGTGCTTACAGAGGAAAAACGCAAAAGTTTAGGTTTAATAGCTAAGAATCATCAGAACAGCCGCAAACTGGCAGTTTGTTTGTTACAAACTGATAAACATTATATGCAGCTATCACTCCTTCTGCTACGCCTGTAATGGCCTGCTTGAATTTACTGTCTACTACGTCACCTGCTGCAAAAATACCATTGATATTTGTCTTTGAGTCTTTGTCAATCATTATTTCGCCTTTATCGTTTGTTTTAATGCCAATTGAGCTTGCAAGATCAGACAAGGGGATGTGACCTATATCCACGAAAACAGCATCTAAGTTCAGCTCTTTTGAGTTTTTGTAGGCTTTATCGAGAATTATACTTTTTACGAATTTGTCACCTTTTATTTCAGTTAAGTTAGTGTTGTATATTATCTCAATCTTTTTGTTTTGTTTAACTAATTCGGAGGTTATTGGCTCTGCCCTTATTTTGTCTTTTCTGTAGATTATGTAAACCTTTTTACCATAATTTGACAGAAGGATAGCTTCTTTTGCTGCTGAGTCTGAACCGCCTATCACTGCCAGGGTCTTGTTTTTGTAGAGTGCCCCATCACATAAAGCGCAATAGTGAACTCCTTTGTTTGTAAATTCTTTTTCTCCAGGGATATTCAGTTTTCTCCATTCTGTTCCTGTTGCAAAGATTATTGTTTTTGTACTGTATGTTTTTTCAGAGGCAGAAACCTTAAAGCAATCTTTGCATTTCTCTGCTTTTATGACTTTTTTTTCAAGAATTTCAATATCATAAGATTTGGCATGTTCTTGGATATTATCGAATAAGTCCATTCCAGAGATTTTCTTAAAACCAGGGTAATTAGAGACATCATCAGTAAGTATGATTGTGCCTCCTGATTTTTCTCCGATAACCAATGTCTTAAGCTGGAACCTGCCGCAATAGATGGCTGCGCCTAAAGCAGATACGCCTGAGCCTATGATTATTGTATCGTATTGCATGATTACTTTAGAGCTAATGCTTTTTTAATAGCTGCTACATCAAATCCAATGATTATTGTCCCATCTATATCAATAACTGGAACTCCCATCTGGCCTGATTTTTCCATCATTTCAGTTCTTGCTGCGTCGTCTTCGCCTACGTTTTTGTCTTCGAATGCAATATTATTCTGTTTAAAAAAGTCCTTTGCCTTGTGGCACCATGGACAGCTGGATGTCGAATATACAGTTACCTTTGATTTTTCTGACATTTTTATACCTCCACATCTAATATCTGTTTTTGATTATTCTTGAATAACCAACCATAAACTACTCCCTTAGGTAGCCCCATTTCATTTGCTACTTTTTTGTATCCCATTTCCTTATGTAGCTTTTTTGCTTCGTTAAATAAGGAAATTGGATAATAATCATATGACTTGATAATTTCTTTTAGTTTATTTACTTTTCGTTTAATATTAAATATTTTGTTTTTATGGAACCATACTATATTCCTTAGCCCATATGATATTACTTCGTATTGTAGTTTCTTACTACCAAAACCCGAGTGAATTCTTGATTTGAGAGTATATTTTATATTAAAATCATCTAACATGGATGTTACTATATCAATAATCTGTTTGTTATTGTTAGAAAAGTGAACCCATCTTTTTGCTTTTGCCCTGTTATTTAGATTATGCCCAATAACCCCCCCTTCAGAATCGAATAATCCACTAAGAAAGGCCTGTTTGCATTCGAACCTTGTATTGAGAATATTATTTACACTAAATTTTTTTATTGCCTTAGCATGATTTATAGAATGAAGTATTGTATGGTAGAATCCATCACCCTTCTTTTTGAATCTTGCCTCCCTTCCTGACCACATCTCCACATTCTTTTTAAATATTAAGGCAAAGTCTTCGTCCTTGACTTTCAAAGCAATAGAACCACCAGTGCTAGACTTGCTTTTGTAAATGGAGATATTAGCATCACCATATACCACACCAAGGGTATAAGCAAATTGTGGAGACATTACATTACTCAAAATTTCTTTAACCTTATCTTCTTGATTTTTATTATTTGAATTCAGTTTAAATCACCAAATCTTTTTCCCTGGGTTGAGACTATATAATTGATTTTTAGTTTTTAACGAAAATCATAATTCGATGGTTGAAACAATATTGGAAGTGATCTAAAACATCAAATGAAAATATAACAAAACAGAGAGGTTAGGCATTTGAGTATTATATACTGTTACTTTTGCCATTTTTTATACCTCCTTAGGGTTTCTCTTTTATATAACTTACTAAATTTATTTCAATCTCTCTTCAGAAAGATGCAGGTGGTCTGTTTCTATCTCTACAAGGGCAGTGAATATCTGTTTTAACCTTTCGTTTTGAGATTCGACAGCTGCCTGACTGTAGAATTTTATCGCTCTTGTTTCCCTTGCATGAGAATCTTCCAAGTTTTCCTTGTTGTTTACATGGCAAGGATCATGGCCTTCTGGAACCTTGTCTAATTTTAAGATCTTTCTCCAGATAGCTGCGTGCTCTGCTTCTATTTTACCTAATGCTTTGAAGAGAAGTTTTCCTTCTTCGTCGTCTGTTTTTTTAGCTGCGCAGAAATAGAATGCTGCATTGCTCACTTCTACCTGCAAGGAATGCTCTGCATTTGCTTTGTCTTTTTCATTTAATATTACATCAAAATTAACTTTTGCTTCCTTTGATTCTTTGATATATTCTCTTTTTGCTCCGCAGAAAGGGCAGTTTGCAGGAGCTTCATCTCCAACATAAGGGTCTCCGCAAATTTCACATCTCCATAATTTTACCATTTTATATACCTCCAAACATTTATTTTTGCGAGGTACAAGAAATTGTTTTGCAATTTCTAAGTACCTCCAATCTTATCTTTTTACAAACAATCCGCACCAGCACATCTGAGGCATTCCATTTTTTGGATTAAGCCATGTTTCGTGAGCCTTAAAGTTGCATGGGCAGATAAGTTCTAGATCTTTTTGCCTTGTTCTGTCCCTTAGTCTGCAGGGGCAAAGCTTGAGACCGTATTTTGCTTCATTTTTGAGAACGCCTTGGATGATAAAACCGACATGTTCGCTATCTGGATTTATCTTAAAGTCATTATCTTTTGCAAAGTTTTGCCATACTTTGATAAGCTCTTCTTTGTTCATAATTCCATCACGTTCTTTGCCTCTTCTTTTGTTATTTCGATGTAAGCGTTCTTTGTTTGGCAAGTAGGACACATCTCTGGGCCAGTTATGCCATAGTGTATGTCGTTGCATACATTGCATCTCCAGAATTTTTTTGCCATTTTTCACCTGTTTATATACATTTACCTCAGTTATTGCAAGGACTGCATCTTCTTTGTGCAGATTGAGAGTTAGATTCATACCTAACCCCGCTATCATATTGGTTGACTGAACTGGAGTAATCCATCTTATAAATCTACCTCGTTGATCCAATGCCCATGAAGGTTGCAAAATTCT
>JAHJAV010000084.1 GCA_018813685.1 Nanobdellota archaeon | reverse complement strand
TTATCAAAATTATTTTTTAATAAATTTTTATTATTGGAATCATCATTTATTGTTTTCACAGAAATCGAAGATTTCTGGGACACAAAAAATCTTTGATTTTTTCGTGTTTCATCACTCAATCTCCTAACAAGCACAACATCATTCCCAACATCCACATCATAGATTTTCCCATTATACTCCTCCTTAGAAATACCCACAACTCTTACAGGCTCATTAGCAGCATCCATAAACCATATCTCATCTCCATTTTCAAAAGAAGAATAAACATCTTTTATTGGCTGTAATGAAAAGTTATCTGGCTCAGAACCAAAACCTTTAAATACTTTAACGTTTTTACGTTTTTTAACGTAATCAGCTAATGAAGGTGATAAAATGGTATCAATAACATTATCAGTGCCAGAAGAAGTAAGGTCTAAAATGAAATACTTTCCAGAAATGAATTGGTCAGGATTCATCAGATCATCTATTGAATCCAAAGTAAAGCAGCTGTCCTGGAAAGAGAGAATGCTTAAGAAATTAGAGTCCGAAAAAGAATTTGATGCAAAAGCATTAGAGATAGGCAATAAAATCAAGGAAGGCATGTGGAAGAGATACAAGAAAGAGGGCTGGTAAGAAATGCGCTTAGTTGTAGATACCAACATATTAGTTTCATTCTTCAGACCAAATCCTGTTAATGAGATTATCTCTAAATCTCCTTCTATTAGTTTACACTTATTCTCCCCGCAATTCGCAGTTGATGAATTAAAGAAGCCAGAAGTTAAACAAGATGTTCTTAAATACGCACAAATAGATTCAGAACAATTCAATGAGAAATTATCTAAATTGCTGGCATTAATTAAAATAATCCCTAATGAGTCATTCAGAGAATTTAAATCTGAAGCCAAACAGCTCATACATGATAAGGATGTTCCTTTTTTTGCGCTTGCCTTAAAATTAAACTGCCCAATTTGGTCTAATGAGCCGAGATTTAAGCAGCAGTCTAAAGTTGATATATTTTCAAATAAGGATATGATTGAGCTTTTTGGAGACTCCTTCACACCAGCATAAACCTTATGCTCAGGACTCACTAACAACTCTTGTTCATTATCTAAGATAATATTATACATTTCATCATTATAATCATACTCCTGCCACTCATAAGGCAGTTGATACTCTAATTCCATAGTTTCCTGATTCAATGTAGCAACTTCTTCAGTCTTATCCAACTCAGCAAAGTATTTCCAACCATCATCAGTAAGAATCTCTGTCTCATTATCATAACAATGACTAGAATCATCATAAACAGTCCCATTGCTTAAAACATTCCTGTCTTCAAAATTCCAGTATCCAACAAGGGAATTATTCCAGTCAATAAATGCAGAAATATTCGCGCTTAAAGCATCTTCTACTGTTACATTTATATAAACAGAATCATGGCTCTGGCTTGTCCCATCATCTGGTGTTGGAGAAGTGAAATTAATATTAGGGGCAGTCCCATCAACAACAACACTCCTCAACTCAGTCTCATTCAAATTCCCTGCATAATCCTGTGCATATGCTTTAACACTATAGCTTCCATCACTTAATCCAGTAAAATTCCTGTAATACTGGCTTGCCTGAGCATTATAAGTTGCATTTATCTCTTCTGCACTCAATGCACGGGAATAAATTTGGACATCGTCGATAGAGCCGTTGAAACGATCCGAATTATGTCTCTCCCCTATTTTTGCTAAAACTAAATTACTTGGTGCTTGGTTAAAAGTAGTATCATTCGCTATCAATGAACCATCAACATAAAGACTTGCGTTTTGGTTTGGATAATTATAAGTAAAGGTAAAATGATACCATGTATTTGCTGTTGCTGTCCCACCCCGAACATCATATCCATAATCATCAAAACATCTAAATTCACTTCCTTCCAATCCACACATAACCCTCTCACCTGAACTTACAACTGCTGCCCCATAGACTGCAATACTTGTGGCTACTTTCTTAGGTTTCATCCAAAAAGATATTGAATATGTGTCATTACTTAAAGAATCTAAATTAGAAACTAAATCAACATAATCATCAACCCCATCAAACTCCATTGCCCCCCCAACTTCCCAGCAGTTGTATAAGTTGCCCCGACATTTGTTCCATTGTTTGAATTCCCAGACCACACAGCCCCAGCCAAGTCAAAATCAAGGGAATTACTGACTTCCAAAGAACCCCAATCCTCCCCAAATTCACCCAATAGAGCCCTATTTGCCCCCAGAGATTTCCAGTTTCCGAGGCCTGAACCATTTTCAGTATTCAAACCCTGACCATCTTTAAATCGTCCAGTATCTGAGGTTTTTCTCCTCACCAGCACAACATCATTAGGAACATCAACATCATAAATCTTTCCAGTATATTTTTCTTTTTTAATTGACTTAACTTTCACAGGCTCATTATCAGCATCCATAAACCAAATATCTAAACCTTCTTCAAAAGAAGAATAAACATCTTTTACTTCTCTTAATTCAAAATCTTCTAATTCCGGCTTAGAACCAATACCTTTATAAACATCTATGCACCCGCATATATCTATGCATTCGCATAAAAATGCAAGTGAGGTGTTATCAATGGAAAAGATAATAAGAACAACATTTTCAATACCTGATGAATTGAAAGCAAGGCTTGATAAGCGTCCAGATGTTAATTGGCCAGAAATATTCAAGCAAGGATTAAAGAAGAAACTTGAAGCATTAGAGAAGCTGCATGCAAGAGGTGAGCTGTAAATGGCATGCATAACAGTTCCATTAAAAGAGTCATTCAAACAAAGAATATCCAAATTTTCTTGGGTAAACTGGTCAGATGTAGGCAGGGAAGAAACCATAAAGAAAGAACTATTTGACAAGTATGTTAAAACAGGCACTCTTTCTGATGGAGAATGGAAATTCTGCGAAAAGATTGATTGGATTCCTGGCGACTGGCTTCCTCTTAGGAAAGAGTTTGTTGAGAAGTTAAAGAAGATAGAGAAAGGACCGCATTCTAAAGCAATGGCTCCTGATGAATTAGATAAGTGGTTTGATGAACTATGACATTCAGCTCTAAGCCTTCTGAACATCTGCAGAAGATCCTGAGAGTTCTCAGGAGAAAAGACCATGCCCTCTTTATTGCAGTCAAGAAGAAGATGCGTCAGATTGCTCGTTGTGATGAAGCTGCTATTAATAATTTCAAAAACCTCAGGCATGACATGAGCCACCTCAAAAGAGCTCAGGTTGGAAGCTTTGTTCTCACTTTTAAGGTTGAAGGTGACACTATCGTCTTCGAAGATTTTGACCATCATGACAGGATCTATGCTAAGTATCGTTAAGTCATTCATAGTATTTTCCTCAACACCAGCATAAACCTTATGCTCCTCACTAACCAATAAATCACTTCCATCTTCTAATTCAACCCTAAACATATCATCATTATAATCAAACTCCTGCCACTCATAAGGCATTTGATACTCTAATTCCATAGTTTCCTGATTCAAAGTCATAACTTTCTCTTCCTTTGTCAAATCCTTAAACAGCTTCCATCCTTCATCAGTTAGTATCTCTGTTTCATTATCATAACAATGTGAACTTATATCAATCAAATCCCCTGAAGCATTCCTATCATCCATTCTCCACCATCCAACTAAACTATTATTCCAATCAACAACAACAGAATGATTAAACCCACCATCACTTGAGCTTACATTAACAAAAACATCTGTATTACTTTGTGAGCTTCCATCAGCAGGTGTCTGCCCAGCAAAACTAACATTTGGATAAATTGTATCTACATATAAGCTAAAGTTAGAAGAGCCAAACGCACAATTATCAAGATTATCGCAGGCATAATAATTCCAGGTAAAGTCCCCATCATAAGCAAGAACAACAGAAACATTGCTTGAATTAGTTGTCCCTGTAATTGTGTTGTCTGTCTGATTAATTAAATCCAAAGAAGAGTTCCATACATAAAGCGTAGAGTTCTTCAAGTCCAGATTAGTAAAGTTAGATATAAAATTAATTGTGCTTGTATTAAAGTTTGAGTTATCCACAGGGCTTGTTAAAGTCACAGTTGGCGGAACACTTGCACTTATTGTTATTGTCCTTGTCTCAGTAGAATTTGTATTCCCAGCAACATCAACAGCACTTGCACTATAAGTATAAATGCCATCAACTAATCCATCAGTAGAATTCAGCGATTGATTAACATACAAATACCAATCAGTAGAATTAAACTTCTGCAAATTAGAAACATACTGCTGATAAACTTCATCTGCACTTAAACCCCTATTCCAAATTTTAACTTCATCTATTTCTCCATCAAAAAAAGCAGAAAGCCCTGTATTATAATGACAACCAATAACTTCTGTATTTGGGTCAGTATTAATTGTTCCTGATTCACCATTTGAGTTTTTAAACACTCAATTATTAATCTACTATGTAACCCAAATACCACCATTATGTAACCAAACACCTAATACACTCCTTTTTTTCTTTCCCCATATAACCCAGCATAAAGAAACCCTAAATTACAATCTCTAATTGCCCTATTAAATGAGCTTATACTATAGTGGATTTTTCAATGCAGCAGATAAATAAGGGGGTTTGAACAAAGTAAAAGCACTACTCAATTAAGAAAAATCTATTATAAACTGAAAACTTTATTAACTAGCTATATTTATGTCTCTCGTATGGAATACCTAAATCTAGTCCAGCTATACCAAAAACTGGAAGAAACAACAAAAAGGCTGGAAAAAACCTATTTGCTCTCTGAATTTCTGAAAACAACTAAAAAAGAGGATATTGCCCATATAGTATTACTGCTCCAAGGCAAGCTATTCCCGAGCTGGGATGAGAGAAAAATAGGTGTAGCCTCAAGATTGATCCTAAAGGCAATAAACATCTCAACAGGCATTACAATTGAAAAGATAGAGCAGGAATGGAAAAAAACAGGTGATTTAGGCTTAGTTGCAGAAAATCTTGTAACTAGAAAAAAGCAAGTAACCTTATTTTCACATCAACTCTCTACCCAAAAGGTTTTCAACAACTTAAGAAAACTCGCTGGATTAGAAGGTGCAGGAACAGTAGACAAAAAGCTCCAGCTCATAGCAGAGCTTCTAACATCTTCAAAACCTCTAGAGGCAAAATACATAATCAGAACCCTATTAGAGGAACTAAGAGTTGGCGTAGGTGAAGGCTCTTTAAGAGATGCAATTGTCTGGGCCTCCTTCGGAGATAAGATAGGATTAAAATACTTGTCAGAAAATAAGATAGATATCTCTAGCAGAGAAGAATACAACCATTATGCAGCCATAGTTCAAAGAGCTTATGACCTTACAAATGATTTCTCTTCTGTTGCAGAAGCAGCAAAATTAGGCTTAAAGGAATTAGAAGAAATAGAATTAGCTGTTTTCAGGCCATTAAAAGTGATGCTTGCTTTAAAAGTAAAAGACATAAAAGAAGGCTTTGAAAGATGCGGAAAGCCAGCAGACATAGAATACAAATTAGATGGCTTCAGGATACAGGTCCATAAGCAAGGCAATAAGATAAAGCTATTCACCAGAAGATTAGAAGAAGTTACTTTACAATTCCCAGAAGTTGTTGAATATGTAAAAAAGAACGTAAAAGGAGACAGTTTCATATTAGACTCAGAAGCAGCCGGCTTTAATCCAAAGACAGGAAAATACTTCCCATTCCAGCATATCTCTCAAAGGATCAGAAGAAAATACGACATAGAAGAGATGTCAAATAAATTCCCAGTTGAGCTTAATGTTTTTGATATACTCTATTACAATGGAAAAAACCTGATAAAAGAAGACTTCCAAAAAAGAAGAGAATTAATAGAAAAGCTCATCACAAACAAACCCAAAAAGATACAGGTCGTAACTAACCTAATTACAGAAGACGAAAAAAAAGTTGAAAAATTCTACAAAGATAGCTTAAGTGCAGGCAACGAAGGCATCATGTTCAAGAAACTAGACTCACCCTATAAGCCAGGTGCAAGAGTCGGCCATATGGTTAAGATGAAGCCAGTTATGGAAACCCTAGATTTAGTTATTGTTGGAGCAGAATGGGGAACAGGAAAAAGAGCAAACTGGCTAAGTTCATTTACTCTAGCCTGTATAGATGAAGACGGCAACTTTTTAGAGATAGGCAAGATGGGTACAGGCATAAAAGAAAAATCAGAAGAGGGCACTAGTTTTGAACAGCTTACAGACGAGCTAAAACCATTGATCCTATCAGAAAAAGGCCGAGAAGTAAAGCTTAAGCCAAAAGTTGTAATTGAAGTTAACTATGAAGAGATACAAAAAAGCCCTAATTACAGCTCAGGATACGCTCTAAGGTTCCCGAGGATGATAAATCTAAGATTAGACCGTCATCCATCAGAATGTTCTACTATAACATTAGTTGAAGACTTATATTATGGCCAAAAAAAGAAATAATTTATAAAGGGGTTATCAATCCTCAATATTACTATGGCAAAAAGCAAACGATGGAAAGCATACAACACAAAACACCCAGAGAAATATACTGTAAGGGAAATTCCTTGCATAAGCAATAAATTTCACCATACTAAAAAGATTAAAGTAAAGAATACTAAATAATCAGTTCTTTTAATCCTTACTTTTTCCTTTGTTAAAGTACTTTTTGCAGCACACAGGGCAATAAGATGTTGACCAGTTATTCTTTCTCCAGATATCCTTTTCTAGAACAAATCTCTCCTTGCACATCCTGCACGCCCTTACTTCCTTATATGTTTTAACCATTTAGATCGTTTCCTCAACTACTTGCTCTGGCTGTAATTCCTTCCTGACAGCTTCCAGCTCCTTTTCATATTCCTTCAGCTTAAACTCTTTAGCAATATTTATCTGCTTCATCTTCTTATCCCATTCTAGGATTCTTATCTTGCTCTTGAGTTCAGACTCCTTTTCAATCAAGTCTTGTTTATCCATAATTATCACCTTTCAAAAGATTTATAACAATCTATTTATTGGCTATATATCTTAACCCTAAATAATAGAACAACTAAATGATATTTTGCCCTTAATCTGATTAGAACATTTAATCATTAATAAAGGTTTGCATAAAAAACATAAATAAATCAAAAAACGCCCCTGCCGGGACTTGCGAAGCACGAACATTGCTCTATGCTTTATCGAACCCGGGTCTCAAGATTTCTGCTTTAAAACCGCAATCTTGTGTTCTGATCCACTATACTACAGGAGCGTATATATTGAGATTTCTTATTTCTATTTAAAACTTCTTTATCTATATTATTACTACTCCAAAGTGATATATAACCAAAAGGTTTATATATCAGTAAGCACATGTTATTTGTATGGGAATAGAAGAATTAGCTAGAACTTTCTTTGAAGGAAACAGAACAACAGTAGATAATCTAGCTGAGGCTTTAGTCTTTGTAAGGCCTAATGGAAAAATTGTAGGTTGGAACAGTCCATTTGAGAGTCTAGTCCAAAAAAATGGAACAGATACTTATGCAGGTAAAAGAATATTTGCAGATTACCCTTTTGAAAGCCCTAACCAAAAACAAAGCCTTCTTGATAAGTGTATAGCAGAAAGAATTCCATTAAGATCAAGCAGAGTTCACTTTACAGGAAAAGAATATGATGAAAGGTATGTAAATATGAACTTATCCCCCCTAATTGAAGGGCAAACCGTTGTAGGGGCTCAAATATCTTTTGTCGATGTTACTCAGGAAGTTCTTGAAGCAATAAGAGATGGCTTGACAGGAGCATATTCTCAAAGTTATTATGTCAGGGATTTGCAGAGCAGGGCTATTCATGAAGCAATGAGATCACGTATAACTGGTTCAGGTGGTCAACTTAAACAAGGATATCTTGGCGTAATTGGAATAGACTTAAAAAAGCTAAAATATGTCAATGATCATTTAGGTCACGATACTGGAGACAGGATGTTAAAAGACACAGCAAGAATTCTTGCAGAATCTGTCAGGGCTACTGATTATGTTGTAAGGGTTGGTGGCGACGAATTTTATATTTTATGCCCTGGTGCAGATGAAGGGGGAATAAAAATTGTAGAAAGGAAAATAAGTGAAAACTTAGCCGAACATAATTCAAAATTGCATCAAATACCCTCAGAACAACCCAATGGTTCAAAAAAACAAAAGATATCTCTCCATATGATCTCCGCAGCAGCCACTGGTGTAAAAGAAGAAGACTACTCACCTTTATTTGAATACATCGGCGATAACTTAAAAAAACAAAAAAGGCCTACTTAACAAAAAACTCCCAATTCTTCTCATCCCTATAATCCGGGAAAGTATGCCAGAACATCTTAACCTCTTTTCCATCAAACTCCAAAACCTTATGCAGCCATACCTTCTCAGAAATCTGTTCCTTATAATTAGTCCCTCTCTTGAAAGATGCTAAAACCAATTCCTCAGAGCTTAAATAACCAGGATCAAGATTTATTGTCCTATTCCCGCAATCAGAATACTTTTTCTCTATTTCAGTTATCTTATGCTTTATCTCTGAAATCTCTTTCTTATCTTTAATATCCTTAACAAAGACCAAAAATCTTTTGACTAGTCCAGTACCCATCTCTTTTGCATAAAATGAAGTAAACTTGTCAAAATCATATTCATAGCTCTCCTTGGCAATCTCTCCATATTCATCAATCAAATCCTTTTTGCATCTAGAATAAATCTCTTTATCAGAATACATTATAGCAATTATCAACTTCGCATTTAGCATTTTAATAATCCTTCAAACTTATCTGCCCTTTTCTCTTATTTTCAGGAACTTTAATCTTCCCAAAATCCTGCCCAACTTGTTTCTTTACAGCAAGTGCAACCTTCTGCCCTAATATCTGTGTTAGCTTCATCAGATCAGCTTCTTTTACATCCCCTATAGTTCTTATCCTATTATTAAACAGCTTTCTAGCCCTAACCCTTCCAACCTGCGCTAATTTCAGCAAGGGAATCAACTCCTCCTTAACACCATTCTTAACCCTTATCCTTACTTTGATTATCTCTTTCAGGATAGGCTGCAGCTGCATTATCCTTGCTAACTCCTCAGCTGTATAAAGCAGCCAATCAGCTATATTCATCTTTGCCCTTATCTCACCTGGCCTTATATCATAATTTTCAAGCAGATACTCTTCATCCTTTTCATCTATCCATTCCTGGAAAAACAAAGCTGTCTTTATCGAATTCAGAAAATCATCATACTCTGGCTCATACAAGCTAGGCTCTTCCTCAAGCAGCATAGATTCATACTTAACCAGCTCTTCCTGTATCTTATCCCCATCTTTCATCTTCACCTTAAGCAGAGGCCTTAACTCTAAACTATGTGAAACCATCTGTAAGAATGAAAAAGCGTTTAACTCAACCCCGCTAGCCCGGCGTAATCCTAAAATAAAATTATGCGCAGTCAATGGGTCAATATAAAGCTCAGCAACCCTATTCCCCAATAATGTTGCCTTATATTTTTCATCTCCAAGCGAATCAGCAGAAACAAAATCCTCTTTGCTGCCTCGTAAAAACTCCCACTCCTCTAGCATATTCAGCATCTTCTCGATTATCAAATGCAGCTCAGCAGTATCAGCAAACTGAAAAGCCCAGAACGTTTTTGAAAAAAAATCAAATATCTCTTTCTTACTATTCACAAAATTAGAAGCAATTAAACTCAAAACATAAGTCCTAAGAACAGGCTCAACAGCTAACTTAGAATAGATATCTTCTGGCTCACCATTGATATACCTATTAAACAATTCCTCTTTCTCATTCTCAGAATTAGCCACGATTATCGCCTGCCCTTCTTTGTCAAAATTAGGCCTGCCTGCTCTGCCAGCCATCTGCAGATACTCAAGAACAGGAATATACGCTAATCCCCTATGCCCATAACGCCTTAAATCCTTAAGTATAGCCCTAAACGCAGGCAAATCTACGCCGATTGCAAGCGTTGGCGTCGAACAAACTATCTTTATCAGTCCCTTCCTAAAGCTCTCTTCAACAATCTCCTTCTGCTTGGAAGTCAGCCCAGCATGATGAAAAGCAATTCCCTTCTTAACGCACAAAGCCAGTCTCTCACATTGTTTTGTCGGCCTAGTCAAAGAATGAAGCACAGTCTCAGAAAGATTCATTAATGAGATATCCTCACTTTTTACCTTCTTGCTTATCTCTTCAGCAGCCTTCTCTGCCGACCTTTTTGTATTCGCAAAAACCAAAGCTTGTTTTCCAATCTTTATAGTATCAAGAGCAAGATTCAGAGTAGCATCATTCATATCTTCATTTATCTTCTGCTTTTTCATAATAAAAAAGAAAAGGAGATATAATTAATTAAGCTTTTGTTTTCAGCTGGATTTGCCTTCATTGATTATATCGATTATCACTGGCGGCCTATTCAAATTCTTTACACTTATCCCGACATCCTGGCTTGTTTCATCCTTTCCATCAGAGGCAATCACTTTAACAGTGTACTCCCCGGCATCATCATAAGTTGTCTTCCACTCAAACCTGTCGTCAATCTTCTTAAATTTATCATTATCAATCCTAAAATCGATATTATCATTATCTGCATCGCTTGCCTTAGGCCTTATAGTTATAGTATCAGTCTCCCTTGCATTAACCTTTTCTATCTTTTCTAAAACAGGTAATCTATTCATATCTTTGACAGATATTTGCCAGATCACATCTGCTTCTTTGGCTCCGTCACTTGCGCTAAACTTGACAGTGTGTTTTCCAGCATCATTATACCCTATTTCATAACTCCACTTATTTTCAGTAGAAACCTCTTTATCATCAAGTTTCCAGCTGTATTTTAGCTCATCTTTGTTTTTGTCAGAAACCACAGCGCTAAAATCAATCTTCCCCCCTTCATCAATGCTTATGCTCTTCTCAGTAGGATTCACACTCTCAATCACAGGCGATTCTTCTTTTTTATTGACTACTATTGTAGCTTCCCTTGAACTGCTAAGCTCACCATCATCTGCAGTAACATTCACAACATATTGTCCAGCATCACCATAATTAGTCTGCCATTCTCCTTTTTCATTTAATGGAGCAGTAAAACTATACTTAATCTGGTCCTCATCAGGATCATATCCTTTGGGCAATAAAGTTATATAATCTGTTTCTTGTATCACAAACTTAATAGGGCCGTTATTATTATTTCTGACATCCTTCTTTTCTTCTGTGCTTAGATTAGCTCTTTTTACCTCGAGATATTCTCTATACTCAGTCAGGCTGTATATGCACTCCTTCTCTCTGTCAATAACAATAAGTTTATTCTCCCCATAACCAGTAGCGCAGTAGTCTGGATCTACATAACATTTGCCATAAGTAAAGAAATAAACACATTCATCCAGCCATGGATTGAATCTAGTGTGTGGCTCTGTAATCTTATCTGGCAATGCAATGGCTATAATCCCAACTATCAAAAAAGAGATAACAATCAAAAAAACACTTGATTTTTTCATATTTAATCACCCCAAACGATTATACTATTCTTATCCTCCCCTATAACATCTCCTCCATCCCCCTCAATATAAGTGATGGTATATTGATCATAAATACTCCCTGTTCTGGTTTTAGGCTGCTGTTGAACAACTTGCGGTTTAACAACTGGCTGAACTGGCTTGGGTGCAACTGTTTGAATTGGTTTCTGTACAACTGGCTTTTGAACAGGCTGCTGCACAGCAGGTTTAGCAGCAGTTTTCTTTACAGCTGCCTTAGGCTTTGCAGCAGTTCCTATTACTTTAACATTCCATTCATAATCTGCCTCATCCTTGCCATCCGAAACAACTACTTTAACAGGCTTATCTCCTGGAATAGTAAATGTTCTCGCAACAGCATCACCATCAATATGGCTTTCAAACAATCCAAACTTCCATATATAGCTTAATTCATCACCATCTGGATCTTCTGCCTTTACTGCAAATACTGTCCTATTGCTTACCTTAGTAACAACATCCTTTGCAGGCCCAGCTTCAGTTATTTTAGGAGCCCTGTTCACATTATAAACAGTTATATTGACATCTTTTGTGCTTTCGCTCTCACCATCGCTCGATTCAAATACCAAAGCAAAAATTCCATAATCTCCCTTTACAGTGTCATAACCAGGCACCCAAGTAAAAATATTCCCTTCAACCTTGGAATTTGCAGGCAGCTCTTTAGCGCTTATCTCAACAGCATCCCCATCAGGATCATTTACATTAAGATTTAGCTCAATCTTTTCATTTTCCTTTATCTCTATCTTACCGACTTCTCCAAAAACAGGAGCCCTATTTACCTTATTTACATTGACTATAACATATTTTTCATCACTTAAGAAACCATCAGAAGCAGTAATCTTTACCTTATAAACTCCTGCATCACCATAATTAGTCATCTTCCGGTCAACATCCATCCACCCCTCATAGGAATATTTCACATTATCTCCGTCAGGATCCTCTGATTCAGGAGTTAAAACCACTTCTTCACCTTCATCTACATAAATTTCAGGAATATCTTTAAACACAGGCGCCCTATTCACATCTTTCACCATTATCCATACAGTCTGCTTCTCCTCAACCTCTTTGCTTTTTGCAGTAAAACTTATCTTAACCGGTTTATACAAAATATGGAACTTATCCAAAACACCATTCAACAGATCATCTTTATTCACAGCATCATATCCGATATCCCATTCAAATCTGTTTCCATCTAAAGAAGCGCCCTTAGGCAGCTCATCAGCAGAAAAAGATATATCATCACCATCTGGATCACTAGCTTCTAATTCAATCGTTACTCTTTTATTTTCACTAACCCACACAGAAGCTATTGGCTTAAACTCAGGTGCTCTATCTTTATCCCTTACAACCACATTAACCTTTTTAGATACAGAAAACTTCCTGTCTTCTATCTTTACTTCAACATCATAAGTTCCTGAATCACTATATCCAGTTTGCCACGAATTTTCATTGCCTATTGGCTCAGATATGCTATACTCTAAGTTATATCTCTTGAAATCAGGAATATCTAAACTTACAACATCCCCTTCATCAGCTTCAACATCTTTTATACCCTCTAATAGCCTTTCCCTGTCTACCTTATTTACCTTAACAACCCATGCCCTCTCCTCAGATTCCTCACCATCAGAAACAACAATCCTTACACTGTGTACTCCAGCATCCCCATAATCAGCTTTATAGTTATAATCTCCTTTATCAGAAACCTCTGCTCCATCCAGATACCATATATATTTGATTGGATCATTATTAAGGTCAGATGCCTTTGCATTAAAGTCTATTGAATCTCCTTCATCTATCGTTATGTCAGTTTCTTCAGGTGAGAAAGAATCAAAGCTTGGCGCAGCATTCTTCTTCTTTACCACAATCACTACATCTTCAGAAGTATTTGATTTTCCATCAGATACAATAACTGTAGTTTTATACTCACCAGCATCTCCATATTTAGTCTGCCACTCACCATTCATATCAAGCGGTTTTGTAAATCTATAAGATAATGCATCAGAATCAGCATCTATAGCCTCAAGTTTTAATGCAACAAGATCAGTCTCATTAACAATTATTGTCTTAATCGCATTTGACAAGCTAATAGAAATGATTAACACTAAAAAAAATAGCACTATCTTTTTTTTCATATACTATTCCCCCAAATCAAAAAAGTTTAAAAAAATAAAATAAAAAAATTAATTTATTCACCCAAGTACTATATCTTCAATGACTGGTGGCCTGTTTACATTGCCTATAGTCACCTTTATTGCTTGGCTTACGCTGTCTGTGCCGTCAGATGCTGTAACTGTTACAGTATATTCTCCAGCATCATCATAAGTTGTCTTCCACTCATAAGTTTTATCAACTTTCTTAAACTTATCGCTGCTTAATATTATTGTTATAGGATCACTGTCAGGGTCAGTAGACTTAGGTGATAATGTTATGGTCTCTGTTTCTTTTACATTTACATCTGCTATCTTATCAAGAATAGGCTTCCTGTTTACATTCTGTACCTTTACAGACCATACTTTGCTTGTATCTTTTTCCCCATCAGACACTACTATCTTTACAGAATGCTGTCCTGCTGCATCATAACCTACCTCATAATTATATGCCTTATCCTTAGATACTTCCTTATCATCCAAGTTCCAGGAATATTTTATTGGATCATTATTAAGATCAGATGCTCTGATGCTAAAATCTAATTTAGTGTTTTCTTTTACATCCAATGCAGTTTCTTTTGGAATAGCATCATCTATTGTTGGAGCTTCTTCCTTCTTATTCACAATTATCAATACATCCCGGGTTGTGCTTGCTTGCCCGTCAGATGCTGTAACTGTTACAGTGTATTCTCCAGCATCTCCATATTTAGTCTGCCATTTTCCTTCAGCACTAACTGGGGTAGAATATGTGAATACTATCTTATCCTTATCTGGATCAGTTACTTTTGGTTTCAAAGATATCAAATCTGTTTCTTTTGTAATTAAAACCTTAGCCCCCTCTTTTGATTTTGTTGTAGTAGTTGATTCAGCAACACTTTCTTCTTTCTCTTCTATTACGACCGGAACCTCTTCTTGAGGTGGAGTAGGTGGCAGCTCAGTAGTTTTTTCCTCTTTAACCTCTACAGGCACTTCAGTAATCTCATCTTTAGGTAAAGCAGGCGGCATCTCTTCTGTTTTGTCTGCAATAACTTCTGGAGTCTGAGTAACCTCCCCTTGGACTTTTATCTCTTCCAGAGGCACATACTCTTCTTTTCCAGAAGATTGTATTCCATAAAGCTCTTTTATCTGCTCGCATCCGCTCAACAGAAATATTACTATCAACCCTAAAATTAACATCTTTTTTATTCCCAACTGGAAATTTAAAAAGCTTTTCTTTTTAACATTCATTAAAATCCCCTCCTTGTTTATATCTATTTACAGATTGTAAATGTTATTATTCTTTAATACACACCACCTATATAAACTTTATGGTAGTTAATGGTCATTTTTTTACCACTTAACTAGGAAAAATATTATTTTTCCGTAGTTAAAATAAAAAAAGTGTTGTCACTTTTTTCCACGAATTTTTTTAAAATCATCTGTTCTCGATAGTAAATATGCTCAAATTAATAGAATGGCTCCGCGGAGATTTGAACTCCGGACCTCACGATTTCTAAAAATATTAACCTTTATCAGTCGTGCGCTCGAGCCAGGCTGAGCTACGGAGCCATAAACATAAAAAACGCCTCTGGGCAGACTCGAACTGCCGACCTCGTGATTACTTACAAAAACGGGGTTTTAGTAAGGATTGAAAACCTCGTTTTCAATAACAGTCACGCGCTCTACCTGTTGCTCCATGTTTACGAAAGTTAAACACGTCTAAGCTACAGAGGCATTCAAAAATGTCTTTATTTCTGATAGAGCAGATATAATAGAATCACCAATTTCTTTATAAAACTTTCTGAAGTTTTGAGGAATGAATATTACCATATCAAATCCATTACCCTTATAGTCCCCTATCTTTTTTCTAAGTTTAATAATTCTGGCTTCATCGGGATGTTTCCATTCAGTAACCTCTATAATTTTGTTGCCTATCTTAAAATCTGGAAAATACACCTTGCCCTTTATATTTATATAAGGCTCATATTCAAATGTTACATTTTGTGAAATTAGAAAGTCTCCAATTTGCTTTTCAAGTCTATTCCTCACCAATACCTTATTTTTCAGGCTAAACCTATAACCTCTTCCAACTTTCTTGAATCTTTCATATTGCCAGATATGGTGCTCTTTAGGGGAATTTTCTTTCATATCTTTATGCCACCCTTTCATATATTTTGAGCTGCCTTTTCTTAATCTTTTTATTGTCTCTTCGAAGACTCCCCCCTCAATTTTCTTTTTAATAAGGTTATTTCCCCCCTTTATTTGACCCCAATTAGGTGAAAATTCACTCAATATATTTGAGTTATATATTTTTATGTTTAGATTAAGAAATTTTAATAATTTTCTTAGTAGATCCCCGGATATATTGTATGTTTCACTTCTGGAATTTTGGATAACCCCTTTTGTTATAGACATAAGTTTGCATAATTTTCTCTCAGAGCCAGCCTTTTTAATAGCTTTTTGAATAAGTTCTCTTTGTTTTCCCTTTTTTAGTTTGTAATACATTTTTACCGAAATTTGAATCTTTATGAAAAATGCCTTTCAACTATATAATGGAAACAATAATCTATATTTAAACATTGCTAAGCTACAAAGGCATCTATCTAGAGAATTTTAAGTTTGTTTATAAGGTTTTCGCTGTAGATTCTTTCCTTTTTTTATAATATCTATACCCTATATATCCTATAATCAACAAAGCCAATATCAAGAACAAAAGCCACCAGAAAGACTTCTTCTGTATGAACTGCTCCTCTACCAAAGGCACATTAGCAACCTTATACTTTCTTGGATTGTATATCACTATATTCTTAGCTTGATCATAATAAGGAAATATTAATGCAAAATCTGTTTCATTCAATATCAGCATCCCCCCGGAAAGCCCCTTGAGCAAAGGATCGCTCAGATCAAAATTAAACTTCAAAGGAATCTGAAAATTAAAAGAGTACAATGTTTCATCATCCATAGACACGATCTCTGCAGTATATCCTTCATCAGGCTGTATCGTTCTATCTGGCGCATACCCGCATTTTAATTCCTTTTCTTTAGGCGTTATAAGTCCATTATCATATGCAAAATTAACTACCCACACCTTGCTGCACTCAACCTCTGCAAACACAGCAGGAATGATCAGGAGCAAAATCAAAAACATTTTAATTTTCATTTATCTCTCACCATATTGTATTATTTTACTTACAATTATATTCTCATTTAAAGGTCCAAACTTTTCTGTACTCAACGATCTCATCAATGAATTCTCAGTAGGCCTGGAATATCTTCCAAGTGAGCAACCCTCAAAACAGCCTGTTCCATTCACTCCATTCCATTCAGTGCATTCAGGAGGCAAATCACAATTAGGGTAATCATTAGGATTGAAATTTATGCTGCCATAATACTTATCATCAACATATTCATCTGCTAACCCCCCTAAAAGATGCCCCATCTCATGCAGCACTACTAATTTATTGTCAGCTGTATTTATCTTTTCCATATTTGACACAGCGCTGGACCTTACAGGATTTAACAAATCTTTTACTTTGTTTCTGTCCACCAATATTATAATATAATCATTCGGGCAGTAAGAAGCTAATTTTTTTACAGAAAATTCATCGCATTTTATCCAGCTTCCGACTTCACAGTCAAGGTCCTCCAATCTGTCTACCCTATAAAAGTTTATCTTGTCTTTGTTTGACTTAAAAGGTTCAGTAGTTAGAAATGTTTGTATATTGCTGTTAACATCCTCTATGAAACTGTCCCATTGAGTATATCCATAACCCAAGAAGACAATGTCTACTGACTTGTTCGGATTAGAATTATAAAGCACAGAAACGCAATCAACCTCTTTCTCAGCAGGTTTGAATGTGCTTATTTGCGCCTTTGTTCCTTTGCTGGTAAGGCTCATCTTTACAACACCGCCTACTGTCTTTAGGCAAATTGGATTTTCATTAGGGCCAAGCTCAAACTTTTCAACCTCTATTGGCGTCAATTTATCAAAAGGCTCAAAAAAAACATTTTTCGTAGGATATTTATTTATCTCATAATTAAGGTTGCAGTTAACTAATGGGGAGATGTTCTTAGACTTATCAACAAAGCATAGTGTTTCTATCCCTAAGGGCACAGCAATGCTCTTCTCATCCACTGATCCAAAACTTCTTGTTGCCCCTACCTTAACAACATTCTGCAATGATTCAAAAAAATTTATTGTTTCAAGCTGATCTGATCTTTTTGTCCATTTTATTATCTGAACAGTCCCAAAAACCAGAATCATCACTGCAGCTAGGCCGAACAATGCATTTATGATTGGCCTTGTTGTTAGCTGTGCTTTTTTCATCTAAACAAACTACAAGAATATAACATATATAAATTTATTGAAAATCTTTAGGTTTTCAGGGAATTTATTAGAAATTTCATTCAAAAATTTCAAATAAATTTATTGAAAATCTTAATCGTTTTCCACAACACCTGTAACGCTCCTCAGCATATGCCCTGTTATCTTCAAATCATAGTCTTCCCCTAATTCTAACCTTCCCTTCACTCCTACAATCAAAGGATATGTTCCAATCTGTCTGCAGAATGTTGTATTTCCGTCATAAATCTCTGCAATATTCTTCTTGATCACAGTTCCAGCAGGAACTAGCCGTTGCAGCATTGGCAGATCAATCTTCTGTCTTATCTCATTCCTCCATTTCCAGTAATGCCTTTTATTTTTTTTGATGAATTTATCTCCGCACTCATTATATAATTGAGTCCCTTCAAATATGCTCACCTGCCTTATATTTATCCTCCTCAACAATAAGCCCTCTTCTAATACCTTACTGAACCATTTCATATTCTCTGAATGAGTTTTTTTACTCTCTCCTTTAAGCCCAAATAATATATTGATTCCAGGCAAAAACCTAGGCATCCCACTACTTCCTCTTTCAGCGCCATATTTATTCAAAACTTTAATAGCTTCAAATGCCTGCTCAGCAGTGCAGTTAAGATTATTCTCTTCCATAACAACAGGATCAAAACTCTCCACACCAAAAGCAGCTATATTACCTTCTGTGCAATACCTCACAATCGCCTCAGTTATTTCCTTGCCTTTATCAGAAACAACACTAGCCGGATTCACATTATCTATATGCAGAACCTCAATGCCAGAAAATGTTTTTCTTATATCTTTAAGCAGCTCAACAACCTTGGGATATAAATAAAAGTCAGACTGCTTCCCTAATCTAAAATTCTTACATCCTAATTCATAGAATGCCTTAATCTCTCTCAATATATCTTCTTTCTCCCTAAACTCCAGCTTATTCTTCAATGGCTCTGTGCAAAAACTGCAGCCTTTATTGCGAGAACACCCATGCCCTGTCTCAATCTCAATTATCCTATTTCTAGAAATTTGTTTAACAATCTCTGCCCCTTTAATAGCATGCCCCTTTATCTCACTATATTTAAAATTAAAATCCTTAACCTTATCGAATACCTTCAAATCATTCCTTTCAAAAAATTTTCCACCCTCAAGTTGAGTTCCAAACACAACAGGTCCAGTTAATACTTTCTCGCAATTCATATCTTTAATCAATTCAGAAACCTCTTCAAGAGTTCCAGGCAAAGCAGAAAGATACTTCCCAGGGGTATGCACGCCTAATATCACAATCAGTTTAGTAGTCCCGTCAAGTATCTCTTTAATTCGCAATATATTCCTAGTCAGATTATATATTTTTATATTTGTCTTATGGCTGACTTCTTTCTTCCCATCATTAAGATGATAATATTTAAGAAATCTCAAATCATCTATAGTGATATAATTAACCTTGCCAAAAAATCCTGCTATATACCTAGGATAAGTTCCTAAATAAGGCGGAACTCCTAAACCAGCAGGCTCATCTGTGTAACAGTCAAGTATTGTTATCATATATCTAACAGAATTACTTTACTTTATAAAAAGCTTGACATCTTTCAATAAATTTTAAATACTATCCCTCTATATGCTTAGGTAATGGTATACCCTATAGGTAAAATCTTCAGGCATATCTTTACATTCCCTGTAAAAGAGATTAAAGGGCTAGACAATTTGCCGAAAGATTCTGCTTTTGTTGTTGCTTCTAACCATCATAGCTTTATAGACCCCCTTATTTTGGCTTCTATATTAACAAAACCTCTTAAGGCTAAAAAGATATATTTTATATCAGCTATGCTTTTGTTTTTTGATGTGTTGACCAACTTTATTTTCAGCGAATTTGGCGGCAGTATTCGTCTAAAGAAAAGTATCCATGGCGGATTCCTTAAATCAGCAATGAAAAGACTAAGAAAGGGCAATATAGTATGCATATTCCCAGAAGGAGTCCCAAACAAAAGATCATCTATAAGGAAAGGCAAAACAGGAGTTGCAAGATTAGTTCTTAAATCCAGAGTTCCTGTAGTTCCTATAGGTATAAAAGGCACTCTTAAGGTATGGTCCCGCCTTAAATGGTTTCCAAGACCCGGAAAAAAAGTAATAATCACTATTGGAAAGCCAATCTATTTCAAAGAATATTATCCTCAGGATGAAAATTATCATATACTAAAAAAAGTAACTAAGGCTATAATGAAAGAGATTGCATCATTAATCGGTCAGAAATACAGATTTTAAGTTATTCTTTGAAAAACTTCCTCATTTTTATGAAATAATATTTTTTAAGGTTAGCATTCTCATCATATTACCCACTCATTTTATCAATAAAATTTAATATCTCAATTACCCCTCCTGTAAATCCTTTTTTTGATTGGATTACCTTTCCGCTAAAAAGTTGATTGATATCTTTAATATTCTCTATTTTTTTGCCCTTTACTCTTAAATAATCCAATAATTCAACAGGGGAATTGATGGGTATAAACGCCTGATTGCAGTCAGTAAGTAAATGTGAATCATTAAGAGAATCTGCTACGCCTATAGTTTTCCTTCCGCCGGCAATATAATTTATTCCGGTTGCCTTATTATATCCTTTAGGTATGATATCAACTGCAACACTGGAATATGTTGCAAACACATCATTTTCAAATCCCAGCTCCTTAATCTTTGAATCTACAATAGGATGAAAATCTCTTGGGACATTTGAATCATAAGGGTCTTTTGTAAAAAGGCTGATAGTTGAAAGCCTCCTGGCAAAATAAGCTAACTCCTTAAATTTTTGTTTTTTTAATTCTTCTTCTAATTCTTTTATAATTTTTATTTCATTAGGTTTAGAAATTACTTTTTCTTCTTTTCCATCACTGATTACACATCCAGTTTCTAATACAAATCCATCAAAAAGATCGAATATTTCTTTAGGTACGTGTTTTTTTACAAAAGTCAGGTCATTCCCAGTGCAGGTTAACACCTCTGAGTTTGCCTTTACTCTCTCAATACTATCTTTTAATTCACCTATTAGATTTTGTTTGATCTCCCAATCCCTGTCTAATAGAGTTCCATGCAGGTCAATTCCAATCACATAATCTTTATTCATCTTAAAAATCCATTTCTTTAAACAATTCCTTATTTCCAGCTATATAATCAAATCCAGACCAAACAGTTACGATAGTTACAGCCAGCATTATAAAATAAGAAATAACATTCAAAGGGATTACAGGGTATAATTCACTCAATACAACCAGCAAGAGTATGCTGATAATTCCGATTGCCTGTACAACTGCCTTTATCTTGCCGCTTGTTCTAGCGTGGAGTATAATTTTATGTGACGCAGCTAATGTTCTCAAAGTAGATACAATAGTATCCCTAAACACCAATAACACTGCCATCCATACAGGGATTAAATGAATATTATTTATGCTCCAGACTGGAGAGATAAACAAACCAGATTGGGTGTTATAGGCAGCAAAACATACAAATATAGTTAACCTGGATATGCTGTCCGCAAGAGGATCAACCAACTTACCAAATTTAGTAATTTTTCTGCTGGAACGTGCAATTATCCCATCAAAAAGATCAGTAAGTTCTATCAAAATAGCTATGATCAGGGCTATTATCTTAGCAGATAAGCTATCTATAAAAAATACAATTACAAAAAGAGGCGCCAACAAAATCCTGGCTAATGTAATCTTATTAGGAATATTCATAACAACAAGGTTTTATCCATTCTATTTAAAGTTTTTTACTCCCCTTCAGAACCTTATTCCACTCTTCTACCATCTTTTTATCCTTATCTACAAGGACAACTTCCTCTAAACTGTTTTCATCAAAATTGACAATCACTTCAATCATAGCTTCTGCAGCCTTGTCAAAAGGAACTCCTCCGACACCAGTTCCCATCCCTGGAATAGCAATCCTCCGAAGCCCATTCTCCTCAGCGCATTCAAGCGCAGCTCGTACAGCTTCAGTAACATTCCCTATATCAATCAGTGAAGCAGGCTGCTCCATTGTAGGCGCATGTATCACGTGTTTGCATCTTAATCTTCCAGCAGAAGTGATCACAGCACTCCCTATAGGTATAGGCGCGCAACTAACAGCTTCCATCTCAATCTCCTGCCCGCCAGCTCTTTTGATAGCTCCAGCCACTCCTCCCCCCATATAACCATAACTATTAGCCGCATTGACAATAGCCTCAATCTCCAAAGAAGTTATATCTCCTTGAATTATTGTTATCTTCATATCAATAACTAAACTTTTGCGTTTTTCCTCTGTAAGCACCCCCTAACTTCTGAACTATATTCTCAAGAAGCGAAAAGCTTATATAGTTAAGGATATCCATAGATATCCTATGAGGAAGATTGAATTAAAAAACGGCACTTTGGTGTTGG
>JAHJAV010000010.1 GCA_018813685.1 Nanobdellota archaeon | reverse complement strand
TGTTTTAAAATAATAAAAATAAATAAAAAATTAATTAAACATCTGTTATGGCTGGTGTCGTGACTATAAACTGACATTCCCCGTCGCAGAGATTTGGAGCGTCAACCAGTTTAGCAACTCTTGTGCCTTTCTTACCTTTTCTCAAATAGATTCTGAAGGTTGAGTTGTGGGCAACTATATGGCCGCCAATCGCTTCTGTTGGATCGCCAAAGAATGTATCTGGTTTTGCCATCACCTGATTGGTTACGTAGACGCAAAGGTTGTTTGTGTTTGCAAGCCTTGAAAGAATATGCATGTGCTTATTCAGTTTTTGCTGTCGGTCTGCTAATGTTCCTCTGCCTACAAACTCTGCTCTGAAGTGAGCTGTAAGTGAGTCAACTATTATCAACCTTATTGTCAATCCCTGTACTTTAATCAGGTCTTCTACTTTTTCAGCTAACAACATCTGATGGTCTGAGTTATAAGCTCTTGCAACTTTGATGTTTTTTAGAACATCTTCTGGATTTAAGCCAGCTCCTTTTGCAAATTCAGTTATTCTTTCGGGCCTGAATGTATTTTCTGTGTCAATATAGACTACATATGCAGATGGTTCCATCTTTATGACATTCACAGCAAGCTGATGAGCTAATTGTGTTTTGCTAGAGCCGTATTGGCCAAAGCATTCTGTTATGCAGCCTGTTTCAAAGCCGCCAGCCATCAAGTCATCAAATGCTTTGCTGCCTGTTGAGATCCTGATAACTTTGCTTCTTCTTTCTAAAAGGTCAATTCCAGATTCAAAGCCCATGTCTAAGGATGCTCTTGCAGTTGCTATCACTTTTTTTGCAGCTGCCTGGGTCATTCCTGTAGCGTCTATAATCTCTCCTGGTGTTGCAACAGCAACAGACATCAAATCTCTATAGCCTACGCTCTGCAGCTTTTCAACTGTTGCAGGGCCTATTCCAGGAAGATCGCTAAGGTCTTGTGCTTTTTTAGCTGGTTTTTCTGATGATACTTCTTCAACATCTTCTACTTCTGGGGTTTCTTCTTGCTCTTCTTGTTTTTTTCTCATTTTTTCACCTTACATGACTATTTCTTCATCTATTTCTATTTTTGTAGAAGATGAAGGGTCTTGTCCCTTAAGGACAAGATATTCATATGCTTTTTGCAGGACTAAAGATGCCCTTGGCAGGTCATTAAGCCTTAAAGAAGCAGTGTTTTGCCAATTTCCTTCTTTGTCTTTATATCTTCTGTCGAGCTGTATTGTTCTGTATTCGACAGAATCTCCTGTTGTCTTACTTGTGCCGTTGTTTTTCCATATTGTAGCGCAGATGGCACCAGCGCTAAACTTCTTTTCTGGCAGATTGCCAGTACTTTTCGTGTTCATTTAAAACACCTCTTTGCTTTCGCGTTTTGTTTCAAACTTACCTTATTTAGGAAGAACTGAGCTTCCGGTAAGCGAGGGGTTGTTTGCACAACCAAATACTATTTAGTGTGTCTTGTTTATATAGCTTACGGGTGGTTGGCAAGTGGCAAGTGGGTAGGCGATTTTGGCTTTATAGGGCTTGTAATGGTTAAATTTGGCTTAGATAGGGTTGGCAAGTGGTATGGGTTGATTTCATGGGGAGATAATTGTTTTCCACATTGGAAATAAATATGTTTGCAAGATAAAAATCACAAAAGATGAATTTAAAACTTATGAACTAGTTTTTCGAGCTGGTTCATATTGATGATTTGAAGAATTTTTAACGCTAGATATTCTTTAATCAAATCATTGTTTTCATTCCTTTTAGTTATTATAATCCTCATATTTCTGTTTCCCAATATACTTTGAAGTTTTTCATAACTCAAACCACCACCAAATTGGTCTTCTTTGACTTCGTCTCTTACTTCAGATACAGGCATTATACTTACAGCATGTCCGCACTCTTCAACTTTATGATATAAGCTAGGATAGATTTGGGAACCTACTACAGCTCTGATTTGACCCCTTATCTTTGTCACCCTAAGGAGTTCTAGCACATTAAATGCTGCTGCAGTTTCACCGATGCAGACTTTTGAGTTTTCGTATTGCAAAGCTCCATGATAGCTAAGCACTAGGTCTAATTTATTATCTTGAAATGGAATAAACTGCCAAGCAGCTGTTACATGGGTTTGAAAGGAAAGAGTATCTGTATGTTCTTTATACACTGGATTTGAATGTTGAAGAGCATCAGGATTAGAGAGATCCATGGAGAATACGCGGCAATCAAGTATATTCTGATTACAATAGTCCGCAAAATTAGACCCGCCACAACCAACATCAAGTATATATTTACCTCTTAACTCCCTTTCCAATAGATCAAAATGTATAAAATACTTGAACTTGGATCTTGCTGAAATCAAATCAAATGGTTTTATCATACCAAAACCACCAACATACTGATAAAAACTTCCTACTAATATATTGTGCAGTGCCTTTCTTACTTTATTTTCGTCAACTTCATTAAGCAACCTACCTATAAATTTATCCGGTAGAATCCTTTTAGCTACTAAGTCCTTTCTGGCTCGTATTAAACCATCATTGAGCCCCTCTTTTTTTCCAATAGTTTCTTTCCCAATTCTACCTTCTAAAAAACTAGTAACAAATTTTAATTTAAAGAAATTGAGTATAGGGTACTCTTTTTTATTAGTCATTTATTGCGATTATAATTTTTATTACTTATAAATTTAATGGTACTCCAATACATAATACTGTTAAAGCTAAGAAAAATAAACTATGCGCACACGGATAAGTGATTTACAAAATCAGTTCATATATTATCAAACCAACCAAAATAACAAACACCAAATTCTCAATCAAAGAGCCAACTTTAATAAAACCATTAAATCGTTTTTTGCTTATTGGATAGAACAGCATAATGCCTTGCTTGGTTGTGCTGTCTAGTACTAAATGGAGCAGGTAGCCTGCTAGTGCAGCTATGCTTAGTTCTTTTAGTTTGAACATGAAAAATGTTAATGAGATTGCTACTGGGAAATAGATTGTGTGGAAGATGCTTCTGTGGCCTGTTAGGTTTGAGATGAATGAGAATGGCCTTGTTTTTTTTGAAATCTTGCTTGAGCTTTCGTCAATATCTGGAAATATTGTGAAGAACAGGAGGATAAGCATGAACAATATCTGGCTTTTTATGTTTAAGAAATCTATAAGGTATAAACCAATGAGAAAACCAAATGCAAGATGTGTTCTTGATAACATGATTATAGATCTTCAAAGCTTGGGAGCTTTTCAGGCTCTGTTTTGACTTTTATTTCTTCTGCTGGCTTGTTCTCAAGCTCTTTTTTCAAGGCATTGATCTCTTCCTGGGGATCTGGATTTGGGAAAACCATCCTTGCTACAAACTCTATCCTGTCAAAAAGCTCGTTTTTATTTACTCTGCCTATGACTTTGATTATATTTCCAAGCATGCTGTTTTTTACTTCTTCGAATTTTTCAGGGGCATCTTTATATTCTAAGATTTTAGCCTGGTCCATCTCTAGAAGGTTTTCTGCCTGTTTTTTGAAGAAAACAGTTCTTACTGTTTCTGTGCCGTCGTCTAATACTGCGTTCAATACATATGAGTAAGTTGGAGTAATGACTTTGTGCTCTTCGCAATAGAAACCTTCATCTCTTTGCCTTGTTCTTTTATTGCATTGCGGGCAGACTTCAAAGAATCTTGGCTCAAATGCCTGCACTATTGTGCCTAATAACTCAATATCATTATCATTTTCTTTTAATTCATTGATTTTTTTTCTTTTTGAAGAGAATTGTTTTACTTCTTTTATAACTTCGCCTTCTGGATTTACTATTAATTTGCTTTTATCATTTAAGTGAACTTCTGTTCTGTTGTTGTTTTCTTTTACATAGCCTGAGATTATCTTTACAATATTGCCTTCTTTTATGCCTTTTACAAGGTCTGTCTGGCTGCCCCACATTACAACCCTTATTGAGCCTGTCTCATCTGCTATTACAAGATTAGCTACCTTTCCTGTGTTTCCGTCCTGCCTTTGGAATTCATTGATAGGAGAGACTTGCTGGACCATACCAACTGTTTCAACATCCCTCATTCCTGCTAAGATGTTCTTTATCTGGAGCTTTCCTTGTGTTTCTTCAAATAACTTTATTCCTAACTCATTGGCTATTATATGGGCTGCTCCTTCGTCTGAGATAAGGCCGGAAAGCTGCTTTTTTTTGTCTTCTATCTTAGAATTAATCTCTGATTCCTGAAGACCTGATTTTTCTTTAATCTTATCTATTATTGTTTGTAAAGGGACCTTAATCATAGAGTAATATCCTTTGCTTAATGGTTTATATAGTTTTATGTTTTGGAATATAATGGTTTTATCAGATAGTAATCTTGATTGGTTTTCTATCTATATCTTTTACAAAGTTTCCTGCTTGGTCTACTGCCCTAATATAGAAGTAATAGTCCCCTTGCTCTAGCTCTAGTTTTAGCTCTGTTTTATCTGCCTTAAATGGGTTATTTAAATTATCCATTTTTCTGAGTTCAGAAGGAGGACTATCTGGGATTTCTTCTCTATTCAATCCTTTTTCTATCTTTAAATAATAAATTTCATAAGTTTTAACATCAGAAGCGTTGTTTACCTTCCATGTAAGGTAGTTTACTTTATTTCCGTCTTCTTCTTTTTCTTCTAATTCTTTTATTATTTCTGTTGAAGGGGGGGCAAATTTATCCAAGAATTTTATTCCGAATCTTACATTCAGCTTGTTTGTTGAATAAGGGTTTTTAAGGGAGGAATCATCAATATCAAAAAGAATAGTGTAATCTTTATCTGAAGTTATGGGCGTTATTCCATAATTATCTATGTTTTTTATTTTATTAAAATTTGAAGGGTTTGAGCATGTTTCTAAGTCATCATCATCTGGCTGTTTGCTTCCTTCTGATAAACATGATTTCATGCTTTGTGTGATATTCTTAGAGTTATTAACATACTCGGTGAATTGGTTGATTAACTTATAATTTAGTTCTGTTCTGAACGATGGCTTTATAGTGTATATTGAGTCTGGCTTTTTGTCTTTGCCTTCTGAAGATATGATTATATCTGCTGTTGCTATTGCCAGTATATCTGTTTTCTGGCCCTTTTCTTCAAATTGAAGGTCATAATTATCTTTTGGTATTTTTGCAGAAGGGTAAATCTCAAAGTATTTGTTTAGCTCCTGATTTAAGAAAGCTGCGAAGTTGTATGTTAGGCCACCTTTAGAGGGATAGCATTCAACATCTTCATATTCTTTAGTTTCTGGATTGGGCAGTGTGTTTTGCCACATTATATATCTTTTAGAATTGTCTAATATATTGCCGCATATCGGTTCATTTGAATAAGCTCCTTTTTCAGCAAATAGATATATGGCTTTGTAAACTGAGTATTTTGATGCCTGGTCAATATAGAACAATGCTTTTTCACCTTCCTGATATTTTTGGATCAACTGCATCTGCTCTTCGCCAAGCTTTTTTTCCTGTTTTGCCTTGTTGAAAACTGCAATAAGGGCTACTATGAGTATGAATATTGTGAATATCAGTATAGTGATGCTGTAAAATACTGCTTTTTTGGATTTTTTCAT
>JAHJAV010000083.1 GCA_018813685.1 Nanobdellota archaeon | reverse complement strand
GTCATTTTGATTTACTTCTTTTTTATCTTTTTAGGTGCTTTTGATTCTGACATGTTCCTTTCAATAGTCTCTTTAGAAAGTTTCTTGAATTTCTGGTCAGCTGTTTTTATATATGCTGCATCTATCCTGTCTATTGAAAAATTCTCCCCTAAAACTTTCTTCAAAGCGCCTAGGCATAATCCTAATCCTTCCTCGATTGTAAGTTCAGAATCATATTCTTTGTGAAGTATCTCTTCAATCTCAACTTCACCTTCACCTATTACGCTTGCTTTGTATTCAAAAAATATCCCAGTTGGATCTGTCTCAAACAGAGTTGGCTTGTTTGCATCTATCCCCCCTACAAGTATAGAAACACCAAAAGGCCTTAATCCTCCGCTTTGAGTGCATATCTGTTTTAGATTGCAGATATCCTTTACGATTGTAATCACATCAACAGGAGTATCATAAGTTACCTTATGCTGCTGTGCCTTAAGTTGTGCTCTTTCTATCAATACCCTGGCATCAGATAATATCCCTGAAGCAGTTGCTCCGATATGCTCATCTATCTGCCATATCTTTTCTACTGATTCTGGCACAACTAATGTATCTACTATCCTTTTATCTGTTACAAACAAAACTCCATCAGAGCATATCATCCCTATTGCTGTTGAGCCCTGCCTTACTGTCTTTTTAGCATACTCAACCTGCAAAAGTCTCCCGTCAGGAGAAAACATTGTTATTGCCCTATCATATCCCATCAATTGGTGTGGCATTGGTTCTGTCATTTTTTCACCCTCTTTATTTTTTTGTTAATTAAGGTACTTAGCCTCTACTTTTTTTAATATACCGCTCATCCCTATTGTCCTTATGTCCTTACCCTTATTTATTGATTCTATCAGGACTTTAGAGTATTTGTTATTTACTCTTAAGATGCCTTTATTTAAAGATGATTTGTATTTATCTTTTAAAAACCTTATGCCTGCTTCATAATATGTATTTCCCATAACATTCAAAGCAGAGTGCTTTATAGCATTATGGATGGCTGAATCTGTTTTTAGCTCCCCTGAGAGCACCTCAAATACAATATACCTTTTCTTTGGCCTTTTGCTAGGTTTTAACTTCATCTTACAAAGTTGTGAGAAACAATATAAACCTTCCCTTCTCCTCTCACTTCATAGCTAAGAATTAAGTTAGGGTATTTAAATTGTTCGGTTTTTTGGGCTGTCAAGTTAGCGAGGCCTGAAAAATATATAAATTAGATGAATATTGAAATTTATATGTCAAAAACCACCATGCTAAAGCATGGTGGCATGATTTACATGTAAACTATCATTAAGTGGTTTTTGACAAATCTCAGAAAAAGGGCCTATCTCCCCATCTGATAGAAACCTTAAATTGATAAAAGCGTCAGCTTCTTTTATTCATTTTAAATGGGCAGAAACTTTTTTTGAAGGTTGTGGTTTTTATCACCCCAACAAGTTTAAGTCACGGTTCTTGGCTTTGCCAAATAATAGAAAGATTTATAAATTAGTTAACTCATAATCGATAATTAGGTAGATTTTTAATAATATCATGGTTCATACTATATGAAAAGAGGTGTTAATTATGCATAAGAAAGCAGCTATGGAATTGTCTGTTACCGCAATTGTAGTCTTGATATTAGCAATTGTCATGTTGGGATTAGGATTAGGATTTATAAGAGGGATGTTCGGTAAAGTAAGCACTCAGCTTGAACAGCAGGTTGCAGCAGAACCAGAGCCTTCTGCTCCGACAGGAGCTTTTCCGATTACTCTGTCTAGAGAAAGTTTAATAACTCATGCAGGAGATAAAGAGATTATTAAAGTAGGATTATATAATCCATCTAATGAATCTTGGCTCACAATCAGCCCGACAATAAGCTGTACTCCTCCTCTAAACGGAATAACAGTAGATGCAAATCCTAAAAATGTTGAGCAGGGCCAATCGGTTATATTCAATCTTCTTTCAACCATACCTTCATCTGCTCCAAATACTTATCTTTGCCAGGTACAAATAGAAAGGGCAGATGCTACAACAATACCTAATTATGAAAAAGACTTTACAATAAAAATAGTTCAATAAAACGAGGTGCTTATAAAGATGAATGTTAAAAAACAAAGTTTTTTAGATTTCCCTAGGAGAAATAAAAAAGCAGCAATGGAATTGTCTGTTACCGCAATTGTAGTCTTGATACTGGCGATTGTCATGTTAGGCTTAGGTTTAGGTTTTATTCGAGGGATGTTTAGTAAGGTTTCATCAAACTTTGATGAGCAGATTAGTACAGAGCCAGAACCGCCTCAGGCTACCGGGTCTGATCCAATTACATTATCAAGGGAAACTATGATAGTAAATTCAGGCAGCAATACTGTTTTAAAAATTGAGGTTTATAATCCTTCTAACCAAGATTGGTCTAAGACTGGAGCATGGCCATGTACAGATTTTAATGGAACTCAAAGCTTATGCACTAGCCAGAAAACTTGTACTTGGGCTGTTTCAACTTCTACATGTTCTGGAACTGATACTGTATGCGGAACTGCTCCAGTAAATACACAAGCCGTTTGTGACACTCAAATTGGTTGTATGTGGGATGGAACAATTTGCAAAAATGCAGTAGGTATAACCCCTTCTGTAAGCTGCAGCGGAATAGCTGTTACCCAACAGATGAATGCAAAGAAGATTAATCAAGGCGAATCAGCATCCTTTAATGATCTGATGACTATACCTAAGGGTATAGCGCCTGGAACTTACTTATGCCAGGCTTCTGTTGCAAGTCAATACCAAAAAGACTTCACCATAAAAGTCACCAAATAGATCTTATTTTTTAAAAAAGAGGTTGTTAGATGAAAAAGCGCCTTACACCTAGTGAAGAATTCGAAATAATGAAAATGGTTCTTGACAAGTTTTTATGGTTAGGTGTAGCTATAATGGGTTATGGATTATATAGGATATTTGTGGGGACTAGCATGACTGGCTTTTCTATGATAATAATCGGGGCAATTATCCTTGTTCTCTTCCTTATACTTATAGTCAAGGAATACGAGATAGTTGATTAATTCTAAAATGGAAGCTGCATTAGCTGAAATAAGGCCAAATGTAAAAAAGGCATTTATTTCAAATCTCGTTTTTGTCGGTATAACAGTAACATTGATTATAGGCATAGTGCTCTATCTAAATAGTATAGTGGGATTAGATGTTTTCCTTGACACTTTCAGGGAATTTGGGATAGAAGTGTCTGCTTCATCCATAATCAGGTGGTTTATCTTCTTTGTTATATTATTCACTGTTCTTTTGCTTATAAAAAACTATGCATCATTAGGCAAGGTCGCATACACCTTATACCCTGACAAGCTGGTCTACTCAAAAAGTCTTTTGATATTCCAGGTAAGCGCTAAAGAGATACCTTATCAAAACATTGCTAAGATCAGCTATGAAAAGAAATCAACCCTAAGCGCAGGAAAAATAGTTATTGACCTAACAGGTATAAAAGAAACAAAGATGGAGCTTGAATTCATAGACAACCCAGAAGAAGTCATGAAGCAGATGCAGGATGCCATAAATAAATACAGGGCAAATTATTACGCGCAATATTCTCAGGATTACAGGTTCCAAAACATAATGAGTAAGTTTTAACGTAAAATATTTAAACCCACTCATCAATAAATTATAAAATGAATGTTAAAAAGAAAAAAAATTTAAATTTCCCTCTGGGAAACAAAAAAGCAGGATTTGAGCTTTCTGTCAACTTTATCGTAATTCTGATCATCTGCATAGTAATCTTTGGATTTAGCATAGGCATCCTTAAAAAATTCTTTTCACACGCAGAAACAATTAAGATGACATATGACGAAAGGACAGAACAGGAGATAGAGCGATTACTGGATGACGGCAGCAGGGTAGCTATCCCATTTGACAAGAAAACAATAGGCAACGGCGAGTTTAAGACATTTGGAATAGGCATTTTAAATACACTGAATATAGGCTCCTCTAATGAGTTTCAGGTAAACGTCAGATTCAACAAGGCATTTAATAAGGGGAATGATGTATTATGTAGTGTCGATCCCCCAACAAGCGGCAGTTGCGGTTCACCAGATACATGGCTTCAAACAAGCACAACTGCTAATGGCATAGACTATTCAGGCGTAACCCTCCAAAAAACAGTAAAAAACAACGAACAGGAGAAATTCTTATTAGGGGTAAGTGTTAAAGGCGCACCAGCAGGAACCTATGTGTTTGATTTAACTGTGTGCTATGCTAATAGTGATACAGAAGATCCCCTTCATGCTTTAACAAATTCTCCTGAATGCAAATGCTGGAAAAAGATCAGCACTGATCCTAATCCAGTCCAATATGATATTGATACAGGCTGTTCTATTAGAACTAAAGACAACAGTTACGACACCCTCCACAAGCTCTATGTAGATGTCCCTTAACTGAGCACATTATTAAAATAAGAATTAACAAAAGACTGTATCTTCTCAGAGTTCATAAACAGATACAAAACAACCCCTAATATCAATAACACCAAAATCAGCTTAAATATCCACATCTTGCTTTTCTTAACAGGCTGCGGCTTTAACAAAGCCTCTTCTTTAGCTATTATCGGATTGTCTAGCACACTCTTGCCCTGTTCAACTTGGTTTTCTTCTAGCATTTTATTATCTGGTAAAAGATCTTGGCATCTAATGAAGCTCCTCCTACCAATGCTCCGTCTATATTCTCTTTTGCAATAAGCTCTTTTATATTGTCTGGCTTCACAGAACCACCGTAGAGTATACTAACTGAATTAGATGTATTATCATCAAATATCTTCCCCAGCAATTTCCTAATGAACAAATGAGCCTCTTCTGCCTGCTCAGGTGCAGCTGTCTTCCCAGTTCCTATTGCCCATACAGGCTCATAAGCAATAACTACCTTCCGGATATCCTTTTTACTAACATCTTTTAACCCTTTCAAAACCTGATTTCCGATAACATCTTTAGTTTTCCCAGATTCTCTCTCTTTAAGGGTCTCTCCAACACAAAATATTGAATTAAGGCCATTCAAAAGCGCAGCTTTTACTTTCTTATTGATAAGCTCATCACCCTCACCAAAAACATGCCTTCTCTCAGAATGCCCTAATATAACATAATCAACTGGAATATCTTTCAGCATCAAAGCAGAAATTTCACCTGTAAATGCGCCATTCTTCTCAAAATGCATATTCTGCGCTCCAACTTTTATATTGCTTGATTTAAGCTCAGCAGCAACAGCGCTCAATGAAGTAAAAGCAGGACAGACTATAATCTCCCTATTGCGAACATCTGCAGAAATCTTCTTCAGCTCTTTAACCAAAGAAACAGATTCAGCTATTGTCTTGTTCATCTTCCAGTTTCCAGCGATTATTGTCTTTCTCATTATCTTACTTATTCTTGCCCTTGTTTAAATATTTTACTAAAATCTTGTGTCCTAATGCCCCCAACAAAATTAAAACACAGCCATACACCATCACACTAAAAAATATCCTTTTTGCAATATCATAAAAAAGCCCAGAAGGATATAAATTTACTATCTTGTCAGAAGTATTAAATAACCATCCGCCTTGTGGAAAAAATATGTGGTGAAATGATGTAAAAACCGAATCAAATTTTAAGATAACCAACGCCAATATAACTAGAGTTAAAATAATGGTAGACAATCCACTATAAACCAAAACCTTGATTATATTCTTAACAAATCCCTTTCTATTGACGCTAAATAAAACTACCATTAAAACAACAGAAATCAACCAGCTCCAATAATAAAATGAATTTATCTTAGCTATTACCCCCCTTACATCCACTAGATGCTCTATCTCATTCTTCTCAAAAACCTCAGTATCTAAACTATCTCCCTTCCCTTTTATATAATCCAAAACCTCTTGGTTTATTTCATCAACATCCTGCCCATAGAAGTTCCCATAAACATCATATTTTTCAAACTCAACCTTATAAAACTCCTCACCAAAAGAATTCAGTTTAAAGCTGGTTATAAAAACAACCAAACAGATGCAGACTGCTAAACCAAAGCACAAGGCCAAAATTACATTCTTTTTCCTTAACATATAAACTATCCAACCACTTCAGGTTTATATACATTTGCCCTTAATAAGTCCAGAACTTAATGCCTAATTCTTCAGGCTGTTGTTTTTCTAAGCTCAGTAAGCTATCCCCTTATAATCCCAAGAATTTCATCCCTTTTCTTTTCCATCATTTCATTTGACTTGGCTTCCAGATTCAGCCGAAGCAAAGGCTCAGTATTAGAGGGCCTGACATTAAACCACCAATCTTTAAAATCAATCCTGATTCCATCCAGATAAGAAACCTTGCCAGAAGAATACTTCTCAGCCAATTCTTTCATCTTTCCTTCTTTATCTTCAACCTCGGAATTTATCTCGCCAGATGCAAAATATTTCCTAAGTGGCTTCACCAATTCACTTAACTTTTTCCCTTTCTCAGAGATTATCTGGATGACTTTCAAAGCAGCTATAACAGCTGAATCTGTATAGAAATTATCCTTAAAGTAAAAATGTCCAGAAAGCTCACCTGCAAAAACAGCATTCTCTTTTCTCATCTGCTCTTTGATAAAAGCGTGCCCTACCCTGCACATGTGTGCTTTTCCTTTATTCTTCTCAATAATCTCTTTAACTATCCACGAGTTCCGAAGGTCATAAAGAACATTCTCTCCAGGATTCATCAAAAGAATCTCTTCTGCAATCAAACAGGTTATCAGATCAGAAGCAACTGTCTCGCCATTTTCATCAATAAAAAATACCCTGTCAGCATCACCATCTAAGGCAATTCCAAAATCAGCCTTCTCCCCTAACACCCTTTTCTTCAGATCAATTAAGTTCTCTTCTTTCAAAGGATTTGCTTCATGATTTGGAAAACTTCCATCAGGCTCAAAATACATCTTAGTCACTTTCAAAGGTAAATTATCCAAAACAAGCTCAATATCTTTTCCACCCATTCCATTGCCAGCATCAATCACAACTTTCAATGGCTTTATCTTCTTGACATCAATCATGTTAAGAACATGATTAGCATACTCTTTCTCAATATCCTTTCTGACAACTTTTCCTTTATGAGTAACTTCTTTAAACTTATTCTTCAAAACAAGCTGCTCAATCTCCTTTATCCCTGTATCGCCGGAAATAGGAATTGCCTGCTCGCGAGTAAACTTAAATCCATTATACTTGCCAGGATTATGCGAAGCAGTTACCATTATAGATCCAGAAGCTTTCAAAAACCAGCAGGCAAAATAATTCTTAGGTGTACTGCAAAGGCCTTCTACTTCAATAACATCTGCGCCTTGGTCAATTATCCCTTTAATCAAGCTTTTCTTGATAGAATCAGAACTCTCCCTCATATCCTGTGAAACAGCCACATTATCCACCTTCAAAAAAGTGACAAAGGCTCTGCCTACTTTATATGCAATCTCTTCATTCAGCTCAGAAGGATAAACTCCCCTTACATCATAAGCTTTGAATATTGACATAAAAACAACCAATGCTCTGAAGTATATAAAAGTTATGCAGAACTGTTATGGTTAAAGTGTTATATAGTTTCTTCCAGATCCCTAGCCATTTCGCCTGAACCTTATTCAGTAGCATTGATTATCTCCAAAGCAACACCAATCCAGATTCGTTGTTTATCCAAATCACCAGGTATAATATTGCTCACTTTTTCTCCTGCTTCAATTTTAGCTGAATAAAAACCAAATGCTTCACACAAGAATTCTGAGAATGAAGGAGGATTAGGTATGCCACTTTTAAACTTCGCTAACAATTCAGATTCTTCCAATCCCCTATTCCAGCGGTAATAATTAATTATAGTTCCACTTTCACATAATCCTGCGACATCCATCCATAATGTTTGGCTATCTAAAAAATCAGGGAACATTCTCAGATATAAGCCTATTGCCCTTAAATCAGACACAGGATTTTGTTCACCCATTTTATCCCTATAACTTAGCATATGGGCAATATATTCTAGGCTTCCTATGAAATGGATTCTATACGGCATTACAACTTCTCCCGGTTGAGTAGGAGGGCAAATTAAACCTGGTTCTGTTGGCGAAAAAATAGGAACTCCCCCATGAAAAGAATTTATTTTACGTTCACTATATCTAGGAAACATTGGAAAATAGACAAAACCATCAAATGAATTAAAGAACCCATCGAATCCGCTTCTAGCTAATTCTTGTACAGCCACACCACAATATTGCCTTAATGGATGACCTTCTCTGAATCTATTGGCACATCTTGTCAATGATGTAGGGAGGTCAACACCGGTTTTTAGAGATTTAGCTAAATGATAAAAAAAATAATACCTTTCCCCTAACTCAACTTCTATTTTCATTTCTTAGGAAAATGGAAACAAATTTATAAAGATATGTATTCGAGAAAATATATTTAATCCCCATCTTCCTCAACAATAATCCCTTTCCATAATTTTCTAGCTCTTTCCAATCTTTCAAAATTTCCAGTATCAAACCACTGCCCTGAAAATGGAAATCCTCTGATCCTTCCTTCCTTAGCCAGCTGCGGAAAAATATCCTTCTCAAACATGCAGAACTTTCCTTTAGGGATCATCTCAATTACCTCTGGCTCAATAATATAAAATCCAGAATTTATCAGATTAGAAGGTGCTTCTTTCCGCTTAGGCTTCTCGACAAATTCAAGTATCCGTGAACCATCCAGCCTTGCAACACCATACTGGGTAGGATCATCCACAGTAGTAAGGGCAATAGTAACCAATGCATTCTTCCTTTTGTGCAACCTAAACATCCTGGGAATATTGATGCACTTAAGCTCATCGCCATTAGAAACTATAAAACTTTCTTTAAGCATATGCTGCGCCAGTCTAAGAGGTCCTGCAGTACCCATGGGCTTTTCTGGATCCTCTTCAACATAATCAACATTCATCCCAAACTTGCTTCCGTCTGTAAAATAATCTCTCATCTTTTCAGAAAGATAGCCTGTAGATAATATCACATCCCTTATCCCATATTTCTTAAGCAGCTCAAAAAGCCATTCCGTAAGTGTTTTTCCCTGCACTTCAACTAAACCTTTAGGGATCTTCAGAGTTAGGGGCCTTAATCTTGTTCCTTTTCCGCCAGCTAATATCAAAGCCTTTGAAGGAATTGAGTTCCCTAAAGCATCCTCTAATATTGTTTCTATCTCTTGGCTCCTGTTCTTTATCTGCTCGCCATCTATTCTTTTATCAAGCTGTTTTATCAAATCTTCTTTAAGCGTTATTGTAATTCGTTCCTTCATAATACCACCATAATCAATAGTATTTATAAGACTTATATATAAACCTTTCGTTATTAGTATGATAGTATATGATAATAGAAAGATTTATATACTAGCTCCTTTCCAAATTAATAATAGGGTGGTATTATGCCTCAAAAATTGTAAAATTTTGACGGTATTACAAAACCAGAGGTTTTGAAATGGCTGTAACAGGAAAAAAAGGAAAACAGATTGCAGTTTTAACCGGCGGAGGAGATGCCCCTGGGCTTAATGCAGTAATCAGAGGAATAGTCGTAAAAGCTAAAAGTTTAGGATATGATGTTCTCGGAATTTTAGACGGATGGAAAGGATTACTAGACTGCAGCCACTGCGGTGTTCTAGACTTAGACCAAGTTTCAGATATACACATGCTTGGAGGGACTATTTTGCACACCTCAAGAACAAATCCATACAAAGTAGAAAATGGCCCGCAAAAAGTAAAAGATAACTTAAAAAAATTAAACTGTGATTTTCTTATAGCAATCGGCGGAGAAGACACACTAGGCGTAGCAAACAAACTATTCAAAGAGGGTGTAAAAGTAGTTGGTGTTCCAAAAACAATCGATAATGACCTAAATGAGACAGATTATACATTTGGATTCAATACAGCAATAACAAGGGCAACAGAATCTATCCAAAACCTACACACAACTGCAAAATCCCACCATAGAACAATAGTAGTAGAGATAATGGGAAGGCATGCAGGCTGGATGACATTAGAATCAGGAATAGCAGGAGGCGCTTCAGTAATACTATTACCAGAAGAACCATTTGACCTCAATGAAATCTGCAACATACTAAAAAACAGAAAAAAGAAAGGAAAGAATTACGCTATAATCGCATGCTCAGAAGGAGCTGTTCCAAAAGAAGGCCAGATGATATTACAGACAGGGGAAAAAGATGCATTCGGCCATGTAAGATTAGGCGGGATAGCAGAAAGATTATCAGAAGAGATCGAAAAAAGAACAGGAATCGAATGCAGGCACGTTGTTCTAGGCCATCTTCAAAGAGCAGGCGACCCAACTGTATTTGACAGAGTCCTGGGAACAAGGCTAGGGGTAAAAGCAGCTGACATGATAGACAAAAGAGAATTTGGAAAGATGGCTGCTCTAAAAGGAATAGATATTATTGCAGTAGACTTAAACAAAGCAGTTGGAAAACTAAAAACAGTTCCAAAAGAAAGATTTGACGAAGCAAAATTATTTTTTGAAACAGACTAAAAGGTGATTGATATGCCATTTGTAACAAACAAGAAATTGATGGACAAAGCAATGGAAGAAGGCTTTGCTCTAGGCGCTTTTAATGTAAATAACATGGAGCTCATACAGGGAATTACAGAAGCAGCCAAAGAACTAAACGCCCCACTAATACTTCAGATCTCAAGAGGAGCAAGAAAATACGCAGGAAGAAACTATATAATGAAATTGATTGAAGCAGCTGAAAAAGAAACTAAACTGCCCATAGCAATACACTTAGATCATGGAGATACTTTTGAACTATGCCAGGAAGTTATAGAAGACGGATTCACATCTGTTATGATAGACGGTTCTCACGAACCATTTGAAGGTAACATTGCACTAACAAAAAAAGTTGTAGATTATGCTCATCCTAAAAAAGTTTCTGTAGAAGCAGAACTAGGAAAATTGATAGGGGAACAGTTTGATTCAGGAGAAGGCGGAAAAGTAGCAGCTTCTGCTGTCTACACAGACCCTAATGAAGCAAAAACATTTGTAGAAAAAACAAAATGCGACTCATTAGCAGTTGCAATAGGAACATCACATGGCGCTTATAAATTCAAATCAGAGCCAAAACTTGACTTTGAAAGACTAAAAGCGATAAGGGAAATTGTCAAGATCCCATTAGTCCTGCACGGCTCATCTTCAGTACTCCCAGAATATGTTGATATATGCAATAAATACGGAGCAGCGATAAAAGGCAGCAAAGGAGTTCCTGAAGACCAGATTAAACAAGCTGTAAAGATAGGTGTTCAAAAAGTTAACATAGACACTGACTTAAGATTAGGATTAACTGCAGGAATAAGAAAAGCCCTTTCAGAAGACCCAAAAAACTTTGATCCAAGATTATATTTAGGCCCAGCTAGAGACTTAGTAAAAGAGATTGTAAAAAGAAAGATTAAGCTCTTAGGCTGCGACAATAAAGCAGATTTATTTAAATAAACCGCGAGGGTGAGAACATGAGCAAAACAAAAGTGGGAATTGTTGGATATGGAACAATCGGCAAAAGAGTTGCTGATGCTGTAATGTTACAGGATGATATGGAGCTTATTGGAGTAACAGCCCACAGCTATAATTATAGGATGATCTCTGCGCAGACAAAAAACATCCCAATGTACAGATTGCTAGGCGCAGAAGATTTAAATGGCCTTAAGATAGAAGGCGCATTTGAAGACATGCTGAAAAAAGTAGATATAATCATAGACTGCTCTCCAAAAAAAGGAGGAGCTGAAAATAAAGAAAAATATTACATACCTAACAAGATAAAAGCAATATTCCAGGGCGGAGAAAAATCAAAAGTAGCAGATGTAAGCTTTACAGCCCAATGCAATTATGATGAAGCTGTAGGTAAAGATTATATAAGAGTCGTAAGCTGCAACACAACAGGGCTATGCAGGACATTAAATGCAATCAAAAGTAAATATGGAATTGAAGCAGTCCATGCCACAATGATAAGAAGAGGGGCAGATCCATGGGATATAAGGCATGGCCCTATAAACGCAATTATTCCTGAACTAGAACTTCCTTCACACCACGGCCCTGATGTGCAGACAGTACTGCATGGAATGCCCATATTCACAACTGCTTTGTCAGTCTCAACAACATTGATGCACTTGCACGCAATAACAGTTGACTGCAAAGAGACACCTGATGTAAACGAAGTTATAAAACTATTCGAAAAAACAACCAGGGTAAGATTAGTTGACAATGCATCAGCAGTAAGGTCAACAGCAGAGATTATGGAATTCGCAAAAGACCTTGGAAGGCTAAGATCAGATATGCCTGAGATAGTAGTCTGGAAAGAAGCAATAGGCGTCACAGGTAAAAAACTATTATACCTTCAGGCTATACACCAGGAATCTGATGTTGTCTGTGAAAACATAGATGCAATAAGGGCAGCAATGGGCTTTAAAGATGCAAAAGAATCAATAGAAAAGACAAACAAGGCATTAGGGATAGACTACTGCAAGCAGTGTATTTAAAATATCTTTTTATTCTATTTTAAATTAATTATATTACATTTCTTATTTAAAACCGAAAGATTTATATAGTATACCCAGTATACCTAGTATACCCAGTATGGTGAGTATAATGGAAAACAATATAACTAACAATTTAAAAAGCGTGCCAAATAAAACAACAATCAAGGTAAGTAATACACTAAGAGCTAAATTAGCTGAAATCGGAAATAAAGATGAGACTTTTGAAGATGTAATATGGCGTATGATCAGAAGAGCGGAGCCAGAAAGGTCTGGGGAAATAACTACAAACAAATCTTCTGTTATACAATATAAAAGAAAGAAAGAGTTTATTGAATTAGCCACATATTTAAAGGATATACTTCCAATTAGAATAGAAAAGACAGGTTATGAATATGAATACAATGTTCCTCCAAAAAAAGAAGGTGAATGGGAACTTGATATTAAAATACTCAAAGTTTATCATAAGCAAAAATCATATAATCCAAGTGAATTTTTCGGAGTAGATAATGAACATAAGCATTTATCAGAAGAATTTACAAGAATTTATTTTCAACTCTTAGTGGAAATAATCTATAATGAATTCGGAATCCCTAAATGGAAATATGTTCCTTCTGCTGATGAAATAAACATTATGGAGTTTAAAGCTATTTACGCCAAACATAACTTAAGCCAGGAATCCTTCATAAATGACGTAGAGGATGTATTAAGGAATTTCTCTGAAAGAAAAGTTGACTTAAAAACAAAAAAGCAATTGGAAAACTCTGTTGCAGGCAGCTAAAATGCTTGACTTTCAATTTCTGCCAATATACATTAAAAGTAGGGAATTTAATAAAGGAGACATACGGATAGAGATTATAGAACTGCCATGCCAAAACCCAAATGAGGAAGAATATAGGTTTAGGATGAAATCAAGGCACAAGGAAGAGGAGATAATAGTGCATAGGGATATTGCAATTGAACACCACCAACCGAGAGAAACTCACCCTCATGGCTCAGAGCATCTGCAATTCAAGCTGTATACTGAAGGTTTTGGAAAAATAAGGATCACTTTAGATATTAGAAACAATGAAGAATACAAGCGATGCATACTTGGATTTTTGTCTGTTCTTAAAGATATTATTGACAATTTTGATAAGTATTACAAGAATATAATCAAAGAGATATTAAATCTGGAAATGTTTGGCAATTTAAAAGATCACAGAAACTTTCTAAAAGGAAAGATATCAGATTCATTGATTCAATCTAGAATTGAGATGGACACCAATGCAGGAATAAAAGTGATTAATAAAGATTTGTTAAAATATCTTAGGGCAAATGAAGCATTACTGCCATTTTTTGAAGGAATAAAAATTTAAGTTACCCTTTCTCCCCTCAAATCAAAAGTAGTCCCATCAATAACCCTAACTCTAACTATATCACCTAACTTAAACTCACCGCTTAAGATAATCTGCCTATAATCTATATTCCTAGAGATAAATGTATTGTTCTTACCTATCTCATCTATCAATACCTCACCTTCCCACCCTATCCATTGCTCATGATTCATCCTGGAAATATTATGGAATATATCTGTTAATAATTTCGACCTTGCCTTAACAATCACCCCATCAACCTGCTCTTTCATCTTTACTGCATCTGTGCCATGCCTCGCCTGAAACTTAGATATGTTCAAAACATCTGGCTTTATCTCTTTCACTAATCCTAAAGAATCGTTAAACTGCTGCTCTGTTTCTGTAGGAAATCCCACAATTAAGTCTGTACTTATTGAAATAGAAGGTATATTTTTCCTGAATTCATTGACAATCAGCTTAAAATCCTCAACGGTATACTGTCTTTTCATCAGCTTTAAGATTTCATCATTCCCAGACTGCACAGGAATATGCAAAAACTTAAACACCTTATCGCTCTTATAGGCTTCTATCATCTGGGGCAATACCTTAAGCAGGTGCTCTGGATTCATCATCCCAATACGCATAAAGAATTTCTTGTCTATTCTTGATAAATTCTCTATCAGCTCAGGCAGCTTAGTCAACTTATCCCTTTCTAACATATAGGCTGCATTATCTTGTGAAGTTATCCACAATTCCTTACATCCTTGAATTAAGCATTCATTAGCTTCTTTCTCAATATCCTGCATCGGATAAGAAAATAGTTTACCTTTAACATATTTAACAGAACAATAAGCGCAATAACCAGCGCATCCATTCAATATAGGTATAATCCCCACAACAGGATTCTTCCTCATTTTAGGCAGATTTATCTTTTCATACTGGTCTCTCCCAGTAGCCTCTATGACATTCCCATTAAGTGTCTCTTCAACAACCTCAACTATGGATTTTATATTGTGGGTAGATATAAAACTGATTTCATCATTTATCTTTCTCGTTTCATTAAGTATTATCTTAGTTATACACCCAGCTACAATCAATTTCTTACCCAAAAAATTATCATTCAACTTTCTTATCTCCCTCAAAGCAGTATCTTCCCCTTTAACAGTACATATATTGATAACAATAACATCTGCATCGCTTGGATCTTCAACTATCTCAAACTTAGATTCCCTAAGCAAACCCATCATCACTTCTGACTCTGATAAGTTAGTAGAGCAGCCATGGGTTTGGAAGTATATATTAGTCATAAAAATAATGAAATAAAGTTAGAGTTATAAATCTATCCCTGCCATTTTTCCCCTTCTCAGCCTTCCCAGAGCAAAAAAACACTTTTCCTATATAAGTATCCCAGTATACCAAATAGTAACATTTATATATTAGCTATGCCATAATAATAGTTCTATACTAACCTAGCTAAAAAAAGGAGATTTGTCTCAGAAAGGCTTATCCTTGGCTAAAGTATAGATAAAAAAGAAAAAGGGGTTAGGGGGCAAAAAAATGATGTCAATCTTTGAAAACGCAATCAACCAACAATCCAAGCAAAACACACCTGCTGCAGTGGGCCAGGCCAACATAAAAGTAATCGGAGTAGGTGGAGCAGGAAGCAACATGGTAAGCTGGCTTCACAAAAAAGGCGTTAAAGGCGCTGAGATTCTCGCTTGTAATACTGATCAGCCTCACTTAAACATAACAGAAGCTGATTATAAATTCCTTATTGGTAAAAACCTCACTAGAGGGCTAGGCTGTGGTGGTTTTCCTGCAAAAGGAGCAGAAGCAGCAAAAGAAACTATAAACCAGATCAAAGACAGTTTAAACTGTTCAGACATGGTCTTTGTATGCGCTGGAATGGGCGGCGGAACAGGAACAGGAGCAGCTCCGATAATTGCTAATGTAGCTAGGGAAAAAGGAGCAATTGTAATTGGAACAATAACAATGCCATTCAAGATCGAAAGAGCCAGGATAGACAGAGCAGAGATGGGCCTGGCAAGATTAAGAGAAGTCTGTGATACTGTAATTGTAATAGACAATAATAGATTAGTCCAGATTGCAGGAAACCTTCCTGTACAGCAGGCATTTGCAGTAGCAAATGAACTTATCTCAACAATGATCAGTGGAATAGTTGAAACAATCTCTGTTCCATCATTAGTTAACTTAGACTTTGCAGATGTAAAAGCAATAATGAAAGGGGGAGGAGTCGCTGCAATAGGTGTAGGTGTTTCTGACACTAAAAACAGAGTAGAAGAAGCAGTAAAAGGAGCCCTATCAAACCAATTGCTAGATATTGATTACAAAGGAGCAGAAGGCGCCCTGATCCATATTGAAGGCGGTCCAGACATGACATTAGATGAAGTAGCTAAGATTGGCGATATAGCAACTGAAAACATGGATGAAAACGCTAATATCATATGGGGAGCTAGGATTAACCCTTCAATGAGGGGCAAAATCTGTGTAATGACAATCGTAACAGGTGTAACTTCCCCATGGATATGTGGAAAGCTTGATAGTAAGCGCGAAATTGCACAAAGAAAAATGTTAGGCAACGAACTGGGCATAGATGTATTGACATAAGGTGAAAATATGGTTGATGATGAAATCATAAAAAAGATGGTAGGAACTATAGTTGAAAAGAACCAGGAATTCCTTAATCAAAAAGAAGACACAAACAAATTTGATAAGATGGTTCCTCAGCTGTTAAGAAAAGGTATTGATAACCTTAATCTTACAATGTTCAGCCCTGAGATGAAATTTAACATACTTACAGCACTGGGTGAAGCCTACAGGAGAAAAGGAAACTTAAACGATGCAGTAAAATCATTCCTACTTGCAGGAAACAGGCAGAAACTAAATGAGGTAGGAGAAGACTATGAAAGGCTATTACAATTTGACAACTGCATTGAAGTCTATAAGATGTCAGGAAACATTGGAAAACTAAATGAAGTAGGAAAAAGATGCATCAATGAAGGCAGGTTTGCGCATGCTGTCAAAGCATTCATATCAGTCGGTGACAATGAAAGGCTGATAGAGATAGGCAACCATTGCCTTGACAAGTACAAGTTTGAATATGCATTTGACATATTTTCAAAGATAAATGACAAAGAAAAATTAGTTGTATTAGGCAACAAATGCATGGAAGAAAAAGAGTATAACTATGCAATAAAGGCATTTGAGCTTGCGCAAGACCAAGAAAGGCTCAATGCAGTAGGAGATATATGCTTAAAAGATGAGCATATATCAAAAGCTTTGGAAGCATATGGGTTAGCAGGAAACGACGTTATGATTAACTTCATAAAAGAAAACTTCCATGACTAACATAAGGAGGGTAATATGGTAGAAACTGTGTTACAACAGAACATGAACCCGGATTTTTTTATTGAAAAGAAGATAGAGCTGATGATGGACATGCACAGCAAGAAATTTGCTAATGAAATAACCAGCATAAAAGAAGCCATAAACAGCCTCACAAAAGAGATTTCTGACATAAAGAGAAACTTAAGCGAGCATAAACCCACAATCAGGCAGGAGCAGATAAAAAAATTCGAAGAACCTCAACCAGAAAGGCAGCAAGCAACCCCATCAAAAGGCAATGCAAGATATGGCGAATACGGACCTCAAGATGTCTCTATCGAGAAATTCTTTTACTCAGGCAGTAATAAAAGATAAAAAGGCAAGAGCATGAAAAATGGCAAGGCATATATCTGTAATGTATGTAATAAAAGATTCCCATTTGAGAATATAAGATACAGCATTGACGGAAAAAGAATTCTCTGTATAGTTTGCCATAACAAAGTTATGGAAAAGCAGGAAAAGAAAAAACAAGCTTATTCAGCAGCAAAAGAACCATTAGACTCCATAAAACTAGTATGTTTAGACTGCAAGTATCATTTCTCTATCAGAAAAGGTTCTAAAGTTAAGCTAAGGTGCCCATATTGCAGCAATAGCAACCTATCAAAAGACGATTTGACAGCAGAAAAATTAATTGAAGAAGTGTCAAAAATCTAAGGTTTTTGAGCATCATCAGAAATGAAGGGCATTTTTGAGATGTCACAAAAGAAATAACAAATTAAAATTCTACAAAATCCCCTAATAAAAGCTAAGAACCAGTTTAAGTTAATCTATAACAAAACCGCATTTCTTGCAGTAAACTTCATTATCCTCTCTAATGATGTCTTTACTGCCGCATTCCGGGCATTTCTTTGCTCCCTGCCCTTCAATTGACTGAAGTGATTTCTCATCTGCCATTTTTATCCATGCTTCTTGCAACCTGATGATTGCACTTATCACACCTTAAAACTACATAGGTAGTCTTGCTTATCTCTCTTTCTCCTAGCTTTACAAGGTTTCCTTTTTTACAAAGATTACAATTGCCGTAATCTACTGCTATATTGACCACCCCTATATTTACTAGATATGTCTTAATCTATTTATAAAGGTTTTTGTTTTATAAAAGTATTGCATCTTAAAAACCACAAAGTTTATATATGATATATACTTATACTATAGTATAAACATATAAGGTGAATTAAAATGACAACTGAAGTACTTCATTACCCTAGGCTTGATACAATATTAAATGTTGAAAAAACAATAAGGGTCGCAATGAGTCCTCTTTCAAAGAATGAGATAGACCGAAGATTAACCAAGAAGGTTATGAGACCAACACTTAACCTTATTCTCAGTTACCTAGAAGAAAGCGGAAAGATTGCTCTGCTTAAAGAAGGGATAATCTGGATACATAAAGATGAGATTAGCCCAAAATTAAGAGCCAAGCTCAAAAAAGGAATTACAGTGATGTAAGATGCACAAATTAGTTGAAGTAAAGTTTGATGAAGAAGCATATAAAGAATACGAAGAACTACAGGAACTTGTTACAAAAAGTCAATCATCCAAAAAGAAGCCCACATACGAACAATTACTTAGTTCTATCAATACAGCCATAAAAAATCTCAAAGCAAACCCACATTATGGTGATTTGATCCCTAGAAAATATATTTCAAAAGGAGTTTTCCAAAGATATGGGACTGATAAGATATTGAGAGTTGAATTAGTAGGTTATTGGAGGCTTCTCTATACCTTAATAGGTGAAGATGTTAAGATTATCGCTTTTATCCTTGAATTTATGGACCATGATAAATATAACAAATTATTTGGATATAAGGGTAAATAGAGTTTTAACTAAATCCACCTACAACAAAGAAACAGCTTCTTCAATCATCTTCCTGCAAGAATTCAATGAAGTAGAATCAGATATGATCCTAAGAAGATTAGCTTCTGTCTTAGAGAACCTAAACCAAACAAAACTATCATTATCAACCAGTATCTTAAGCCCTCCACTTATGCCCCCTGTTTCATTTATCTTATACCCTTTACGCGAATAATAAGACTTCAGCTTCGCCCTAAAAAGCCTAATATCCACCTTTCTCTTAAAAGCTACTTTTTTCTGCACACTGTAATATACAGGAAGCTCATCCAATAGCTCTCTAAGTGATTTTCCAGAACTATCCATTATCTTAAGCAGATAAAACAAAGACAATATCCCATCTCTGCACCTTGAAGGAGGTATTATTATCCCGCCATTGCTTCCTTCTCCACCAACAGGGCTCTTTAATCTTAACATCTCATCAACAACATTTATTTCACCAACCTCTACTTCCTTAACCTTACATCTATGCCTTTCGGCTATTCCCCTTATAAGATTAGAAGTTGCATCATTAACTACAACAGTTCCTTTCTTCTTGCTCAATATATCATCTGCAATCAAAGCCAAAATCTGATTTCCATCAACTATAGTCCCATCTCTTAATATCACTTCTACCCTGTCTGCATCACAATCAAAACCAGCAGCAAACTCAGCCCCTTGTTTTTTAACAACATTCTCAAGATATTTAAGAGACCTTGAATTTGGCTCAATTGCTCTTTTGAACTCCCCTTTCTTATTATTTATCAACTTGATATTATGGATATGCAGATTAGCGATTATCTCTTTCAAAACAATTCCAGCCCCCCCATTAACATCTAAGATAACCTTTCTTTTATTATCAAATGTTCCAACAGTCTTTTTCAAAAAAGCAGAATACTTATGGATCAAATCCATATTTGACTTAACTACCCTCTTTACCCTATTCTCCAGCTCACCACCATAAATATATTTATCCATAAACCTATCTTCTTTTATCTTGCTTATCTGCCCAAATCCTTTTATCACCTTATCAACAGCTGAAGGCCTTAACACAGCACCATCCTTATCCAAAAACTTCAATCCATTATACCTCTTGGGATTATGAGAAGCAGTTATCACTATTCCGCAGTCTGCTTTATATGATCTAACAGCAAGCTGCACAGCAGCTATAGGCATTATCCCAACATCAATCACCCTAAACAAAGAATCAAGCAGGGCATTCTTCAAGGTGGTTGAAGATTTCCTAGTATCATAACCAACAACAACAGTAGGCTCTCTCTTTAATTTATCTCTTAAAGATTGGCTGAATACATAAGCATACTTTCTCACAGTATCCTCTGTAAGATCCTTGCCGTATATTCCCCTTATTCCTGAAAATGATTGTACAAGCATATCCTAAGGGGAAACAAGGAGGTTGTTTATAAAACTAATGGAGATAGTATCTATACTAAGGATAAACAACAAATTTTTTATACAAGCTCCCCAATAATCTAAAATAATGCGAGGTGAACCTAGATGGAAGCTAAAAATAATGAACATATCTCCCTAGGTGGAAATATTGAATTAAACGGTTTCCAAATCATTGAAAGAAGCAAACTTGTAGTCCTAAAAAAGATAATAGGCAATCACGCAAGACAGATTCAAAATAAAAAAGGAAACTACACTAAACTATCAATAACATTACAAGGGACTGAACAATCACTAAATATAAAAGCAGAACTAGATTTAGAAAATAACAAAATACTAAGTGAAAGCAACAAACCTAATATATTCATGGCAATAGATGATGCTTTAAAGAAGATAATAGAAAAACTCTAATGCTTTCTTGCAAGGCTCTCTTTAAGATTGATAAGCTGCATAACTTTTAATGCCTTTATCTCATCTTTTAATGTCTCTACCTGTTCCTTTAACTCGTATATAAGCTCATAATTATGCTGTATGTTGCAGACATTCTCTTCAACAACACTAGAAACATCTGTTATCTGGCTGAACTCAGCTCTTATCTGCTTTATCCAGGAATCAACATTATCTATAAATGTTTTCGGATCCATCAGTTTTGTTTCTTGTTCCATTTTACCGTCCAAAAGAGTGCAGTGGTTGTAACATAGTTCAAGCCATGCTTGTTCTCTCCTATGTTACACCAACCAATTCCTGCCTCTTTTTAAATTGTTATACTAGTATACTAATCTGTATATTAGTGATATTTAAACCTTTTGGTTTTGATACATACTGGGATATATAGTTTAAATCACTATAATAAAAAAATAGTTCCATAACATTTAATAATATAGAAGTGATATTCAAACTCATGTCAGGCCCAGGCGAAGGAAAAATCGAACTGAAAGGAGCTAAAGTCTATATCCATCAAAAAGGAAAAAGCTTCGCAAGAATTACTCACATCGATGTAGAGCATCCAGCATTAAACGAAATAATAAAAGAAAAAGAAGCGACTTATGCTGCTGGTAAGATAGGCGGATTTTTTATTGGACTGAAAAAAGATACTTAGAAAAAAAGTTTTTTCTAAAAGATATGCTAAAAAGAGCAGAAGAATTCTTAAACAAAAAGTAAAACTATTTCTATATAAATTATAAACGTAAGTTATATAAATGACTAGCTGAGTTACGCAATTTTAAGGGGATTTCATCATGGCAAAACACAGACATAAATCAGATGACGAAGAACTTAACGAAAGCAGCATATATGAAGAAAGCGGCAGGCAAGACTTAGTTGAAGACGATGAGATGTCGCCAAGTGAAGAAGGCTTCATGAAAGGCTATGAAGAAGCTGAAGAAAAGATTGATGAAGTCGATGCAGAAGAAGAGCCTGAAGAATTTTAGGCATATATCAAATTACTGATTCTACCCTACTAAAAAGAATAACCTTTATAATTGATAATATAATTCTACAGCAATTATGAGCCTTATAATCAAAAAAGCATCTGCAAAGTTTCCTACAAAGTTCTATGGGGATTTTACTATAAATGTCTATGAAGACAAAGAAAAGAATCATCATGTCGCTTTAATCAAAGGGGATGTCAAAAGAAAAGATGTTTTAGTAAGAGTCCATTCTGAATGCCTTACAGGAGACACATTTCACTCATTAAGATGTGATTGCGGAGAACAGTTAGAAGAAGCATTAAGATTGATAGGCAAAGAAGGCGGTGTATTATTGTATCTAAGGCAGGAAGGAAGAGGAATAGGATTATTAAACAAGATAAAAGCATACAAACTGCAGGATGAAGGGTGTGACACAGTAGAAGCAAACGAAAAGCTCGGCTTTAAAGCAGATCTAAGAGATTACACAATAGGCGCGCAGATATTAGCAGATTTAGAACTAACAACTATAAAGCTATTAACAAACAATCCAAAAAAGATCAACGGCCTAGAGAAATACGGATTAAAAATAATAAAAAGAGTCCCATTGATAATTACTCCAAACAAAAACAATAAAAGATATTTAGATACTAAAAAAGAAAAACTAGGGCATCTGTTGGACAAAGAAGGGATAATAAAAGATTAAAACTTCAGCACCTCCATAACCCTTGCAATATCATTCTCCTCAATAACAAAAAGAGTGTCAGTCCACGTCGACATTGTTTCTACTATGTTTATAGCATTCTCAGCCAATAAAGAAGTAAGATAAGCCAACACTCCCGGTGTCTGCTCCATATCCTCTGAGCTCTTAAGAGTGATTTCAGCTAGACTATCGCTCAGCCGTATAAGTTTATTCTTAAACAATTTCTTAATTTCTTCCTTAAAATCCTCTGAAGTTATCAGGGTGATTGTGCTGCTGCCTTCAATGATATGAAAAACTTCTGATTTCACCTTAACAATCTTCTGTAATTCAAGAAGATGATTAAAGAATATGCTCTTTTCAACAACCGCCACCATTATCTTATTCTTAACTTCCAGCTTGCTCTTCTTCAATATTCCGATGATCTTATCCTCTAGGCCAGCTTCTTTCTTTATCTTGCTGTAATACCTTCTGCAGGCAATCAATATAGCATCAAAATTATCCTTTAAGTCAAGCCCTAAGTCTTCAGACATCTTCCTTGTCAATGCTGAATAATTTATCAATCCTTTTCTAACACAATCCTTGACGCTAGGATGGCTGTCTATATATGTCTCAGTCAATTTAGTTATATTCATCTAACTCACCTTTTAACTTGTCAAAATTATATATGCACCATTTCTTATTTCTGCATTCATATGAAAAAGACAATGAAGACAAAGAAGTTATTATCTTATACAGCTTTCTCCTATTCTTAAACTCCTTAGATATATTCCCATACTTCTTATACCCCTTAAAGAATAATTTCTCCATCTCTGGCTTTTTATCAAACATCCACATGCATGATTTCACCAGATCAAGCTCATTATGCCCAGCCATTGCCCACTCTAAGTCAATTATTCCGTTTATCTTGCCGCCAGAAGCTAAAATATGCGAAGAATGGTAATCTTTATGCAATAAGCACGGCTCAGTCTCAACATCCAAAAGATACTTATTGCTGGCTATTATTTTCTTTACCCTATCTTTTAGTTCATTATGCTTAAAAGGCATCTTCCCCAATTTAAGATTCAGATCATAAAGAACAAAATCGCCCCACTTCTCAAATTTAGGATTTATCTTACTCTTGATTATCCACCCATAATAAGGAAACTTTATAGAATGCAGCTTAGCTAATAGTTCTCCTGCTTTTTCCACAAGTAATTTATTATCCACAGAAATGCTTTTACCTATTATCCTAGACAAGACAATATAATCATTTCCTTTTGCTATAACCTCGGGCACAGGAACATCTGTTTTATTTCTTATTAGCCCATAAAGATATTCCTCTTTCTCAACCTTCCATAGATCAGTCGGATAAACACGAAGAACAACATTTCTTTTTTTCAGCTTTACATCATAAGTATTATTGATAACACCTTTGCTAAAGCGTTTTATAGAGATTAAACTATCTCCAGGAAATATTCTACTTATTATACCACCCCATCTATGATCCATTGATAATAAATTAACAAAACTCTATCTTGCTGTCCCTTACTATGCTAAGTGTTTTCTCGTCAATCAAGATTGATCTTAAATCGATAAATTCCGAAAGGTTTTTCTGCATTTTAAAAACTCTGTTTTTGAAATGAAATACAAATCTTTGATTTGAATTGCATTTTAAATTAAAAAATAAAGGAGGAATTTTCTTCCCCCTAAAGTGTTATAGAGCGCCTATACCTTAAAAGTTGCTTCGGTACTCAATCCGAGGCATATCGCTCAATTACATATTCTGGATGAGCTTATATTTAAATGTTTTGTTTTGGACATTTTGTTCATTATTTGATAAATTGATTTATTTAGGGCAATGATGTTTAATTATTGAATAAACGATATATTTTTAAGCGGATTTCTATTTTGAAGGATAAAAGAGGTTCTTAGTGATTGTAATGAAAGCGCCAGCAGAAGTTAGAGTAAGAAGATTTGTTCAAGAAGAAGGGATTGACCTAGATGCACTTACAATAGCTGAAGTTAATAGGATAAGGGATGAGTTTGATTTCAAAACAAGAGCTGACGTTTTAGCTATATTGAAAAAGAATAAAGATAGAAGTGAGATATTGTATTCTGCATATGCAGCTGATTTTTATGATAGAACAGAATTTTTACATGAAGACAGGCCCGAATATAAAGAAAGGGACGAATTAATATTGTGGCTTTATAGACACAAATCCAGATTAGAATATAAAAGCTTAGATTTTATTGCTGTTGCATTGAAAGAAGGTGGCAAAATAAATGAGGAAACCTATGATCTTTGGAGAAGCCACATAAGACCGGCTAATTATGCTGCTAGAAATAAAGGCCTTTTTACTCAGGAAATAATTAGGGTTTATAAAACTATGACTCAAGATGAAAGATATGTGCCTGAAAAAAGATTAAGGGGTAATATAATGGACAGAATAGATAGGGATAAGTTCAGGAGATTGAATGATGCTGAAAATACAATATCTGAAAAATACTTACGTATGGCTTTAAGATATGCATTTATGTTCTATGGATATGATCTAATAACCGAATTAAGTGAAAAGGGATCAAAACCTTAACTTCCCCATATGCTTTATCCTTTTATCTATCAATTCTTTAGTTCCAACATCTTCTCTATGAAAGATATGCCCTTGTGCAGAGCACACTCCATTCTCAGCAATCACTTCTGCTTCTTCAAGTGTAGGAGCTATTCCAACAAAAGCAACAGCCCTTGACTTGGACATATACAATCCATCGTTTCTTTTATCAACAGACGCATAATAGACTTTAACATTCTTAGGAACCTCCCCTAAAAATATCTTTTTACCATCAACAGGATTATCTGGATAGCCTTCTGGAACAGCATATTTGCAAACAGTTGATTCAGATGAAAACTCTGGTTTAATCTCTGAAAGAGTCCCATCAATTACAGCCTGGCACACAGCAACAAAATCATTCTTCAATATAGGCAGCACATTCATTACCTCTGGATCTCCAAACCTTGCATTATACTCTATTAACTTCACACCATTCTTAGTTATCATAAAACCGCCATACATAACCCCCTTATAATCAAGACCGGTCTCTTGTTTAAGCGCAGCTAAAACCTTCTCAGTTATTATACGTGCATCAGATAAATCCTTTTCAGTCATAAAAGGCAATAGCTTTCCAGTTGAATATGAACCCATGCCACCTGTATTAGGGCCTTTATCACCTACAAAAGCCCTCTTATGGTCCTGCACAGGCTGAAAATCAAACAAACTTTTCCCATCAGTCAAACTCATCAAACTAAACTCCTCCCCCAATAATTTCTCTTCTATTACAACAGCATCTCCGTTTTCAATCATGTCAAGAGCTATCCTAAATCCATCTCCTTTTGTTTCAAAATGATCCCCTTGCACCAAAACACCTTTGCCGCCAGCTAAACCATCTTTCTTCACTACAAAAGCATCCATAGAATCAATATATTCTTTCAAACCATCTTTGCTTTCAAAAACCCTAAAAGCAGGCAAGCCAGATATAGAATATTTCTTCATCAATAGCCTTGTAAATGATTTAGATGTCTCCAATTTAGCAAGCTCTTTCTTAGGGCCAACTGATTTAACTCCAACTTCTTCAAGAGAGTCAACAACACCCTGGCTAAGAGGGTCTTCAGGACCTATAAATGCAAAATCAATAGCATTAGCCTGTGCAAAAGCATTGATCTTATCAAGCTCATTATACTTCCCTATCTGAACAGATTCAGAAAGTTTAGCAATACCAGGATTATTAGAATTCATATAAGAAAACAGCTTAGGTTTTTGCGGACTAAGAACAATAGCTTCTGCAATAACATGCTCTCTTGCACCATTTCCGATTAAAAGTATGTTTACCATGATAATCACCTATAAAAAAATAGAAAAGACCTAAGTTTATATATTTTTTGAAAATGTCAAAATGAACTCAAGCTCTTCTGCACCCCTTTTCCTGTCCAGCAGTAAGTGCATAACTTATCCTTAGGCAGCCCTATTGCCTGCACCATATCATCCAGCAGCATATATCTCAAAGAAGTAACCCCTAAATCCTTTGCAATCCAATCGATCATCTTATTATACTTCTCAGAATTTTGGTCAAGATACTCAGAAACATCGTCCATATCCTTGCCTTCCAAAGCCCTTATAGCCCTCCTTGCAGCCAGTTCATTAATGCTCCTAGTAGATAAATTATAAATGCACGGAAACATCAAAGGCGGACAAGCAGGTCTGATATGTGTTTCTTTAACACCAGCGTCCTTTAATTTAGTTATTGTAAAATTCTTAAGCTGAGTTCCCCTAACAATAGAATCATCACACAAAACAATCCTATTACCATTTACAGCACCCTCATTAGCTATCAACTTCATCAAAGCAATCCTATCCCTCACATCCTGCGAAGGGGGGGTGTAGCTTCTTCCATAACCAGGAGTATATTTAAACAACACTCTCCTATACGGCTTGCCTGATTCCATTGCATAACCTATAGCATGTGCTGTTCCTGAATCAGGAACTCCGCCTACAACATCAACTTCAACATTATCGCGTTTAGCTAAGAACTTTCCACAGTTCTCTCTCACTGTCTCTACATTTATCCCTTCATAAGATGAAGCAGGAAACCCTGTATAAATCCATAAAAATGCGCATATCTTATTAGAAGAGCACCCTGGTTTTTTTGCCTCAATCCCTTTTTTACTTATAAAAAGAATCTCTCCTGGCTCCATAAACTTCTTTAATTTAAATCCAAGATTAGGAAAAGCGCAGCTTTCACTTGCTATTGCAACTTCGCTGTCTTTTTCCCCAATGACCAAAGGAGTAACTCCGTTTTTATCCCTTGCAGCATATATTCCTAAAGGAGTCAGCAAAAGCAAAGATATAGAACCATGGATTTTTTCATACATCTTCTCAATACCCTCGATAATAGATTCCCCTTGATTAATGAGGTTCGCAATAAGCTCAGTTGTGTTAACCTCACCATGAGATATCTCGCTAAAAGAGATTCCTTTTTTTATAAGCTCATGAACAAGCTCTTGCTTATTTGTAATCAGGCCTGCACAGCATATTGCAAAAGCACCAAACCTGCTTTCAAAGTTCAAAGGCTGAGGGTCTTTATCAGATATGACTCCAATCCCCATATTGCTCTTTACCACATCACTCCCTTCATAGAACTTTGACTTAAACTGCGAATTTGAGATATTATGTATCTTTTTGGCAGGCTTACCAGTTTCATCAATTATAGAAATCCCGCCATACTCTGTTCCAAGATGGCTGTGATAATCTGTACCATAATATAAAGTAGAAATACAATTGCTATTGCTTACTATGCCAAAAATTCCGCTCATTATTTCCCCTAAACAAAACAAAAGCCAGAAGTATATAAAGATTGTTGAGATGCAGAAGTTAGAAAGCATAATTAATCGACCCAAAGATTTATAAATAACTGTCTAATTATAACAAACAAGGGGTGACTTGATGGACGAAATCCATGATGAATGCGGCATAGCAGCAGTATCTTTAAAGAATGACAAAAAAGCTTTATTCTACCTCTATAGGCTTCTCCTTAATCTTCAAAACCGCGGCCAATTATCTGCTGGGATAACTACATATAACAAAGACAAGCCGCAGCTTATCAACACATACAAAAATATTGGAACCGTAAACGAAGTTTTCAAGACAAGCAATGTACAGAAAAGCATGGAGATATTCAACCGCTATGCAGGAACCAAAGGAATCGGCCATGTAAGATACGCAACATGCGGTGCAGATGACAGATCACACGCACAACCATTTGAAAGAAAACACGGAAGGATCTGGAAATGGTTCAGCTTCTGTTTCAATGGAAACTTAGTTAATTTTGAAGAATTGAAAAAGCCCCTTGTTGAAAAAACAGAATATCACTTCAGCCTTAATAATGATACTGAAATCATAATGCACTACCTTGCAAGACAGCTTAAAGGTGGCAAAAAACCAAAAGAAGTTGATGTATTCAGAAATTTAAGCAAAAAGTTTGACGGTGCTTACAATATTGCTTACATAAACGCTTATGGGGATCTAATAGCTTGCAGAGATCCATTAGGAATAAGGCCCTTAAGCTATGCAGTTAAAGACGGAAATGTCTTTATAGCCTCAGAAAGCAATGCTCTAGCCAATATAGGGTTGTATGATTTCAAATCACTGGAGCCAGGCCACATAATCTCAGTAAAAAACGGAAGTCATTCGATAGAAAGATATGCAGAAACAAAGAAAAAAGCGCATTGCATGTTTGAATGGGTCTATTTCGCAAACGTAAGCTCTGTTTTAGACGATAAATCAGTCTATGTTACAAGAACAAATCTAGGCAAAGAGCTTGCAAAGCTTGAAACAGAAAATATCTCAAAAGAGCATGTAGTGATTCCTGTGCCAGACACAGCAAAAGCAGCAGGAGACGCCTATGCCTATGAACTAGGGCTGCCTTCAATGGAAGGATTGATAAGAAATCGTTTTGTAGGAAGAACATTCATAGAAGGAAACAAAAGAGACGACAAAGTGCTGAACAAATACACATTAGTCAAAGACATCCTAAAAGACAAAAAGATATTATTGGTTGACGACAGCATAGTAAGAGGAACAACCTCAAAAAGAATCGTAACATTCTTAAAAGAGATTGGAGGAGCAAAAGAAGTTCATGTAAGAGTTACATGCCCTCCAATAAAAGCACCCTGCTTCTATGGCATAGACATGTCAACTGTGAGTGAATTATTAGTTCCTCAATATGAAGATAAGATTGATCCTGAAAAGACATCAGATGAGCTCTGCAAAAAGATAGCAGATGATATGGGTGCAAACTCTTTGATCTATCAGACAATACCAGGGCTTATCAAAAGCATAGGATTGCCCAAAGAGGATTTATGTCTTGGCTGCTTAACAGGGCAATACCCTACACCATGCGGAAAATCAATGTACTGCAAAACATTAAAGGATTTTAAAGCAGGCAAAAAAGGCGGAAGAAGCTACGAAAGCTGTAGCTGATGTTAAATCTACCCCATAATACTTAATAGATAGGGTTAAAACGATAGATATTTAAACACCCACATACTTATTTAAGTATAAGAGGTAACTAAGATGGAACTGATATCATTAAAACAAATTTCTAAAGAATCCAAGGTTCTTCTTTTAAAAGAATTGGGGTATGGTTCAGATGGGGAATTTGTTTTAGACTCAAAAAGAGAGAAAGTACTAGATAGATATTTAGAAATTCCAGTAAAAATAGATAATATGGTCATATTTCCAGGAAGTGAAATCATTCTTGATGATAATGAATTAAGTATCTCTAAATATCTTGAGGAGTTTGGAGATGTCTTATGACCCTATTGAAAAGGTAGCAAAAGGTGCTGCCGAAGGACTTCTTGATTGGGGAACAGATTTTATAAAAAAGTTAGCGACAAAGTTTAGGGATAGAAAACTTGGTTTTATTCAAGACCAAAAAACTATCGAGAGAGTAAAAGAACAGTATAGGTCTGATGAACTAGCTTTTTATAAAGAATATATCAAAGACAAAGAAATACTTTTTCTTTTGAAGATGGGTTTAACTTTAAGAAGCTTAGAAAAAGAGAAAGAAGAAGATAGAAGGAAAATTTTAAGAGGTAAGATTTTCAATAAATACCAAATTAAAGGATTGCATATTGCTCAATTCGTAGAAAATGGAATCTTAAGTAGGTACATTGGAATATTGATAGGGGATATTAGTTCTATTGAAAAATTTAAAGAAGATATTATGAATGTATTAGAAAACATAGAAAAACATGTTTTATTTGTTCGAACAAAAGATACGGAAAGAGATATAATTAAACAATCATTTTCGATTACAACTGCAAATATTCCTATGATATTTATTATATCTGGAATAGCATCAGCTGCAGAAATAGTTAAAAAATGTGAAATAAAGCTAAAAGAATTGCTTAAAGATTATGATTTAGAAAAAATAAGTAGTAGTCAAAAAGAAACTCTTGTTTTCAAAAGGATTCTTAAAGAATGAACCTTACTTTAAATTTCTAAGTACAAATCAAATTTTCATTATTCAATTGATTTCTTTATTTTAATTATATCCTTCTCAAATATATTCTATAGTGCTCGGCGGTTTTGGTGTAATATCATAAACAACTTTAATAACTCCAGGAATCTCTGTGGTTATTCTTTGTACAATCTTCTTTAGAATCGGATAAGGGATTTCTGTTATTTCAGCTGTTCTTGCATCTTTGCTTTCAATGCATCTTACTGCGATTATATTGCCATAGTTCCTTCCTTTTGCATTCTCGTCGGATTTCATTGTTGCCATGTCTTTGAATAGAATAGCTAAACATTGAAATGGTTTTAATGGCATCAATTCTTCCTCTACTATGTTGTTTGCTTTTCTTACAATAGCAACTCGTTCTATTGTTACTTCTCCAATAACCCTGCCCATTAATCCTGGCCCTAAGAATGGCATTGTATTGAACCTTGATTGGGGCAATCCTAAAGCTTTTCCCACTTCCCTTACTTCCCATTTAACCAAATCTATTAATGGCTCAACTGTTTTAAAGCCATATTCTTTCTCCGGATCAATGCCTATTTGAGATAAAATATTATGCTGGGTTTTCACTCCTGCTTTTGTTTCTTCAACATCTGGCTTTATTGTTCCCTGCAGCAAGCATTTTGCCCCTGATGATTTTACAGCTTCGCCTAGAACTTTATAGAAAGTGTCTCTGAATATCTTTCTTTTGTTTTCACCATCTTCTTCTCCTTTCAGTGCATTGAAGAACCTGTCTGAGACATCTTTTATCTCTACATTCACCCCTACTTCTGCAAATCTCTGCTTCATTGTTTCAGGCTCATTCTCACGCATCATACCAGTATTTAGAAATATGTTTTTTACCTTATCCCCTAAAGCCTTATGAGCCAACAATGCAACAACAGAACTGTCAACACCGCCTGAAAGGGCATTAATCGCAACATCATTGCCAACTTTTTCCTTTATCTGCTTTATTTGTTCTTCTATGAATTTGTTTACATCCATTTTTTACACCCCCTTTAAAAAAATCAAGTACAGATAATATCCAACTTACCTTCATCAATCGCTTTCTTTATCTCCATAGCGATTCTCTCGCCATAAGAGATAGAATCATGATATAAATAACCAGAATAAGGTGTCGAAATAGTACCAGGCGAACCGGGAATCCTCATAGAAACATCAAATATCACTAATTCCTCTTTTCCTTCCCCAGCAGAAACAGCTCCCTGCAAAGCAAATGGCCCGATTATCCCAGGGGGATGCTCCTTTTTGCATGTAGCAACAAACTTCTCGCCAATATCAAATATCTTCTCAAGTATGCTTTCTTTTGTCGTAACTGCAATATGCCCTGTTTCGATCAGCTTTGGCTTTAAATATTTCAAAACATCAAGCTGCACATCAGCAGGCAACCTCAACAGTCCATCAAGATTTGTCTGCCTTCTTGTATCTGTTCCCATCAACTCAAGCTCATCAGTAAGAGTAGAATAAAAATAATTAAAATTTACATGCGCTCCAACAATATACTCCTCAATCACTGATTTCTTAAGCGCTTCTGCAGTTATTGTCTTAGCCTTCAGCATCTCTTCTGATTTTTGCTTATAGCTCTCAGGGCTATTGCAGAAAAAGAAAGCCCTTTCATAACCACGGGCAGCTTCTGATACTTTAACAATAACTAATTTATCAATTTTAGATGAACTATCATAGATTTTTGGAGTTCTTATCCCTGCTTTCTGTAAAAGATAATACTGATTCTTTGGAACATCTCTCTCCTCTAACTTTACCATTGTCCTTGTCCCAAATATAGGCACCTTAAAGTCTTTCTCTATCTTCTTAAAATCACAATACACCCAAAAATAACGGTTATGGATAAAGATAGTATTCAGTGCAATCAATTTTTCCTGCACTTCTTTTTTTACAATATCCCCAAACTTATCCACCATTATTATTTCGTCAATTATCCCCCTTCCATCTTCCCTTGTCTTGTAATATTTAGCATAAGTTGACTCTCTTCCTTTCTGGCACACTACAACTGTCCTAAAGCCTAATTTCCTTGCTCCCCTGCAAACATCCAAAGCAGAATGCCCTCCTAAAGCACCGATTGTAATTGCAGACTTGTCATAACTTTCAAGAATCTGTGAAACCTTGATAGAAGGCTTCAGCTTCAATACATTTCCGCTAATCTTGCTGACCTTATCCATTACCCTCTCGCCCCCATCTTCAGCGCTTTCTTTAACCTTTCCTACTTCAATCTTTATACCTTTAAACAGATTGTCAAACATTCCTTTTTTCTTTTTTGTTTTTGCGATCTTTTTTGTTTTTGTCATTTTGCTTGCCAAATGACATAAGGAAAAATTTTATTTTTCCTGTTTGCCATCTTACATCAATAGTTTATTCAGTTTATTCTGTTGTATAGCCAATTTTATCTCTCGAGCTATTCTTCTTCCAGTTGACATCGGCTCATCATACCTCAACCAGGTATATGGTGAACCATTAACATAAGGATTTGTACCTGCTACTATCCTTGCAGATATCTCAAAAGTATAGATGCCTTCATCAGGCGTCATGATATTCTCTAAGCAGAAAGGCCCAAATAAGCCGCCAGGAACTAGCTCCTTGCTTATCCTAACTACCTCTTCGCCCATCTTGATAAATCTTGGCAAAAATGACTCTCTGACAACAATCGGAATATTTCCTACAATCACATAGCTTGGATCAACCTTTTCTTTAGGCAATGCCATCTGGTCTCTGGCAGAAATCCTACCTAAGCTATCAACATTACTCTCATACCTCTTATCAAATCCCATCAGCTCTGTCTCGCCTGTTAAAGGGCTGTGAAAATAATGAGCATACATATGAACCCCTAAAATATACTCTTGCATTACATATTTCTTGCTGTTAGGATGAAGTTTTATCTTCTTTTTGAAATCTTTATAGTTCTTAGCTAAGAAATATCCTTTTCCACCGCCTGCTCCGTGAAACTTAACAATTACAGGCGTATCTATATCTTTAGGATCATTAAACAAACGAGGTAATTTTAAGCCTGCCTTTTCAAGCCATGTTTTTTCTATTACCCTGTCAGATTCCCACTTCAATATCTTCTTATTCCCAAAGTAAGGCACCCTTAATTTCTCTATCCGGTCAATGTCCATATAAGATATAAAAGAAGCGTGTGGAATAATTATGGCATTCTCTTTCAAAAGCTCATCCTGAACAGACTCAAAATCATCATAAGAATCAATAGTTATTATCTTGTCAGCAACCCTAAACTGCTGATATGGCTTTTCTCTTCCTTTCGTAACAACAACAATCGTAGAAAATCCCTCGTCTTTCGCTCCTTTCAATATCTGAAGCGCAGAGTGAGAGCCAATAGTAGCTATCTTGTATGCTTTGTCTACCACCATATAATTAGGGAGGGGGTTTAATATATAAATCATTCGGTTTTTGGATAGTCGAATGCTTTGATAAACCTCAACCCCCATTTTTAATTTTCGATTTAAGGCACTTTTTGTCGTCAGTAAGGGTTTAAATCAAAAAACCCATAAACTTCTGTTAAATCGCCTGTATTTAAGTTTGATATCATTTTGTCGACC
>JAHJAV010000082.1 GCA_018813685.1 Nanobdellota archaeon | reverse complement strand
AGCCCATAACCTTCATCTGTTTATTAGTTTGCCGGAGAAGATTAATAACCCGCGAATCTTGTTTAACTTCCTCAAGGGTGATGAGCTTTTTAGTGTTCTTTGCGTTGTTTTCTTTGGGGTTCATCTTTCCTCTACACCGAAGATAACATTTCTTTGGATGTCTTGTCCAAACATTCTAAGAACAGTTCTTTTCCGATGTCTCACAGAGATACTACTAAAGTAAATTTAGAATTAAAGAATTTTCTCTGATAGATCCTTAATTATCTTCTTGGGCTGGCATCCTTCCTTGCCATATTTTATCATGTATCGCAAGAGCACATCATAACTTAAAAACAGGAAAATGTTGAAGATAAGGTATGAGACAAGGATTGTCCTTAATTTCCGCGCTTTGCTCGGAGCTTTAGCAGAAATGCTTGGCATTTCTGCTCTTACACTATTAAATGGAGGGACGGCCGCTTGTTTAAAAGCCCAATAAAGCCCAGTGTTAGCCTCTGTAACAACCTTTCAAAGAACCGTTCTTAGAATATTAGAATAATTAGAATAGGGCGGGGATGATGATTGATAGGAAAAGTCTTGATTCCATGGCTGGATTTTAATATAGGTGGTTGAGGCTGTACCGAAAAATCGAACGTATTTTGAGAAATTATAACTTCCGACGTAAAGTCGAGACAGGTCGCCCCGCTCGCCGCGGTTGGGGGCGTGGCGAAAATGGCGAGGCTTGATTGATTTTTTTTGCGCGTGCGATTTTAATATAAAATTTTAATTAGCATAATTACAACTATAATACAATCGAGGTTATTTTTACTACTTTTATACAGTTTATTATTTACCCCTCTGCCAAGGACATGCTATATTTTCCATCAAATCAATTAGGAATACACCAAACAAACTACTTAATGTTATTAGAATGAGTGCAGAATACATTAGTCCAGGTTCTAATTGATAAAGAGACAAAACAACTATTCTACCTATCCCAATACTTGTTCCCAACCATTCTCCTAAAGTCGCGCCAATTATACTTGCCGGTAAGGCTAGTTTAAATGAATTAAACAGATGAGGAAGTGCAAAAGGAAACTGAATTCTTACAAAAGTCTCTCCGCGACTAAACCCCCAAAGTTTTGCTAAATCAAGAATATCAACTGAAACTTGTTTTAAAGCCTTATCTAAAGTAATTAAAATTGGAAAGTAGGCTATAAGAAAACTTATAAAAATAATTCCTATTTCAGATCCTTGCCCGAATAACAATATTACCAGAGGGCTGAAACCAATAATTGGGAAAGAATTGACCGCCAACATAATAGGAAGGAAAAATTGCCTTGCTTTTGGAAAGGCAATAAAAATATAATTATTTAATATTGCAAACAAAAGTGCGAATAAAAATCCAATTATTGCCCTAAGCAATGTAACAGACAATGCCGAGAACAATAGTCTAGATTGGGCAGAAATGACAGTGGCAATCGTGAGGGGAGTGGGAATAAATGCTCCAAGTGATACTTGGCCGGCACCCACTCTCTCAATATTGATTAGATCTTCGATAAATTGCCAAAAAACAAAGATAGAGATTAAAGATATAAGTATAAAAACGTTTTTCTTCATTCGTATAATAATAGAGTTTTGTCTAATGCTAACCTTACTTGCTTTGTCAATGTTAAATATTCATCTGACCTTCTTGTTTGGTGGTTACGTTCACTTGGGAGATTAATTTTGATTTCTCTCACAATAGATGCTGGATTTTGAGACAAAATTATTATTCGATCAGATAAAAAAACGGCTTCTTCAATGTTATGTGTTACCAAAACAAGTGAAGTTTTGAATTTGTTCCTTAGTCCTATTAAATCTTCTCCAAGTCTATCTCTTGTAAATTGATCCAAAGAGGAAAATGGCTCGTCCATAAAAATGATAGAGGGGCTACTCACTAGGGCTCTCCCGAGAGAAACTCTTTGTTTTAAACCGCCAGATAGTTGTTTAGGGTAAAAATCTTTATGATCACTTAACTTAAGTTTTGAAAGTAATTTATTAACAGCCACATTTGTTTTCACTCTGTGGGAACTAATTGGAAAAATGATATTTTCAACAACAGTTTTATTTGGAAGTAACAGAGCCTCTTGTGGTATATAACTTAATTCACCACTTCCAAAAAAACTCTGTACTGAAGATTTTTTGAAAAGCACTTCGCCGATATTTGGTTTTATTAGTCCACAAGCTACTTTAAGTAAGGTGCTTTTACCACACCCGGATAATCCGATAATTGCAACAGATTCACCAGGGAGAACAGTCAAATTAACATTTTTAATTACCTCAAGAAAAGAATTGTTATCAAGTGGAAATTGAACACTAATGTTTTTAACTTCTAGCAAATGTTCCATTTAAATTACTCAAAAAATCAATTCTTTGACTTATTCACTATAAAAGGGTCTAGATAATCACTAAGATTTGGAACAAAAGGTATTTGACCCCATTGTTTGAAGGTGTTTGCAAAATTCTCTATTTGAATAGTATCAAACGAACCATCTGTATAAAGAGAAAGTGACTTATTTATTAGCCACAATTCTTGATCTTTGTTAAGCCCTGCCCCACCACACGAATTATTTAGAATATTTCCTGCCGCCTCCTCTGGATTTTTTTTAACAAAATCAATCCCTTGTTTTGTAGCCTTAAACCAAGCAACTAGCTGTGGCTCTTTGTTTTTTATAACATCATCCCTTGTAATAATAACTTGTGAGGGTTGGTCGAATCCGGGGATTTCACTAATTGGTAAGAAATTATAGGCAATACCAGCTTTTTCAACATCATAAGCCTGTGTAGTCCAATAAGAAGCCAAGGCATCTACTTTACCTAGTAAAAATGGTGTTGCATCAAATCCCACAGTTACAAAATCCAAATCGCTCACTTTGACTCCAGCATAAGAAGCTAACGCATCCTGCAAGACAAAGTCAGAGGTAACTCCAATTATATATTTCTGTCCATTTGGTTTTCTTTTACTAAAATCTTTAATACTGGTTAAACCTGAATCTCTACGAACAATAAAACCATACGGACTTTTGTTCCATAACGCTCCAATAACCTTAATAGGAAATCTTTCGCTTGGATTAGTTTTTGTAATTCCATGTAAGAAAGGTACCAAATCACCATCTATTGCAATGTCTATAGAAGAATCTTGCGCCAGGGCGGTAGTTGCAACAACAAAATTAGCTCCCGACGGGCCACCAGGCATCAATTTAACATCTAAACCTTGATTTCGGTAATATCCATTCACTAAAGCGGAGCACACTGCTGCAAATTCACCGTTTAAAATCCACCCTGCTTGAACATTAATTTTTTGTAATCCAGAAGTCGAAATATTTGATGACCTATCTTTGTGTACTAAAAAAAATCCTATTCCTAAAGCAAGAATCACAACTATGAAAACTGTCAATTTCTTCATAACTTGAAGTTTAACATAAAACTCACACGTTATCTGTTTGGATGGTGCTGGTGGGGCAAGGAGTCACTTTAATTAATTTAGAAACAAAAACAAATTATTGACTGCCCGCAATGGTTCTTGTGGGTATAGCTGAAGGCAAATCTGAGAACTACATCTGTGGCTGTCACTACGTATCTCTAAATGCCATGTTCAAACCGGATAATCGTATCTACCTGAAACAAATCACCGGGGAGATTAACTTTATGGAGTCCAATATGTATGTGAACTTATGCATTATTTGTTAATGATATCTTTTCTGGTAATCTCGTGTAATTTTACCAATTTATCAACGTCAGTAGCTATATGCATAGAATGCTTCGACATCCAAGTAATTACATCACATGCGTGTACAAGCAGATAAAGTTTTAGCCTTTTCAACTGAGCTTGATTCAAATGAAGGTAATGTTTTTGCAGTTTTTCAAAAGCTTCTCTGTTGTACCAATAAATTGAAACATACTCAAAAAGAACATCCCCGCTCATTGGATGATCTATGTCAATAACGGAAAGAAGATTACCTTTTTGATCAAAAAATATATTGCCAGGGTTCAGATCTACTAACAAAAACTTTCCTCCATAATCAATGTCTGAAAAACAAAATTTTCCAACTTGCTCCTCTAGAAAATCAAACAAGCTATTTAAAGACTTGTTTTTAATATCATTAAAATGCTCTCTGCTATTCCTTATAGTATGTACTAAATAATCTTTCCAGGTGGAAAATGTTCCTCGTGTGTTTTCATTAATAGGTCCAAATCCATCAATTTTTATATCATGACATATTCTATAAATATCATTTATGGCGGAAAAAGATTTTTCATTTAACTGTCGCCACGACAACTGTATACCTTCAATAAAAGTTTCTATAAGACAATGGGTTTCTTTGCCAAACAGAGTAATTTGTGAAGTTTGTATCTTATTTGGGGTCGGAACACCACTTTTTCTAAGTAGATCCAAAGAACTTACTTCAATTAAGAAATGCTTTTTAGAATTAAAATCTGGGAAACCCGTTTTAGGAATTTTTACCACATAATTCCCAAGCCTATATATATCGTGTACTAAACCAGATTTGTAGATGGAGGTTTTTGGCAGTTTTTCTTGTAGGTATTTATCTGGCAATAGAATCTCCATTTGTTTTTTAGAGAACATGTATTTAGCATAAATCAGAGCATTGTTTTCATCATAGGGCTGAATTGTTCCATCACTAAAAAACTTTGATTATGCCATCTTTTAGTTTTATTTCTTGAAACATGTTTTCTTTATTCACGATTAAATTATATCAATTGTAAATGTCAATTTCAGAATTAACAACAAAATTACAAACTCTTTCAAGAAGTGTTAGGATATGTTAAATATATACTGAATGAAAGATAAATTAACGGGAAATCAAAACTGGAGAAAGATACTTCGATATTCGACTTCCTTTTCTCGAGCATCGAAAGAAAGCCCAAAGGAGGTATCCTCTGAAAGTCATGAATTATTAACTAGGGCTGGTTATATTAGACAGGAAATGGCTGGTGTATTTTCTCTACTCCCCTTAGGGGTAAAGGTTTTAAAAAATATAGAAACAGTGATCCGCGACGAAATGGACTCTATTGGTGGTCAAGAAGTGTTGATGCCTGCTCTAGAACCAAAACAAAATTGGGTTACCACTGGTAGATGGGATACTGTAGATATTCTATTCAAAGTTAATAGTAGATATGGTAATCGTGAATATGTTTTGGGTCCAACACACGAGGAAATAGTAACTCCCCTAGTTAAAAGTAGGGTTAAATCATATAAAGATTTACCACTGGCTGTTTATCAAATACAGACCAAATTTAGAGACGAACTTAGAGCTAAATCGGGAATAATAAGGGGTCGGGAATTTGGGATGAAGGACATGTACAGCTTTCATGTAAGCCATGAGAGTTTGGTAACATTTTACGAACAAGCAAAGGAAGCTTATCTCCGTGTCTTTTCAAGATGTGGAATAACTGCGAAGGTTACAGAAGCATCAGGAGGAGATTTTACAAAAAAAATATCACATGAATTTATGGCTTTGTCAGGTGCAGGAGAAGATACAATCATTTACTGTGATTCTTGTGCCTTTGCTCAAAACACAGGAATATCAAAACACAAAGATGCTGATGCATGTCCGTCTTGTAGTCACAATTTAAGGATTGGCAAGGCGATAGAAATCGGTAATATATTTGATTTAGGAACTAAATTTAGCGAAGCATTTGACTTTACCTTTACAGACAAAGACAGTACCAGAAAACTGGTGTACATGGGCTGTTACGGAATAGGTACTACACGACTGATAGGTGCGATAGTCGAGGCACACAATGACGGGGAGGGAATTATTTGGCCATATGAAGTTGCACCTTATTCATGTCATTTAGTTGGTCTGAACCTAGAAGAGTCAGAAATTAAAGAAAGAGCTGAAGAAGTACTCCAGGAAATTGTCAAAAGCGGTCTTTCAGTTTTATTTGACGACAGACCGAATGTGGGTGCTGGAGATAAGTTTGCAGTTGCTGATTTGATTGGTATTCCAATTCGCATAACGATCGGCCGAAAAACATTTACTGAGGGAGAAGTTGAAATAAAAAGGAGAGAGGATTCTGCGGTAATAAAAGTAACAATATCCGAACTTTCCAGAAGGCTAGTTACCATCATCGAAAATGAAAGTGAGTAAATTTTATTGGCATATTCGTAACGGTGAATATGCGATAGTCTCCTATCCTCTGCAAGGTGTAAGTATTTTACTGCCCCATGGGAAACGGGTTTTATCAAATATAGAAGAAGGCATTTATACACAACTCTCATCACTGGATTATCAATTAATAGATTTTCCGGAAGCAGTACCAAGCGAATTTACCGAGCACCTTATCAAAAGAGACCTTTTTGAGGCTAAAAACTTAAAAAGGTCGTTTTACCTAAGTGGAAGTTGCGAAATGCAATCCGCGTACACAGCTAAGCACTTAGTATATAGTTACCGTGATATGCCTCTAAGATTTTATTCAAAAATAACAGCCCACCGCGAAAACGATACATCAGCGATGATAAAAGATATTGAATACACATCTTTTGAACTAAACGCTTTTTTCGCAAATATGAAGGAAGCAATTTCCGAAAAAGAAGATATAAATAAAATAATTGCTAATCAATTACAAGTATTAGAAATACCATTTATTCCAGTGAACCAATTGCAAGATCAAAGCGGTCCAACAGTTTTTTACGTGTTTTTTCCTTTCTCTGAGTCATTCGGTAGTGTCTTTTGGTCAAGTGTCGTTGGTGTTAAATATACACAAGCATTGGATTTCCAATTCAGGAATCCAGCAGATAAAATAATTCATCCAATACAATTTAATGCTGGATTTACAAGTAGGATATTGGCTGCATACCTGGCCAATCATTCAGACGAACAAGGGTTTCTGTTACAACCACACATATCACCGGCCGATGTTCTTATATCAAAAGAACCCGGACAAAAATATGACTTAATCAGATTTAGGAAAAAAGCTATTACCTCGAAGGGATATAGAACTTTAAAAAGCAAGTTTCTTTCAATGGGTATACCCATCATGTTGTACCAAGGTCAACATGAAATTAATGTAATCTACAGAAGAAGCCTTGGTTCAGAGTGGGTTAGACCAGAAAGCTTAGATGACAATCTCTATCAATATTTAAACAACCAACAAGAAAACACAGCGCAACTGGGCCCAATCGTTATATGTACCGCTGATAATTTCTCAGATCAAACCAACAAGAAAACAATCTACAAAGTTCCTTTCAACAAAGAGCAGGAATGGATAAATGGAGGCATGAAAAAACTTGGATACTTGGATCCAAACAATTTAGCTTTTGTTGCGAAGAAATATTAATTTATTCATTCAGACCAAGGCGGAGCTTATGTGGCTGACAATATATCGCTTACTGGAAAAAACTGGAGGTGAGCCAATCAATGCCAGATAAAGGGAAACCAACCCAGAATCTGTACATTGAGGGGTTCTTTTCAATTCTAAAGAAGTTCTGGCTAACTCAACATTGTGATGGACATGGCTTTTTATTCCCTGAAAACAGGATTGCAAACCATGGTGGCGTGTTATCTATTATTATTTCATGGTTGACTAGTTGGAAAAATTCCTTCTTCTGATTGAGAATATTGTGATAGATGTCGTGCCTACCTTTTTCAATAAGATAAAAATTAATGTAGTGAGTTTTGCCATAATCTGATTCGGGAATTTCAAAATATATTTCTTTATCTACTCCATTGCGAAAATTGTGTTTTGCAAGGTTAATCGAAGTGTGTTCGATTTTAAATGAACTTCCATATCCTGGAAGCTCTAGAAATCCACAGAAATTTTGGAGTTTGTAAGCTTTTGCGTATCTTTCTTGACAGAAGGAAAGTTTCTTGGCTGCTTGAGTTTTTGTTAGGTGTGGGTACTCTCGATCGGAATGATAAGTCCACCGGCTGTATTTGTATTTTCGTTCATTCTTAGCATTGAGGTCTGTTATGTTCGACGTGGGATCAAATATGGAAATGAAGCTTGCTGTTTTATTAATGGAGAACATTTGGCGTGTAAATTTTGGTGTCTTTATAATAATCTGAATGACCATACTCTGTGGTTATTATATCGGAGTTCTCAATGATTTAAACTAGTGTGGTCTGTAACCTTTCAAAGGACTATCCTTAGAATTAACATTTTTACATATTACTGAGAAGTGGGTAGTAAGCTTTCATATAAGTAAATGGAAGGACGGTCCTTTCATTATAGGCAATTCTAAGAACGGTCCTTAAATTAACATATTGCAGTGATTGTTTTGAGAAAAAAGGCAAAGATTCTCCCAGAAGGGATTTTGGTGCTAGGGATTCAGGTAGATCTCCACAGACTAACATAAGTGATCGCAGCATTTTACAGCTTGTAGAAAAAATTGATGTTCTAAATGACATTCTAAATACCAAGCTTGGTACAATTATCGATTTATTATCATTAGCTGGAGAGAAAAAACCGGAGGCAGTAGAGGAAAAGAAAGAAAAGAGCAAGACATCAACAACCAAGAAAGCAAAAAAAGCTACTAAAGCGAAGAAAAAGTAGATTCTTGCCCACCCCATCCCATTTATTCTCAGTAACCCTACGGGATCAATTATTTTAAGAACAGTCCCCTTCCGTCCTGCGTCTCCCCACACCAAAGATGATGGGGCAGTTTATAAACAGAACTTGAGCCCTATTAATGCCCTATGTTACTATTAAAAAGTGTGCAATATTAGTAAGGAGGTGATTGTATGCCAACTGAAATACCGGGTATAGGCAGGTGGAGTGCGGAGATGGCTGAAATAGAGGAGGAAGAGGAGCCGGAAGGAACAAATGTGGAGTTTGTTGTTCCCGAGGGAGCACCGGAATGGTGGCCAACTACACCAGCAGAAGTAATTAAATTAGAAGGAACGGAACTTATGGCTTTTGCTACTTCGGCAAAAAAGAGTATATATCCTAGATTGTCTGAATTGGGTGAATCTCTAAGAGCTGATGATATGGCCAGAGCAGAAGACAAAGGTATGCCTGTTGAGGAGAGAATTGCTCATTACCGAGAACAGCAGCTTTTGTGGGTTCTTGAAAGTGTATATCAAGGAGTCGAGCGGGGTGTAGCACTTAGTGACTTGCGGGAGATGGGAGTCACCCTAGATCCTACTAAATTTTTAGAACATGCCAATCAGGGGGTAGAACTTGATAATAGGGCTAAGACTCCGCAAAGTGAGCAGTAGATCTGGATCTCGTTCTTCCATATGCAGGCGTGTTATAGGCATAACTCTTATATACTGTAGTGTAGTACCAGTGTCCTACATATAACGAACAGGGCCATTTTAGCATGGTGCATAGCCATTTAAATGGACGGTTTCT
>JAHJAV010000081.1 GCA_018813685.1 Nanobdellota archaeon | reverse complement strand
GTAGCGATACTTAGTTGCAAATTCAATGTGCCAGAAGTTCACGCCAATTTTGTGGCTGTAATGTTTTAGGTTTGTCATTTTTCGTCTCCACAGACGAAAGCTAACGCTATTTTGAAGTAAATAGATTATTGCGCAGTTTCGTCCGCAGATTATTCTGCGGCGAAGCCGCAATAAATTTCTTTCTAAGAATTCGACCTAAAGGCCGGGGAATTAAACCCCTATGCTCACTATGCTCGCATTAATTTTCCCGTTAGTTTTTTAAATACAAAACCATTCTTCTTGTTAATGAAAAAACTTCAGTTAGGTGGAGTAAGGGGGCATAAGGTTAACCAAGGAATTAGGGCAGCAGAGCGAGAAGAAAGACGTAGGCGGGAAGCCAAATCAGTTAGTACACCTAAAGTTATTCCTTATTTTACTGTTGTTTTTTACGGAAGGCTAGAGTGGTATAAGTCTTTGTATGCATTTCTTGGGTTAAATCCTTCTGCAAATGAAAGGTATTTGAATGTTGGCTTTGAGGAATTGCCAGATACCAAATCTGTTGATGCTATTGTTGTTGATTGTTTTCACGATGGAAACGAGTTTCCTGCAAAAACAATGCTTGAGCTTCTTAATGATGATAAGGGGTTTAATGCAAAAGTTTATCTTTCTTATAAGGGGGATATAAATATTACTGAGCTAGAAATCGCATTAGGAGGTAAAAGATATACTGCAATTGCTTCTTCTGAAACTGCAAGATTAACTTCAGAGATTTCGTCGTTGAGGGACAGGAAATTAAATTAGTGTTTGGAAAGGTTTAAAAACATCTCTATTTTACATCCCTCAGGTAAAATGGCGCTATTCAAAGATATGTTGAGTTCTGATGAATCATTGTTTAGGAATGAGCAGGCTCTTGATTTTGCTTTCCAGCCAAAGCCGATGAAATACAGGGAAGTGCAGCAGAGGCATATTGCAGAGTGCATAAAACCATTGTTTCAGGCAAGGAATGGAAAGAATCTTTTTATCTATGGTGTTCCTGGGATAGGTAAGACATTAGCCTGCAACCAGGTTCTTGGCGAGATTGAAGAGACTACTGATGAGATTGTTTCTGTATACATAAACTGCTGGCATAAGAATACTACATTTAAAGTTTATTTAGAACTGTGTGCAATATTGGGTTATAGGCTTACACAGAATAAAGGCGGAGATGAATTATTCAAGGTGATAAAAGAGATATTAAACAAGAAGGCAGTTGTTTTTGTATTTGATGAAGTTGACAAGGCAGAGGATTTTGATTTTCTTTATTCAATATTGGAAGAGGTCTATAAGAAATCTATATTGTTGATAACTAATTATAAAGATTGGGTATTGAATTTAGAAGAGAGGATAAGGTCAAGGTTAATGTTAGATCAACTCGAGTTCAAGCCATATAATCTTAAAGAAACAGAAGGAATACTTAGACAGAGGATAGAGTATGCTTTTGTTCCTGATGTGTTAGAAGATGCTGCTTTCCAATTGATATTGAAAAAAGCAGTTGAATTAGAGGATATAAGGGCAGGATTGACTATGCTTAGAGAAGCTGGGCTAAGCGCTGAGAATAGGTCTAGCAGAAAGATTATTGAAGAGGATGCAAAAAAAGCCCTGGAGAAATTAGGTGAATCTAATCTGCAGAGCTCTAATGAGCTTGAAGACGATTCAAAGTTTATTTTAGGCATTATCAAAAATCATAGCAATATTAAGATGGGTGATCTGTTCAAGCTTTATCAGGAAAAAGGCGGAAAGACCTCTTACAGAAGCTTTTTTAGAAGGGTGAATAAGTTAGCAGATGATAAGTTTGTTTCTTTGGAGAAGAAAGGCGGCGGGATAGAGGGGAATATTACAATTGTTAAGTATACGACTGTTAAGAAGCTGAGCGAATTTTAGTATTTTATTGAGAATGTTTCGAATTCTTGTTTTGGCTCTTCATAATCTATAATCACATTATCTACATTTGCTGCGTCTGGGCCTTTTCTGCAGAATTTTATCAATTCTTTTAGTTTTTCTTCGCTGCCTTCTGCAATCACTTCTACGTTTCCATTATTTAGATTTCTTACAAAACCTTTCAGGCCTAGTTTGTTAGCTTCTATATTAGTGTAATGCCTGAAATAGATGCCTTGGACACGGCCTGAGATTATTAGATGGATTCTTTTCATCTTTTTAGGTAAAGTGCGGTTTTTTAAATATTTTTTGGTGTTTTTTGATACCACTTGCCAACTTATTTTGGCAAGTGCTAGAAGGGCTGTAGAGGCAGAATTTTAGGGTTATAGACGTTTTGGGCATAGCACTTGCCACTTGCCAAGTGCGGCCGCCAGATATATAAATGGAGTTTGTTGATTAGTTATTATGATTTTAGAAATAAGGCAGGTAAATATAACACACCCCCTTGTGTCTTCCTGCCTTTTTTCTTTAACAAAAGAGGTACTGAGAAATTACCCCCTAATTTCTGGTACTTCAAAATTTAAAAAATTTTGAGGTGAAAAAATGGTTGATTTAAGCAAAGAAAAGATAAAGGATTTATTTTACCAACAGATAAGAAAACTTACAATGAGTAAGGTAGGAAGTTTTGATTTGCAGTTTAGTGATGCTTGGTTGTAAGTATATGCAGGATGGAAGAAACTAAAAAACATCTAAACAAGAAATGGGAAATATCTATCATGGAAGTTCATGGAGATGACGGAATCAGATTTAAAGTTACGAGAAGCTTGCCTGAACTATCTGTGTCTGAAACAAATGTATTCTCCTCAAAGGAAGAAGCAAAAAAACAATTTGATGAATGGCTAAAATAATTCATCTATCCTAGAATTAAGCTCTTCAACAAGCTCAGGCTGGTTATAATGGTAAACATCAGGTATTTCAAGGGAAAGGATTCGCTTAAGCATGTATTGCTTAGGAAATCTCTTAGCTATCTCGCTCCTTTGGGCATCTTCCATAACCACTACAACATCCGCCCAAGAAACCTGTTTTTCAGTGATAGGTTTAGTATTGTAAAGGCCCGCAGATTTAGTTTTGAATCTATCTTTGAATATGTTTTCAGCTGTCTTGCTCCTGTTTTGATTTTGATTGCAAACAAACAAAACGTTCATAGGGATATGTTAGGGGTCTCTTGGATTTAAATTTTGCCCTTTCAAACAAAGATGAGGTGCTTAGAAATTATAATTTCTTGCACCATCAAAATTAAAAAATTTTGAGGTGATGAAAATGGAAGAATCAGATGAATTGGATATATACACAGAAAAAGGAGTAGGTGATTATTGTGAGAATGACCAGATTAATCCAAGCGAAGAAGGATTTATGATGGGTTATCTATCAAGTTAGTCATAAAACCATTTATTTTTTTATAAATTATTAGCACAAAATATATAAAGCCAGCAACATTACTTTTTTCTATGAAAATCCTTACGAAAGATGAAGTTGAAGTCAATAAACAGGTCATTCTTGAGGTTGCTAAGAACGGCGCTGTATTTATACATCCGACTGATACAATCTATGGATTAGGCTGCAATGCTTTAAGAGAAGATTGTGTTGAAGAAGTAAGAAGGATAAAAGAGAGGCCAGACACTCCTTTTTCTGTTATTGCGCCATCTAAACAATGGATCAAGGAAAATTGCGTTGTCAGCCATGAAGCAGAGAAATGGATAAAGAAACTGCCAGGACCATATACTTTGATATTAAAATCAAAAAATACTGTTGCTAAGAATATCGCTCCTGGATTGGATAGTTTGGGAGTTAGGATTCCTGAGCATTGGTTCAGCAAGGTTGTTGAAGAATTAGGTTTTCCTGTTGTGACGACTTCTGCTAATAAGTCAGGCGGTGATTTTATGACTTCTCTTGATAATTTAGATGATGGGATCAAGCCTAAGGTAGAGTTTGTTATATATGAAGGGGAGAAGCACGGAAGGCCATCTAATATTATTGATTTGACTGGGCAGGAAGTTAAGGTTAAAGAGAGATAGATTTTTAAATATTGGTTGTTTCTAGGGTGTTATGGAAGAGAAAAAGGAACATAAAAGTGATAAGCTTAAGATATTAGCAGCTGGCGATATTCATGGCGATATTGGTTTAGCTGAGAAACTGGCTGAGAAGGCGCAGAAAGAAAAGGTAGACTTGGTTGTTCTTTGCGGCGATTTGACAATGGGTGAGATGTCTACTGATAATATTATCGGGCCTTTCAAGAAAAGGCATGAAAAGGTTTTGCTTATACCTGGAAATCATGAGACTGCAGCAACTGCTGATTTTTTAGCGCAGCTTTACGGAATGAAGAATATCCACGGCTATTCTGTAACTTATAAAAACATAGGGATATTTGGAGCAGGCGGAGCAAATATAGGTGTTTTTCAGATGGACGAAAAAGAGATCTATGATCTGCTTAAGAAAGGCCATGATAAGATAAAGGATTTATCCAAAAAGATAATGGTAACTCATGTGCATCCTACTGGAACAAAGATGGAGAAGTTCACTGATATGTTTCCTGGCTCAAGCGGTGTTCGAAGGGCTATTGAAAAGTTCAAGCCAAGCCTGTTATTATGCTCTCATGTGCATGAAGCAGAAGGGATAGAAGAGATGATAGGAAAGACTAAGGTTATTAATGTTGGAAAGAGAGGGAAGATCATAGAAATTTAACAATTTCTAGGACTTCAAATAAGGTTTAAAGTAATAGAAATCTAACCTTTAATAACCCCCATCGGCTCCATTCTAATAACTTTTAAAGAAATGCATGTAATCGAATGCTTTGATAAACCTCAACCCCCATTTTTAATTTTCGATTTAAGGCACTTTTTGTCGTCAGTAAGGGTTTAAATCAAAAAACCCATAAACTTCTGTTAAATCGCCTGTATTTAAGTTTGATATCATTTTGTCGACC